>CAZYXS010000048.1:0-21836 GCA_964650955.1 uncultured Desulfuromonadales bacterium | reverse complement strand
CATCGAGGGATGCCCCCGCCTCGTTTGGTTCAGGACAAAGGAAGGGTCCGGGGTTGGGGACCTTCGGGGGCAGGAGGGGTGACTTTGATGATGCAGGGTTGCGGCGCGGCCGGGGCCGGAGTTTCCTGTTGGCTGTTGACGCCGGTCAGCACAACCATCACCCCGATGCCACCAGCCAGCAGCGCGGCCGAGATCCAAAGGCCCGTCGGCAGGCCAAACAGCAGGATGGGCATGGCGATCATCGCCGCTCCGTAGACCAGCAGCAGGATCATCAGCAGAAAACGACCAAGTACGGGTTCCGGTTGGGTCTGATGTCGGGTCATGGGGGCCTCCTTCATGGGCGGAATTCCTTGACAGGAGAAGATGTTAGCAATTTTTGTGCCGCGCTCAGGAGGTTTGTTTGATTTCAATGGCTTATCTCACCTCATTACCGAAAACAGATGAGGCGGAGTGCATGTTTTTCAAATACTGTCGGATTTTTGCAACAGATCGGGGCGAAGGCGGGCCAAAATGACGACATCTGGCTGGTTCAATGACGGAGCGGGTCTCAGGTTGGCTGATAAGCCGGCCCTGGGCCCCTCCGGTTGTCGGACTTTTGCGACGGGTCAGGGGGGACCACTGCGGCGAGCCTCTGAAGTACCCGCCGCAGTGGCTATTCTCTGTGGTCAGTACTCGTAGTCGACGGCGACGACGCTGCTGGCGGCCTGTTTGACCAGGGTGACGACCTTCTGGTGCTCGGGGTGGACCTGGTAGCGGCCGAGGGCCTCGAGATCGTCGAAGTCGGAGACCAGGGCCAGGTCGTAGGAGCGCTCGGAGCGCAGAACGTCCTGGCCGACCTGGAAACTGCGAATTTCGGGAATCAGCGCGGGCAGGCCATTAAGGCCGGCAACGATGGCGTCGATGGCGGCGCTGCCGGCATCCTCCCGGAAGCGGAACATCACCAGGTGTTTGATCATGGGTAAATCCTCCTGCGGTTGGGATGGGTTGATCCGCAGGACTCTATCATGAATTGGGCTGGACGGGTAGGGGGCAACCGGTCTGGGGAACCGGGAGCGGTTCCTGGGCCAGGCGGCGTTGGAACAACTCGTTGAGCACCCGGTCGATCTGGCCGGGGGTCATCCAGTTGTTGGCGAAGAATATGGCTCCAAGCACCCGGTGGGGCCGCCCCTGGCGGGCGTCATCGTACTGCTCGAGCAGGGCCTGGCGGACCTGGGTCTGGCTGACGAACCCGAGTTCAATGGCGATCTGGCCGAAACGCGGGCAATATTGGCCGGTGGGGGTGGCGGAGCCTTCAGGGGCCAACTGGCGCCGGAGCCACCAGTAGCGCAGGTTGATCAGCCAGTCTTGTTGGTCCATGGTGAAATCCCCGGGTGGTTGGTCGCCCATTTTGGTCTTTTGGCGGCCCGGGAGGGGAGCCCCCCCCCTTCCTGGGCCGTTTTTTCCTGTATGACCCAGGGGATTTGCAAAAACGGGACCAGTCGCCTCAAGGGTGCTGGAAGGCAACCTGGACATCCTGGCGGTGGGCCGGGTCGATCTGCCAGAGGGTGCGGCCGGTGAAGCGGAACTGGTTGGCCACCAGCACGTCGGGGAACTGGGCGATGCGGATGTTGTAGAGGTTGACGGCATCGTTGTAGAACTCCCGGCGGTCGGCGATCTGGTCTTCGATATCGCTGATGCGGGCCCCGAGACTGCGGAAGGCGGCGTCGGCCTTGAGCTCGGGGTAGCGCTCCACCACCATGAACAGGGAGCGCAAGGTCTCCGTCAGGGCGTTCTGGGCCTGCAGCTTGGCGGCATCCCCGCGGGCGCTGGTGACCTGGGAGCGGGCCTGGATGACCGCCTCCAGGGTCTTGCGCTCGTGCTGCATGTAGGCCTCGCAGACCTTGATCAGCTTGGGCAGTTCGTCGAAGCGCTGCTTGAGCAGCACGTCGATGTTGCTCCAAGCCTTGTCGATGTCGTTGCGCAACTGCACCAGGCCGTTGTAGATGAGGATGACGTAGGCCACCAGGCCGCCGAGCACCAGCAGCAGCACGCCAAGCACGATCCAACCGATCATAGACACCTCCGAGGGTCAGGTTTGCCGGCCTAGGCCGGGAAAAGATATGGGGACCAGATGGCCAGCGTCCAGGCGGCCAGACCGAGGGCCGCGAGCAGCAGGGGCCCGGCATACCAGGCATAGTTGCGGGTCAGATGGGCCTCCGAGGCCGTTTCGGCGATCAGGAACGGCAGCCCTTTTTGCGGCGGCCGTCCGATCTGGGTACGCCCCGGCCCGGCAGGCTCCCGCAGGCTGTCGTGGAGAGCCTGCTCCTCTTCGGCCTGGCGCGCGGCATCCCACTCGGCGGCGCAGATGCGGCCATCACCGTCCTGATCGTAACGGGCCAGGGCCCGAGGGTCCCCCTTGAGGCGACGCAGCCGCTCGAGGGTCCGCTCCCGCAGCGAAACGCCGCCGCGCTGGGCCGGGGCGGCATAGCCGAGGACGTAGAGGGACGCCCCTTCGGCCAGAACCTCCTCCACCCATTTCTCCTGCAGATCGCCGCGGCCGCCACCGGAAAACAGCAGACTCATCTGCCCGGGGTGTCCCTCCTGGCGGTGTCGATGCTGGCGCCGCGGGGGTCGACGGCGATGCGGCCGGTGGCGTCCTCCAGGTCGAACGGAACCGGCCCGCTGTTGCTGCTGCCGACACTTTTCCACTGGTCGTTGCTGTCCCGGCGGAATTTCTCCAGTCGCCAGTAGACGCAGGCCAGGTGGGTCATGGGGGAGACCAGGGCGTAGCGACGCACCGCCCGCCCCTGGATTTCCACCATCCCCATGGCGGCCGAGCGGGCACGGCTGGTGGGGGTGTTTTCCATGGTGCGTTTCAGGCGCAGGAAGTAGAAGCCGCCCCAGCCGCACAGGGCCGCGCCGAGGGCGGGCAGGACCCCGCTGCCGAAGCCGAGGCGGGCCAAGTGCACGAGCAGTTCGGGTCCCTCGAGGGCGAGGTAAATGATGCCGCCGAAGGCCGCCGAGCCAAAGCCGAGCAGCCGCCGCCAGGCCCCGGGAGGCTCGGGATCGACATCGGGGGGCGGGGGCAGTTCGGGCGGCGCAGTGGTGAGCGTCGGTTGAGGTCGGTCAGCAGCGATCTCCTCGGCCAGTTCGGCAAGCTCCGGCACGCCGGTGGCCGCCAGCAGGTTGACGGGCGGAGGAACTGTCGAATCCTGCGGGGTGGTGGCAGGCAGATCGAGCATCAGCCAGCCGTAGCGGGTCAGGCTCGCCAGGTTGTCCTGGCTCAAGGGGAGTTCGTTGCTCCCGGTCCTGAGCTTGCAGCCGGGCAACAGGTCGAGGCCGAAACCGGTGTGCAGGGTGAAGTGGCCGGCCCGCTCCTGCACCAGTTCCAGCAGCGCTTCGAGGTTGGCGGGGCCGCTGTAGCGCATGCGTTCGCCGAGCCCCTTGGGGTCGTAACGGCCGGGGAAGATTCGCACCCCACTCCGGGGGCGCCCCGATTCGTTCAGCAGATAAAGGTCGAGCACCGGCGTAGCCCGCAGGATGGTGCGAAAAATCTCCTCGTCGCTCATGGGGGCGACGGCGGCGGCTCCCCGGTAGGCGTTCTGCACCATCAGCTGCTTCAGGCTCTTGTCGATCAGCGCCCCGGAGAGGTCGGCCAGGATGCCGACCACGGCATCCCCGCGCTGCAGGCTCAGCTCCTGGGGGCCGCAGATGAAGGAAATGGCATCGGCGCCGACCCGCAGGGCAGTCAGCCGCTGGGGCTCGAAGGCGGGCGGGGTGGGGGACAGGCGGAGCAGCTGCAGCCCCAGGGGTGTCAATTCCCCGGCCAGGGCATCGAGTTTTGCCGCGGGGCCCTTGGCGAGCAGGGCCAGCCCGCGGCCCAGCAGCCGCTGCCGGGCGGTGAAGGGATCGAGGCCGGCGCGCTCCTGCAGGCGCAGCAAAACCGGCGTCAATCCAGGCGGTTCGGCCGCAACCTTGCGGGCGATCAGCAGCTCGGTGGCGCTCATGGAAGGGCAGGCTCCGGCAGGGAAAAAGGGGTCCGGCGGAGAAGTCGTAGCGACTTTTGTGCCAACTCTATCGGCCTATGGGGGATTATTCCAACTCCTGCTCGAAATTGAAGCGGGAGGTGCCGGAGAGCTCCTGCCCCCGTTTCCAGGCCTCCAGCACCCCCTTGCCCCGGGGGGAGAAGGGGCCGAGGTGGCTGAGGTCGATCTGCAGCCGGCCGAGGCCAAGCTGCTGCAGCTCCCCCTGCAGGCCGAGCAGGGAGAAGTCGGTCTCTGCCGTCACCGTGGTCAGGCCGCCGCGAGCCTCCACCCGATAGCCTTCGCCGCGGTCGGAGAGGACCGGGGAGTCGGGGCGCACTCCCTTGATGGGGATGCGGGAGGTGATCAGCGGCACCGGCCCGTAGACCGTCAACGCCGTCTCCACCCCGGCGTCCCGCCCGAGCAGCTCCCGCAGGTTGGTGCGGTCATCCTCGATATAGAGCATGGCCTCCTGCACCCCCAGGTCCCGCCAGGCCAGCAGCGCCTGGCTGTTGAGGGAGAACAGCCGGTAGCCGGTGGCCAGTTGCACCCCCTCGAGGCCGTCGAAGAGGGGGAAGTGGCCGAGGTTGTGCAACCGGAAGTGGCGGAAACCCCGCTGGTGCAGCTGGCGGACGGCAACCCGCAGGTCTTGCCACTGGGGATCGAAGAGGATGAAGGGGAGATCCCAGAGCACCCGCTCCTGGCGCCGGCTCAGGCCGCCGGACTGTTGCAGGTTGGCGGGGGTCAGCGGCAAGGCGATACGGTCCACCGCCTGGTCGCTCAGAATGTGGGCGTCACGGCCGTCGCGGACGGCCAGGGTCAGCTGGGCCCGGGGAGCCGGGCGCAGGGGTTCGGCGGGAAGCAGGGCGGCCAGGGCCTGCTCCAGGCGGTGGCGACGGTTGGCCTGTTCCTGCTGCTGGCGGGCCTGGGTCAGGGCGCGGTAGAAATCCCGGCGGATCTCCTTGAGGCGGCTGGGGGGGATGATCACCGGCGGCAGCTCCCCGGTGGTCAGCTCCGCCAGCTCCAGCGGCTCGCTCCCGCTGCGGCCGAAGACCCCGCGCAGGGTCTCGGCGCTCAAGGGGCTGTCGGTGGCCGGGTAGCAGCTCACCGCATAGCCCTGCTCCAGTTCCACCCCCTCCAGGCGACCGTGCAGCCGCAGCTCCTCCCCCGCCAGATCGATGTGCAGCTGCAGGGGCCGGGGGATCGGCGGGGCGGCGTCGAGCTTGCGCCGGCAGGCGGCTTCGCTCAGGGTGAAGGCCTGCTCCGAGGAGACCTTGAACACCCCGTCGCCGACCTTGAAGACCCCGTGGAAGGTGGAGGGGACATGCACAAACGCCCCGGCGGAGACCGCCTTGACGTTGCGCTGGCCTTGCCGCAGCTCCTTGACGGTGAAGGCCGTGCCGGCCTTGTCGCTCTTGGGCTGGATGCGCAACCGGTCGCCGACATGGAGCTTGTCGCGGGTCTTGAAGGCGATCTCGCCGCCGCGCACCGTCGCCACTTCCCCCAGGTAGCGCCCCGTCGCCCCCTTGAGGGAGGGGATGGCGATGTCGGTGGGGATCCCGCCGGGGAGAAAGCCCTTGGTCGGCAGCCGGCCGAAGGAGAGCTTGAGCAGTTCCTTCCCCTCCTGCACCGCCTCCTTGCGTTTCTGCGGCGTCGCGTCCAGCACCTTGCGGTAGGCGCCGACCACGCTGGCCACGTACTCGGCGCTCTTCATCCGCCCCTCGATCTTGAAGCTGATCACCCCCGCCGCGGTCAGTTCCGGCAGCAGGTCGATGGCCGAGAGGTCGTTGGTGGAAAAGTAGTACCCCTCGTTGCCCCGGTAGCTGTGGCGCCGCCGGCAGGGCTGGGCGCAGCGGCCGCGGTTGCCGCTCTTGCCGCCGAGGAAGGAGGAGAAGTAGCACTGGCCGGAAAAGGAGAAACAGAGGGCGCCGTGGATGAAGTGCTCCAGCTCCAGGGTGGTCTGGCTGCGGATGGCGGCGATTTCCGCCAGGGAGAGTTCCCGCGCCAGCACCCCGCGGGTGAAGCCGAGCCGTTCCAGCATCCGCACCCCGGCGCTGTTGTGGATGGTCATCTGGGTCGAGGCGTGCAGCGGCAGGTCGGGGAAATGCTCCCGGGCCAGCCGCCAGACCGCCAGGTCCTGCAGGATCACCCCGTCGCAGCCGATGGCGTCAAGACCGGCGAGGGTCTCCACCAGCAGCGGCAGTTCGCTCTCCTTGACCAGGGTGTTGAGGGTGACGTAGACCTTGCGCCCCAGGGGACGGCAGTAGGCGCGCATCTTCTCCACCTCGGCCAGGGTCATGTTGCGGGCCTTGGCGCGGGCGGAAAATTCCTTGAGGCCGCAGTAGACGGCGTCGGCGCCGGCTTCCATGGCGGCGAAGAAGGCCTCCAGGCTGCCGGCGGGGGCGAGCAGTTCGGGTTGGGCAACGGACATCGGGAACTCGGCAGGAGCGGGCCACCGACAGGGGCGGCAAAGACGACAAGCGGCCGGAAGGGCGGTGCCCCCGGCCGCGGCGATTGCGAACAGCCCTCAAGTTACCATGCCGACCGGGGGAAATCAACGGGGAAACCCGGCAGTTATCCCATCAGGCCGCGGTCGGCGAAGCTGACGTAGCGGCCGCTGCCGACGATGATGTGATCGAGCACCCGTACCCCCATCAGCTCCCCGGCTTCCCGCAGGCGGGTGGTCAGCTCGAGGTCCTCCCGGCTCGGGGTGGGGTCGCCGGAAGGGTGGTTGTGCACGAACAGCACCGCCGCCGCCGACTCCCGCACCACCGGGGCGAAGACCTCCCGGGGATGGACGATGCTGGCGGTCAGGCTCCCTTCGGAAACCTGCACCTCACGGATGATGCGGTTCTTGCTGTCGAGCAGCAGGCTGTAGAAGACCTCTTTCTTGCGGTCGCGCAGCCGCTCGTGGTAGTGGCGGAAGACCTCGTCGGCGCAGGTGAAGCGGGCGCCGGGGCGCAGTTCGGTGGCGGCGAAGCGCCGCGCCAGCTGAAACACCGCCTGCAGCTCGGCCGCCTTGGCCGGGCCGATTCCCTTGAACTCGCAGAGTTCGCTGGTGCCGGCGCAGGCCAGCTGGCGCAGGCCCCCGAAGCGCCCGAGCAGCAGCCGGGCCTGATCCAGAGCGCTGAGCTGCGCCGTCGCCTCGCCGGTGCGCAGCACCAGCGCCAGCAGCTCCGCATCGCTCAGCGCCTCGGCCCCTTTTTGCAGCAGCTTCTCCCGCGGCCGCTCATCCTCCGGCCAATCCTTGATCCGACGCATCCGTCCCCTCCTAGACCCATGAAAATAATCGGAAAATATGGTGCCATTCTAAGCAGGGATGGGAAAAAGACAACAAAAATTTAATGATCGCCTGTTTGTTTATATTCGACCTGCCTGACGCCCATGCCAACTCCCCATCGCTTGCCGGTCGAGGAATGGGACTTGGCCTTGTGAAAGTCGGGCAGGCCTCGAAAACGGTTACGTCAACTGGCGAAAGGGCCTGTTGCCGTTTGAAACAGGCATGAAGAATTCCGAATTGCATCCATGGCACGTGGGTAGACCTGAAATGACGGCTCACTTCAGTCTGGACTACAGAACACCGGCTGAGGCATATTGGCAAACATCCCGGCCGGCTGACAGCGTGCCATGACCAGGCAAAAAAGTTGGCTGAAATGAAAGAGTTGCAGCCGGCAAGCAATCTCCCTTCGTACCCGTGAGGCGGCACCTCAGATTGGCCGCCGGCATTCAAGACAGACGCTGGCACCATGTCCTCACCTAGGCAATATATCCCATGAATGCCGTAGAAATTGAGACCGCAGTCTCCGAACTGGCCCTGCAACCGTTTGACGGGGAAGAGTTTCCCTATGCCTTTCTCCTAGCGTTCGGGAATAAGGAAACGACCATCAAGCGTTTGCGCTCGGGCGCGTCGAACAAGTCCGACCTGGGGGGGGTTCTCCAGGCGAACAATATTCATATGGCCGTCGCGCAGCCCGGCGAGGTTTCCAAAACCCTCGAAGCCTTGAAAGCCAGCTCGGCCACCACCAGAGCCAAGGCCCGTTTTATCCTCTCGACCGACGGCGAGGTCTTCGAGGCGGAAGATCTCGAGTCGGGTGAGACCGTTGCCTGCGCCTGGCAGGAGTTCCCCGACCATTTCGGCTTTTTCCTGCCCCTGGCCGGTATCACCACGGTCAAGCAGGTTCGCGACAGCGCTTTCGACATCCGGGCCACCAGCCGTCTCAACCGGCTCTACGTCGAGTTGCTGAAAGACAACCCCGAATGGGGGACCGCCGAACGCAGCCATGAGATGAATCACTTCATGGCCCGGCTGATTTTCTGCTTTTTCGCCGAAGATACCGACATTTTCAGTGGTCGAGGGTTGTTCACCGCCACCATCGAGCGGATGAGCGAACGGGACTCCGCCAACACCCACGAAGTGATCGGCGAAATCTTCCGCTCCATGAACACGCCGACCAAGGACGATGGGCGGGAGAAGGCGAAAATCCCCCGTTGGGCCGATGTCTTCCCCTACGTGAACGGCGGGCTGTTCTCCGGGAGCGTGGATGTGCCGCGCTTCACCCGGATTGCCCGGTCATATCTGCTGCACATCGGCAGCCTCGACTGGACAAAAATCAATCCGGATATTTTCGGCTCGATGATCCAGGCGGTGGCGGATGACGCGGAGCGCGGCGAGCTGGGGATGCACTACACCAGCGTGCCGAATATCCTGAAGGTGCTGGGTCCCCTGTTTCTCGACGATTTGCGGGCACGGCTCGAAGAAGCGGGCGAAAACCCGCGCATGCTCCTCAACCTGCGCAAGCGGATCGCCAGGATCAGGGTGTTTGATCCGGCCTGCGGCTCGGGCAATTTCCTGGTGATTGCCTACAAGCAGATGCGGCAGATCGAAAACGCCATCAACGAGCGGCGCGGCGAGCGGGGGCGCAAGAGCGACATTCCGTTGACCAACTTCCGCGGTATCGAGCTGCGGGATTTTGCCGCCGAGATCGCCCGATTGGCGCTGATCATCGCCGAATATCAGTGCGATGTGCTCTATCGCGGGCAAAAGGAGGCCCTGGCCGAGTTTTTACCCCTCGATGCACAGAACTGGATTACCTGTGGCAATGCCCTGCGGCTCGATTGGCTGAGTATCTGCCCGCCGACCGGGACCGGGGTGAAGCTGGTGGCGGATGATCTCTTCAGCACGCCGCTGGATCAGGCGCAAATCGACTTCGCTAATGAGGGTGGGGAGACATATATCTGTGGGAATCCGCCGTACCTTGGTTTTACATGGCAATCAGACGAGCAAAAAGCTGATATGAAGGCAATTTTTGGGTTACGCCAAAAAGGCTGGAAGTCGCTCGATTACGTAGCTGCCTGGTTCTTGAAGGCCGCTGATTACGGGACCCAAACGAATGCAGCGGCAGCATTTGTAGCGACAAACTCAATCTGTCAAGGGGAACAGGTACCGCTGCTTTGGCCGCTAATTTTTTCTACGGGCCATCAGATTTCGTTCGCGCATACTTCGTTCCGGTGGGCGAATCTTGCAAGCCACAATGCGGGTGTGACGGTGGTGGTGGTTGGGCTCTCAAATAACCCACCAAAAGTGCGTCGAGTTTTTTCTAACGACAACAACGGAGAGATGGCGCGTGAGGTGGAGCACATCAACGCATACTTAGTTTCTGGGCCAAATGTAGTTGTTAACGGAATTTCAAAACTATCGCCTGGCTCTGGACGGGCGTCAATGCTATGGGGTAACAAGCCAACAGACGGAGGTAATTTATCACTATCTACTGTTGAGCGTGACGCGCTGCTATCCACTGATCCAGAAGCAACTCATTACATTCGGCCATATTTTGGTGCTGCTGAGTACATCCGCGGCTTGGAGCGGTTCTGCATTTGGGTCGATGACCACGATGTCTCTGCTGCTGCGAAGATTCCGCAGTTAGCACACCGGTTTGAGCAGGTTCGTCAGTTTCGCGCGGCCAGCAAAGCTGCTGAAACGCGGCCGGCATCGGAATATCCACATCGGTTCAGGCAGATTCAGTCTGTTGGAGTCAACTTTTCGTTGATTGTACCGCAGGTTAGTTCAGAAAGACGCGAATATTTACCGGTAGGACTGTTACCCCCGCGCTCCATCGTCAGCAATCTCGCTTTTGCTCTCTACGACGCCCCCCTTTGGAACATGGCGCTGATCGCCTCGCGCCTGCATCTGGTCTGGATCGCCACCGTCTGCGGCAAGCTGAAAACTGATTTCCGTTACTCCAACACCCTCGGTTGGAACACCTTCCCCGTCCCACCTCTCACCGAAAAGAACAAGGCTGACCTGACCCGCTGCGCCGAAAACATCCTGCTGGCTCGCGAGGCCCATTTTCCGGCCACCATTGCCGACCTTTACGATCCCGACGCCATGCCCGCCAACCTGCGCCAGGCCCACGAGCGCAACGACGAGGTGCTGGAGCGCATCTACATCGGCCGCCGCTTCCGCAACGACACGGAGCGGCTGGAGAAGCTGTTCGAGCTGTACACGAAGATGACGGCGGCGGCGGGTAAACCGGCAGCCGTTGCAAGGAGGAGGAAAGGAACATGATCCCCTATGTGCCCAACGAACTGCCACTGACCGATCTGGATTTTCGTCGCCTGCTGCCCCTGGTGGGACAAGCCAACGCGGCATTGGCGCGCTACGACGGCCTGCTGCAGGGCATCCCCAATCCGGCGGTCATGCTTTCGCCGCTGACCACTCAAGAGGCCGTCTTGTCGTCCAAGATCGAGGGGACGCAGGCCACCGTGGACGAGGTGCTGGAACAGGAAGCTGGGCTCCTCAAGGAAGGCGAAAAATACGAGGATATTCAGGAAATATCCAATTACCGTCTGGCCTTGTATTCGGCCCGCGAGCACTTGAAGGATTATCCCATTCGCCTGGGTTTTGTCCGCGAGTTGCACCGTATTTTGATGAGCAGCGTGCGCGGACAAGATAAGACGCCGGGCGAGTTTCGGCTGGAACAGAATTGGATCGGCAAGCATGGCTGCACGATGGAGCAGGCGAGTTTTGTGCCGCCCAACCCGCATCAACTCCTCGACCACCTGCAGGCATGGGAGAAATATCTGGATAGCAACGATGTCGATTTTTTGCTGCAAACGGCTGTGGTGCACGCGCAGTTTGAGTTGCTGCATCCCTTCAAGGATGGCAATGGCCGGATTGGTCGTATTTTGATTCCGTTGTTTTTGTACCAGAAGCGCGCGTTATCTCAGCCGATGTTCTACCTGTCCGAGTATCTGGAGAGGCATCGGGAAGAATACTACCAGCGGCTTAAGGCTATTTCAGGCGAAGGCGACTGGAATGGCTGGATTGCCTTCTTTCTCCAGGCCATCATCACCCAGGCAGGCCAGAACAGCATCCGCGTGTCGGCCATTCAAGCGTTATACGAAGAAATGAAGTTGGCCATTCAGGCAGCCACACGCTCGCAGTACACGGTGCATGTGCTGGATGCCATTTTCAGCAAGCCAGTCTTTCGCTCGTCTGATCTGGCTCAGCAGCTTTTCAGGGAGTTTGGCATCCATGAGAAGACGACGCCCGGCCTGTTGCGGCAGATGAAAGATGCGGGCATCTTGCGGGTGTTACAGCCCGGCAGCGGCAGACGTCCGGCCACGCTGTGCTTCCCTCGACTCATCAACTTGGCCGAAGGGCGTGAGGTGCTGTGACCCCGCTTATGGAGCCTGAATACTCCGAAAGCTTTTTACTGGAGCGCAAAGCCTGCAATAGACTCCATTACTGAATTTGTGGCGTACGGGCGCTCCATAAAATTTGGGGAAGCTGAGCACGGCAATTTGTGCAAGAGGTGCTTGCACAAATTATCCAGCCGGCTGTTGGACAATTGCATTGATAGCCGATGTCCTTTGAAAGGAACTCTTGCATGATCCAGGTTCAGCCCATCCCGTCCGTTTCCGTACAATACGCAGGCAATGGCAGCTCGACCAGATCGAACGAACTCGGCATGCGGCCGATGCAGGAGCGTGCTTTTGAGCGGCGCGGCGAGCAGTACCTGCTGATCAAATCGCCCCCCGCCTCCGGCAAGAGCCGGGCCTTGATGTTCATCGCGCTCGACAAGCTTCACAATCAGGGGCTCAAGCAGGCGGTCATCGTGGTGCCGGAGAAGACCATCGGCGCGAGCTTCAATGACGAGCCGTTGAGTGCTTGCGGTTTCTGGGCCGACTGGCGGGTGGAGCCGAAATGGAACCTGTGCAATGCCCCCGGCACGGACAATGGCGGCAAGGTCAAGTCGGTGGGGACGTTTCTCGAAAGCGAGGACAAGGTGCTGGTCTGCACCCACGCCACCTTCCGTTTCGCCGTCGATCAGTTCGGCGTGGCGGCGTTCGATGACCGGCTGATTGCCGTGGACGAGTTTCACCATGTCTCCAGCAATCCCGACAACAAACTCGGTCTGCATCTCGGCCAGTTCATCGCCCGCGACCGGGCGCATATCGTCGCCATGACCGGCTCGTATTTCCGGGGCGACGCCGAGGCGGTACTGGCGCCGCAGGATGAGGCCAGGTTCGATACCGTCACCTACACCTACTATGAACAGCTCAACGGCTACGAGTATCTGAAGCGGCTCGATATCGGCTATTTCTTCTACTCCGGCTCCTACGTCGACGACATTCTCAAGGTGCTCAACCCGGGCGAAAAGACCATCGTCCATATCCCGAACGTCAATTCGAGGGAGAGCACCAAGGATAAGATCAGGGAGGTCGAGCACATCATCGAGGAACTGGGCGAGTGGCAGGGAACCGATCCCGTGACGGGATTCCAGTTGGTCAAGACGCCGGGCGGCCAGGTCCTGCGGATAGCCGACCTGGTGGACGACGATCCAGCCAAGCGCGACAAGGTATCCGCCGCGCTCAAAGATCCGGCCCAGAAGACCAACCGCGCTCATGTCGACATCATCATCGCCCTGGGAATGGCCAAGGAGGGTTTCGACTGGATCTGGTGCGAGCACGCGCTGACGGTCGGTTATCGGTCGAGCCTCACGGAAATCGTGCAGATCATCGGTCGGGCCACCCGCGATGCGCCCGGAAAGACGCACGCCCGGTTTACCAACCTGATCGCCGAGCCCGATGCCTCGGAACAGGCGGTGACCGAGGCGGTGAACGACACTCTGAAAGCGATTGCCGCAAGCCTGCTGATGGAGCAGGTTTTGGCGCCGCGTTTCGAGTTCAGGCCGAAGCATCCGGAGAATGCCCCTGGGCCGGGAATCGACTACGGCGAAGCTGGTTATGATCCCAACCGGTGCAATATCGGCGTATGCGAAGAGACGGGGCGCTATGTGGTCGAAATCAAGGGGCTTGCGGAACCGAAAAGCGAGGAAGCCATTCGCATTTGCCGGGAAGATCTGAACGAAGTCATCGCCACCTTTGTCCAGGATAAGACCGCCATCGAACGAGGCTTGTTTGACGAAGATCTGGTGCCCGAGGAGCTGACCCAGGTGCGCATGGGGAAGATCATCAAGGAAAAATACCCGGACCTTGACGAGGCAGACCAGGAGGCGGTACGCCAGCATGCTGTCGCTGCCATCAACCTGGTGCAGCAGGCCAAGCAACTTTCAGCCGGCAACGGCAGCACCGGCAGCAGTGACCCCGCCGCCAATACCGCCTTGATCCAGGGGGTGCGCAAGTTTGCCATGGATGTACGGGAGCTGGATATCGACCTCATCGACCGCATTAATCCGTTCAGCGAGGCCTATGCGATCCTCGCCAAGGCGATGAGTGAGGAGAGCCTGAAGCAGGTGGCGGCGGTGATTGCGGGCAAGCGCACGAGCCTCACACCGGAGGAGGCCAAGGAGCTTGCGGTCCGTGCTGTAAGGTTCAAGAAGGAGCGGGGACGGTTGCCGTCAATCAGCTCAGCGGATGCCTGGGAGAAGCGGATGGCCGAGGGGGCAGCGGCCTTCGTTCGGTTTAAGGATGAGGGACGCTATGATTGACTTGGATGAATTGCGTGCAGAGCTGGACGAGTTCGCGCAGCCTGAGAAGAAGGGTGGGCGCTCGCCGCGGGAGGAACGCATCATTGCCGGGTTCGAGGAAATCCAGCGATTTGTCGAGCAGCACGGCCGCGCCCCGGGGCACGGTGAAGAAAGAGACATTTTCGAGCGACTGTACGCTGTGCGCCTTGACCGTCTGCGGGGGTTAGAGGAGTGCCGAGTGCTTCTCGGGCCGCACGATCACCAGGGGTTGTTGATCGGGGCGGAACTTACCCAGGCGAAGCCAGTGGAGTCGATCAACGCTGATGAGTTGCTCGCCGAACTCGAAGGGGCGGCCGGTTCTTCCGAAATTACCGAACTGCGCCATGTTCGCACCAGTGCAGAGAAGCGTGCGGCCGAAGAGATAGCCAATCGCACAGTCTGCGAGGATTTCGAGCAAATCAAGCCGTTGTTCGAGAGGGTGAAGGGGGAGTTGAAGTCCGGCAGGCGTCAAACGCGCTCCTTTCAGGTCAGGGCAATGGACGAGATCCAGCAGGGGACGTTCTTCATCGTCGGTGGTCAGATTGCCTACGTCGCTGAGGCGGGAGAAGATTTCATTACCGAATATGAGCGGCGAGACAGTCGATTGCGGGTCATTTACGACAATGGCACCGAAAGCAATGTGTTGCAGCGATCCCTCCAGCGGGCACTTCATCGCGATACGGCGGCACGCCTTATCACCGATCCGAATGTGGGACCGTTGTTCAGTGAAGCCTGGGAAGAGGATGACATTGAAAGCGGCACTATCTATGTGCTGCGCAGCTTATCCAATCACCCCTTCGTTGCGCAGCATCGTGAGCTGATTCACAAAATTGGGGTCACGGGGGGTAAGGTTGAAACCCGTATCGCTAATGCGGCGCACGATGCTACCTACCTGTTGGCTGACGTTGAAGTGGTCGCCAGCTACAAACTGGCCGGAATCAACCGCACCAAGTTGGAGAACCTTTTCCATCGCATCTTCGCCCCCGCACAGCTCGATCTCACCATTCACGACCGTTTCGGCCATCCGGTGCGGCCAAGGGAGTGGTTCCTGGTGCCGCTGCATGTCATTGACGAGGCGGTACAGCGTATAAAAGACGGTTCGATCACCGCCGTGGGTTACGATCCCAAGACCGCCCGTTTGGTTGGCTAGAACCAGCCCTTGTTAGCCTGTGCGGGTCATCGCCGGGGAGCTGCCAGGGCCGCTGCAAGAACCAGTGGAGTGAAAAACCCCGCAGCAGGAGTTACAAAGGGGACAGAATTATTTTCCGATCCTTAGGCAAGAAAATAAATCTGTCCCCTTTTCCTCCTTTCGTTCTTGAAGTGCCTGATAACAAACCGCCGCAGCGGCTTGATTTCCCGCTGCGGCGGTTGTTTTTCGTTCGATGGGAATTGGGGGCTTCGCTGTCTACGTCAGCTCCGGATGCCTTTCCCGCAACCACCGCAGCACCACGCCCCTCAGTTCCTTCACCAACTGGATCAGATCCTCAAGCTCCGCAGTGCTGACCGCTCCGATCCGATCGTACTCGACGATATTGCGCTTGCTCCGGCAGGCGTCGAGAAAATCGGCATCGGCTTTCCTCTGCGCCCCGAGAATCAGCGGAAGGGCCTGGATCGTTCGGTAATGCTGGAGATTCTTTTCCGCCCTGTACCCCTCGGCGTGCAGCAGGATCGTGCAGAGCTTGAGTGCGGCGTTGTAGGCAATGCCGAACTGCCAGTCGACGGAGACGGCGGTAGCCTGGCAATCCTGAAGGTCGCGTTCGACAATTTGCAGCAGATCGCGAATTTCCTGGGGCGATGGCTTGTGGACCCGTAGCCAGCCGTTATTGGCCCAGTTCGGCAAGGTCACTGTCGGCTCCTAGGATGTAGAGTCGCGGCGATTCCAGAACGGTGGCGATGAAATGATCCCCTTCGCCCCTGCGGCGGTTGAACTCTTCCACGGCGATGACATAGGGATTGATTTCCCTCGCCACCCGGTCGGCGGGCTCCCGCAGGAGGCGGGAGATTTCCCGGGGGCTGACGGCGCCGATTACCATCAGATCGATATCACTGCGCGAATTCTCCCCTTGTGCTGCCACCGACCCGAAGACAAACGCCAGCCGGATCCCGGCACAGCCGACCAGTGCGGTCCGGAGCATCTCGACCAGACCGACCGTTTTCTGCACCAGCCCCCGGAGGTCGGCGTAGAGCGGATGGGCGGCATTGGCGCGAAAGTAGAGGCGGTTGCCGTCCCGGCGCTGGAGCACCAGATCGAGCCGGGAGAGCTTTTTCATCTCGCTCTGGACCGAGCCGACGGAAAATCCGGAACCCCGGACGATGTCGCGCAGATGCAGCTCGGCAGGGTCATGGCCGAACAATAAACGCAAGACTTCGGCGCGCACACCTGATGAAAGTATCTCGGCAAGAATATTCATGATGTATGCATATACCATACGATCGTATGGTCTTACAATACAAAACGCCGCAGCGGAAACTCACTCCGTTGCGGCGTTCTCGTCGGCAAAGCCTCCGAAGGCGAAGAGGAAGGTTATTCCCGCGTGGAGGTGTCGAGGTCGGTCTCGTGGCCCATGCCATGCAGTGGGCGTATCCTGATGTGGTCAGGGCGTAGTGGCTGCGGGGGTCGTCGGCGACCTGGTCGAAGACCGCCTTAACCAGGTGCCGCCAGTCTCCTGACTTCCTGCCTAACCCATGGGGCGCAAGGTCCCACGGCTAGAAGTGTGCTGGCTCAGCCGTCACTCCATCCCCCCTGCGGCAAAATGTCCGAGAAGTGCCGCCACAGCGCCTGGGCCACGGGCCCCACCGGGGTCCCTTTTCGCCGGGCGACGCGGATGTCGATGGCCACCGTCGCCGGGTAGTCGCGGATCTCCAGCGGCACCAGCCGGCCGCTACGCAGCTCGTCCGCGATCAAATGGGCGTGCAATCGCCCCCAGCCCATGCCCGCCAGCAGAATTTCCTTCTTGGTCAGATGATCGGTGACATACCAGTGGGGGCACTCGGAGAGAAAACCGAAGCTCCCCTCCCGGGGGTGGCGGCTGCTGTCCCTGACCACCACCTGCACCGATTCGGTCAGGTCGGCGAGCTCCAACGCAGGCTGTTCAAACCGGGCCAGAAACTGCGGGGCGGCGACGGTGATCAGCCGAGAGCTGGTCACCGGGTGGGTTTCGAAGGCGTGATTCTCCTCAAACCAGGGGCTGATGGCCAGATCGGCTTCGCCCAGCTCCAGCCGCTCCAGCGCCCCCCAGAGGGTTTCTCCCATGAGGTTGAACTGGGTCGCCGGAAACTCCCGTTCACAGCGGGCGAGGATGCTTAACACCAGCGGCATGGGGCAGCTGGTCTCGATGGCGATGCGGACTTCCGGCTCATTGCCTTGGGCCAGGTGTTTGGCCAGCTCGGAGAATTTCGCACTTTGTGCCAGGACGCTACGGGCCTGACGGCAGAGGGCTTCGCCGACGGGGGTGAGGCTGGCGCGGTAGCTGTCGCGGGCGAGGATCTGCACCCCCAGCTCCTCTTCCAGTTTCCGGATGGCGACACTGACCGTCGGCTGGGTTTTGTGCAGCATGTCGGCGGCGGCCAGCACCCCGCCCGCGTCGGCGATGGTGACCAGGGTTTTCAGTTGCTCCAGGGTCATGGGGAACCTCCTCGGATGGTCCGATTATAGCTATTGTCTATAAAGATAGACAATAATAAATATTATTATTCTATGCTGTGGCTTGCTATGCTCGGATCAAAGTTCACCAGGAAACCCCACTTAAAGGAGATCTGAAATGTTGAAACAACTCGTCCCCATCATCGCTGTGGTTGCCGCGTTCACCCTGTCGGCTCAGGCGGCACCGGCCGCGACCTACCAGGTCGACCCGGTCCATTCCCAGGTCGAGTTCACTGTCGACCATCTGGTAATTTTCAAGGTCAGCGGCAACTTTTCCGAGTACGAAGGGACCATCGAGGCCGATGCTGCCGGCAAAACCCTCAAGTCGGCCTCGGCAACCATCAAGGTGGCCTCCCTCGATACCCGGGAAGCCAAGCGGGACGAACACCTGCGCAGCGCCGACTTCTTTGACGCCGCCAGCCATCCGACCATGACCTTCGTCAGCAAGAAGGTGGAAGGCTCGGGCGACAACATCACCGTGCGCGGTGACCTGACCATCCGCGGCACCACCAGGGAGGTGGTGCTCAAAGGGCGCTTCCGTGGCGCCAACACCGATCCCTGGGGGAATGTCCGGGCCGGGTTCTCGGCCAGCACGGTGATCAACCGCCGTGATTACGGTCTCAACTGGAACAAAGCCCTGGAGGCCGGGGGTGTGGTTGTCGGCGACGAGGTGACCATCAACCTGGAAATCCAAGGAGTTCTCAACAAAGGCTGAGAACCACGACCAACCGAAGGGGAGGGCGTCCCAATGAAAATCGGCCACGTTCACCTGAAAATTCGCAACCTGGAGCAGTCGGTCGCTTTTTATCAAAAATATCTCGGCCTGAAGCTGACGGAACGATTGGGCGATGCTCTGGCGTTTCTATCGGCGGGGGAGATGCACCACGAGTTGGCCCTTCAGGCGGTCGGCAACGGGGCGACCGCCCCACGGCGGCAGGACGTCGGTCTGTACCATGTCGCCTTTGAAGTCCCCGACCAGGGGTCTTTGACCACGGTCTATCAAAGGCTCAAGGCCGCTGGCGTCGCCGTCTACCCGGTCGATCACCGCATCAGTTGGGCCCTCTATTTCAGCGACCCGGACGGCAACGGTATCGAAGTGTACTGGGATACCCGGGGGACGAAACAGGGAGTGGATATCTGGCAGGGGATCGATCGCCCTCTCACGGCAGAGCAACTCGGGGTGGAAGCTTCATCTGCCCCGGGTGGAGGTTGAACGAAACTCGTCGGGACTGGGTGGGGCAGCGGGTGAATGCGGGTCCGGCCCGGTGGACTGAACGAAACATGAACGCCGCAGCAGGTTGTGCAATCTGCTGCGGCGTTCTTCAATTCTGGTCTTTAAGCATGTGGGCGGACAGCCTATTCCCGCACGTAGGTGTCGATGTCGGTTTCGTGCACCATGGCCATGGTGTGGGCGTATTCGGATTCGATGATTTCGTAATGGTTGCGGGTTTCCTGGGCGACCCGGTCGAACACCGCCCGCACCATCGGATCGACGATGTGGGAGGAGGCCAGGCGGAAATTCTTCTCCATGTCCAGGTGTTCGCGCATGGCCAGTTCCCGGGCCTTGCGCTCGTGGGTGTTCTGATCCAGAGCCTTGCGCAGTTCCACCAGCATGGCCGAATCGTGTCTGGGAGGGGTGGCCATGAACTCCTCGAAACCGCCGAGATCCCCCAGGTTGTAGTGAATGAAGAAGGCACCGGTGTTTTCCCGCACCTCCTTGGCGAGGCGATCGAAGACGGCCTTGCCCCTGGGATTCTGGGTGATGCTGGCGGCCTCCCGGTAAAAGTCGAAAAGATTCTTTTTGGCCTGGATGGCCATTTTCAATGCTTCCTGCTTTTTGTATTCCTGCGGCATGGTCACCTCCCCTGGTCGGTCGAACGTGAATGCATAAACCCTTGTTTGAAGTATGGCGGAAAAACATCGCCTGTCAAAGGCAACGAAAAAACCGCGGGGGAACCGGTCGAAGACCGGTCCCCCCGCGGGCTGGGCATGGGAGATAATCAGCGTTTGAAGGGGTCTCCCCAGAGGCCGCGCAGGGTGCTTTTTTCCTCTTCTGTCAACACCGCCCCCCGGTCAAGCATGCGCTGCTGAATCGCGCCGAGGTCGCCACCGCGTCGCCGGGCCTCGTCGATGCGCTCGCGGGTATGGCAGAGGATGCACCGGGTGTCGATCACTTGCTCGAAGGCCTGGCGCTGACGGACCTGCTCGGGCAGGGGGGCTTCCGCCTGGGCTGCGGCCAGGGTGGCGAGGCCCAGCAGGCCGGCGGTCAGCAGCAGGCCATGGAGCATCGGTTTATTCCCGCACGAAAGTGTCGATGTCGGTCTCATGCACCATGGCCATCAGGTGGGCGTACTCCGACTCGATGATGGCGAAATGGTCGCGGGTCTCCTTGGCCATGCGTTCGAAAACCGCCCGCACCCCGGGGTCGACGATGGTGGCCGCGGTCTGGGTGAGGTGCTTGGCCAGATCCTCCTCTTCCTTCAGGGCGATTTCCATCGCCTTGCGCTCGTTGACCTTGCTGTCGAGCTCTTTGGCGAGCTGGGCCAGCATGGCCGAGTCGGCTTTGGCGGGGCGCGCCATGAACTCGTCGAAACTGCCGAGGTCCTTGCCGGTGTAGAGATGGAAGAAGTGGCCGGCGTGCTCCCGCTCCTCGTTGGCGAGGGTCTTGAAGACCTTCTTGGCACGGTCGTTTTCGGTGATCTGGGCGGCCTTGAGATAGAAGTCCATGACGTTCTTTTCCGTCTGGATGGCCAGCTTGATCGCTTCCTGCATGTTGAATTCCTGCGGCATGGTCTCTCCTCCTGAGTCGATGGGTGCAAGGCAGATTTGGCGTTTACGGTCTCTCAAGTATGCTGCAAAATGGAAACCTGTCAAGGTTGGTTATCATTAAAATCTCCCCGTCCCCCCTTTGCCGGTGCATTGGCTGGCAAAATGTGCGACCATGCCTCCCCAATGGAGCATTCGCAGCCGCCGAGGAAGCCTTTGAATCCCACCGACTCCGCCATCAGTTCCCATCCGGCCTCTCTCCCCCGCACCGCCCTGCGCACCATGGTGCGCCTGGTGCGGCTGCTCTACCGCCTCGGCCTGGACCCTGCCTACCAGGCCCTGGTCGGTCCGGAGCTCCCGGCGGCGGCCCGCTTCGACCCCGGCTGCGACAGCGTGATGATGGGCTACGATTTCCACCTTGGTCCCGAGGGGCCGAGGCTGATCGAGGTCAACACCAATGCAGGGGGAGGCTGGTTGGCCTGGCGGGCCCAGGCCGGCGGGGGTGAACCCGACCTGGTCACCCTGTCGCCCCAATTGCAGCGGAAGTTGCGACTCTCTTTCGCTGCAGAGTGGGCCGGCCGCAAGGGGATGCCCGGGCCTCTGCCCGAAAGGGTGGCGATTCTCGACGAGTCCCCGGCCGCGCAGTTCCTCTATCCGGAAATGCAAGTCTTTGCCAAGCTGTTCCGCAGTTGGGGGGTGACGGCGGAGGTGGTCGATCCGGGGGAATTGGCGGCGGGGCCCGAGGGGGTCCGGCTGGACGGGGGGCGGGTGGACCTGATCTACAACCGGCACTGCGACTTCTACCTGGAGAGCGCCCCTTTGGCCGGGGTGCGGGCCGCCTATCTGGCCGGCCGGGTCTGCCTGACTCCCAATCCCCGCGCCTACGGCCTGTTGGCCGACAAGCGCCGGATGATTCTCTGGTCGGATCCGCAAGTATTGGCGCAACTCCCCCTCTCCGACCGCGAGCGGGCCCAACTGCTGGCCGGGGTGCCGGCGAGTTTTCTGCTGGCCGGGGCCGACCGGGAGCGGGTCTGGCAGCAGCGCAACGACTGGGTGTTCAAGCCGGTGGACCGGTTCGGCAGCCGCGGAGTGTTGCTGGGTCGGAAGATTTCCCGGTCCCGTTTCGACGAGCTTCCCGCCGAAACCACCTTGGTGCAGCGCCTGATCCCCCCTTCCCTTACGCCGGTGTCGGGGACCGAGGCCCTCAAAACCGATTTCCGCCTGTTCGCTTACCGCAACCGTATCCTCGGTGTGGCGGCCCGCCTTTACCAGGGGCAGGTAACCAACCTGCGCACCCCCGGGGGTGGCTTCGCCCCCGTCCGCATCAGCTGACCCCAGCCAACAAAACTACCCGGGTAGCTCCTCGCCGCATTGTGGCACAGGATGTCCAGATGTTTGCCGCGCAGATTTTTCGATAATGCAGCGATGCTCGCCGGGTCGGTGACCTCGAGGGGA
>CAZYXS010000047.1:10175-21933 GCA_964650955.1 uncultured Desulfuromonadales bacterium | reverse complement strand
GTGGCGCTGGCCGCCACCTTGATCGCCACCGGCACCCGGAACTTGAAGGCGGCGTTGAAGGAGAGGAACATCTTCTGCACGCTCTCCTCGATGGAGTAGAGCCCCTGGTGGTTGGGGGGGCTGAGCAGATCGGCCTTGGGCACGCCGCGGATCGCCTGGATATGCTCGGCCACCTTCTGCGCCATCAGCAGGCCGCCGTCCCCCGGCTTGGCCCCCTGGCCGATCTTGATCAGGATGCCGGCCGGGTCTTCCACCATGTGCGGCATCGCCTTGACGATGCGGTTCCAGCCGAAATGCCCGGAGGCGATCTGCAGGATCATGTACTTCAGGTACTTGGACTTGAGCAGGCGCATCGGCACCCCCCCTTCGCCCGAGCACATGCGCACCGGCAGGCCGCAGACCTCGTTGAGGTAGGCGGTGGCCATGGCCACCCCTTCCCACATGCGCCAGGAGAGGGCGCCGATAGACATGTCGCCGATGATCACCGGATAGATCCAGCGCACCGGCGGCGCCTGGCCGGAAGGGACCAGCTTGCCGTCCGCACCCACCACGAAGGGGAGCTTGCCCGCCGGCAGGATACGGCCGAAGGGGGCGAGCAGATCGAAGGTGTGGCGCTGGGCGTCGAGGCTCGGGTCGGTCATCTGGGAGATGCGCCCCACCCGCAGGCGGTCGAGGGTGCGCACCGTTGCCTCCAGGTTCTTGCGGCCGCCGCGCTTGATGGAGTCGCCGGCCAGACAGCGGGTGACGATGGGGTGGCGCGAGTCGACGTTGCGCTGGGGGGCGATGGCGTCGTTGGGGCAGACCTTTTCGCAGATGCCGCAGCCGCGGCAGTAGTTCTTGATGGAATGGACCTGGCGGATCACCGGCACCGCCGAGAAGCGCTGCTTCGGCTCCGGGAAGTCCCCTTCCGAGAAGATCATCCGCCGCCGCTCCACCTTCGGCTCGATGGCCCGGAAGGAGCAGGCCGCCACGCAGGAGCCGCACAGGGTGCAGCGGCTGGCGTCGTAGCGCAGCTTCCAGGGGAGGTCGTTGGGGGTGATGTCGTGAATTTTCATTGTTTCCATCGCTGAACCTCCAGATCTTTGCCGATCACCACGACTTCCCGCTCGTGGGGATAGATATCCAGCTCCCGGTCGCGGTCCGGGAGGATTTCATTGATCCCGCAGACTTCCGAAGAAAAGGCCACCGTATCCGCGGAGCGCCCGACGACGATGGGGCGCAATTTCTTGGCGTCGCAGCAGGTGAACAGGGTGTGATCCGGAAGCACGCCGATGATGGTGTTGGGGCCGTTGATCTCCAGGTGGGCCAGGGACTGGCGGATGGCCAGCAGCGGCTCCTTGTCGTCCCGTTTTTCCACCTGGTCGAAGGGGAGCGGGGTGATGACGTGCTTGTAGTAGGACAGGGGCCAGCCCAGCTGCCGGTGCACGTAGTGCAGGGTGTAGAGGAAGCACTGGGAGTCGGACTCGAAGCCGATGTAGCCCCGGTGCAGTTTGCGCTGCAGCTCCTTGTTCTTCTGGTAGAAGGTGTTCTCGCCGTTGGCCAGCGCCGTGTACCCCTGCAGGAAGAAGGGATGGGCGGCGTAGCGGACGATGTCGTAGTTGGTGTTCTGCCGGCACTGGGCGGTGATCACCTTGGCAGTAAACTTGGTGTCCGGCTCGTTGAGGTTGAAGTAGGTGCCGATATCCCGGGGGTCGCCGATCTCCTTGAGGGTGACCACGTCGGGCCAGAAGGAGTAGACGTAGCCGAGTTCCTCATCCTCGAGGGCGGCGCGCAGCTGCAGGCGCATATCCAGCAGCAGCTCTTCCTTCTCGCGCTTGCTCGCTTCCCGGTAATGCTTGGGATAGTTGAAGGTTTCGAAGACGTAGTTGGGCATGGCGTTGATATCCAGCCCGGGGCGGCTGTTGGTCTCCGGCACCCACTGCAGCACCCGGTTGAAACCGGCGGCGTGCAGCATGTCCTCGGCGATCTTCAGCCCCTCGTCGGTGCAGGCCAGGGAGAGGGTCGGCAGATGCTTGTACCCCTCGAAAATCCCCCCCAGATCATGCATGACCATGGCGAACCCGGAATTATCGTGCCCCTCCTGCTGCGACTGCATCAGCTGCAGCGCCTTGCTGGGGTGCATGTAGTTCAGGCTTTTGATGGCTCCAATTCGACACATAGCCGCTTACCTCCCGAAAAGGGTGAAGATGGTGAACCTCTCTGTCCGGAGCAGACAACGACGACGACTCAATTGCAAAAACCCCTCCAACTCGCGCTCCGCCCAAGCTCCACGCCTGTGTGCGTTCACAAACCACCAAATTTATTCAAAAATTTTTCTCTGCGCCTAAGAATGTACAACCGCACACCGTCCGACGACAGTTCAGGAGGGCTCTCGCAGCCCCCCTGTCGGCTCAATCGTGAGTTTTCTGTGTACTCAATAAATAGCAGGGTGCCGACCTGCGGCACCCTGCCCGTCCTGCTGTCGCTTTGCCTTTAGAAGTTGTAGCCGGATTCCGAGTGGGCCACCTGGTCGAGGCCGCGCCGCTCCTCCTCCTCGCTGACCCGCAGCCCCAGGGTGACCTTCAGGCCAAAGACGATCACCAGGGTCACCACCACCGCGTAGGCGCCGGCGGCGACCAGGCCGACCACCTGCACCCAGAGCTGATGGGCGTTGCCGGCGAGCAGGCCGGTGGCGCCGACGGTGGCGAAGATGCCGGTGGCAATGGCGCCCCAGGCGCCCCCCAGGCCGTGCACCCCGAAGGCGTCGAGGGAATCGTCGTAACGCAGCTTGTGCTTGAGCAGCACCCCGCCGTAGCAGACGAAGCCGGCGGTCAGCCCCATCAGCAGCGCCCAGCCCGGGGTCACGAAGCCGGCGGCGGGGGTGATCACCACCAGCCCGGCCACCACCCCGGAAGCGGCGCCCAGGGCGCTCGGCTTGCCTGCATGCAGCCATTCGGCGATCATCCAGGAGAGGGCCCCGGCGGCGGCCGCCGCCTGGGTGGTGGTGAAGGCCAGGGCGGCGCTCCCCCCGGCACTCAGGGCGCTGCCGGCATTGAAGCCGAACCAGCCGAACCAGAGCAGACCGGCACCCAGCAGGGTCATGGGCAGGTTGTGGGGAGACATGCGTTCCTGCGGCCAGCCTTTGCGTTTGCCCAGGATCAGGGCCAGCACCAGGGCGGTGATACCCGACGAGAAGTGGACCACGGTGCCCCCGGCGAAGTCGAGGGCGCCGTCCTTGAGCAGCCAGCCACCCGGGCCCCAGATCCAGTGGGCGATGGGAACATAGACCAGGGTCCCCCAGAGCAGGATGAACAGGCAGTAGGTGGAAAACTTCATTCGTTCGGCGACGGCGCCGCTGATCAGCGCCGGGGTGATCATGGCGAACATCCCCTGGAACATGACGAAGACGTAGGTGGGAATGGTCCCGCTGAGGCTGTCGGGGGTGATGCCGGAGAGGAACAGGTTGTCGAAGCCGCCGATGAAGGCCCCCTCGCCGCCGAAGGTCAGGGAATAACCGCAGACCACCCACTGCACCCCCATGATCGCCATGGCGGCGAAGGTGTGCATGGTGGTGGAGAGGACGTTCTTGGCGCGGACCATGCCGCCGTAAAACAGCGCCAGACCCGGCAGCATCACCAGCACCAGGGCCGAGGAAACCAGCATCCAGGCGGTGTCGCCGCTGTTCAATCCGTCTGCCGCCCACGCGGGGAGCGGCAGCAGGAGCAGGCTCAGAAGCAGGGAAAACGAGGGGATTCGGGACAATTCCATGGGACCTCCATCAGCTTGGGCGAAGGAATGGGCTCGCTGGCGAGCAAGCATTCCTTTCAGGAGCAAACCCCATGCCACAGGAAATCACATAATCTATTCAGCCAGTTAAGTCTTCCCGAAAGAATCCGCTGAACATCGTTGCCTAAATATTGAGCAAAAACGCTCCCGATGGTGGCGCCCAAACGTGCAGCGGCCCCGCCGGATCGTCCGGCCGGGGCCGCTGCACTGCCAAGGTCCTGCAAGGGTCCGGGTCAGAGCACCCGCACCCAGCCGTGTTTATCCTCAAGGCGCCCGGTCTGGATGCCGGTGAGGGTGGCATGCAGCTTCAGGGTCAGCTCCCCTGCCTGGCCGCCCCCCAGGGTGACGGTGCGGTCGCGGTAGGTGAACTGCCCCACCGAGGAGACCACCGCCGCCGTGCCGGTGCCGAAGGCCTCCTTGAGCCTGCCGCTGGCGGCGCCGTCGAGGATCTCGTCCACCGACAGGGCCCGCTCCTCCACCTCGTAACCGAACTCCCGCACCAGAGTGAGAATCGAGCGGCGGGTGATGCCGTCGAGAATGGTGCCGGAGAGGGGGGAGGTCACCACCTTGCCATCATAGAGGAAGCAGATGTTCATGCTCCCCACCTCCTCCACGTACTTGCGCTGCACAGCGTCGAGCCAGAGCACCTGGTCGTAGCCCTTGGCCGCCGCCTCCATGGAGGCGCGCAGGCTGGCAGCGTAGTTGCCGCCGGTCTTGGCCTCGCCGGTCCCCCCCGGGGCCGAGCGCACGTACTCGTCGGAAATCCAGATCTTCACCGGGTTGAAGCCTCCGGCATAATAGGCCCCCACCGGCGAGAGGATGATGTAGCAGAGATATTTTTCCGACGGCCGCACCCCCAGGTAGGGGTCGACGGCGATCATGGTCGGGCGGATGTAAAGGCTGGTCCCCTCGCTGCGGGGCACCCAGGCCGACTCCAGCTTGACCAACTCCTTCAGGGCCTGCAGAAAGAAGGCCGGCTCGACCTCGGGCATGCACATGCGGCGGGCGCTGCGGTTGAAGCGCTCGATATTGTCCTCGGGCCGGAACAGAGCGATCTGGCCGTCGGGACGGCGGAAGGCCTTGAGCCCCTCGAAGATCTCCTGGGCATAGTGCAGCACCGCCGCCGCCGGATCCATGGCGAAGGGGGCGTAGGGCTGGATGCGAGCCGAATGCCAACCCTTGCCCGCATCGTACTCCATGACGAACATGCGATCGGTAAAGTGCTTGCCGAAGGCGAGTTTGGATTCGTCGGCGATGGGGGGCTTGGGCGCAGTCAGGGGAAGAATCTGCATGTCCATGGGAGCTGGCCTCCGAAAAGGAATAAGTCACACTGCAGGAAGAATTTTTTGTAGCACAGCCGCTGCCACCAGGCAAGGAGATTCCCGCACCCGCGACCGGGGTGGCAATGGGGCGCAAACGTGGTAAAAATTCAGCAACGTCCCCCCGCATTACCCCCCCGAGGAGCCGATGACCTTCGAAGAACTCGATGCCGCCCGCCGACGTCTGGAACTCCCCCCGCGGGCCAGCCTCGCCGAGATCCGGGCCCGCTATCGCGCTTTGGTCAAGCAGCACCATCCCGACCGCGCCGGAGGTGTCGAGGACGACGCCATCCGCGCCATCAACCAGGCCTACCGGGCTCTGCGCGCCTACTGCGACGGCTATGTCTTCGACTTCGGCCGGGAGGAATTCCTCGAGCAGAATCCGGAGGAACGGCTGCGTGCCCAGTTCGCCGATGACCCGGTCTGGGGCGGGAGGCGGCAGCCGCCGGAGCTATAAAATGCTAGAGAACCAGAAAGAGAGGCTGTCCCTCGACGCGAACTTCCTGCTTCATCAGTGCCTTTGGTTTCACCACCGAAGTCACCCAGAGACAACCCGGGTCGGGTTGTCCGATGGTTACGGAGCTGCGCACTTTCCAGCACCGCATCACTCTGAAATCTCTATATTTCGTCACTGCGTTAACGGAAGAAGGGACGTCCCGGCAGGAATCGGTGCAACACACGAGCACACACGCCCCAAGGGATGGATTATATACTCCCTGTTGTCAAAATAATCCCTTGACAGCGTGCTCAGTTGTCGACTAAAAACATGAACCCCATATTGCGAATTTAATTTCGTAAAAAATTTATATGATTTGCACAAACTTCAACACTTGGCCAAAGAGGTGAAACCAACATGCTCGACAATCTGCTTGACCCCATCGTCCTCTGTTTCGTCCTCGGGCTGGTCGCGGGATTGCTCAAATCCGACCTGAAACTGCCGGATCAGCTTTATGAAACTCTCAGCATTTACCTGCTGCTGGCGATCGGCCTCAAGGGGGGGGTGGAACTGGCCAAATCGAACCTTGGCGAGGTCGCCCTGCCGGCTTTGGCGACGGTGGTTCTCGGCCTGGTCACCCCGATCCTGGCGTACCAGATCCTGCTGCGGGTGGGACGTTTCGACCGCACCAACGCCGCGGCCATAGCAGCCCATTACGGCTCGGTCAGCGCCGTGACCTTCGCCGTGGTTTTGAGCTACCTGGCCCGCATGGAAATCGGCTATGAGGCCTACGTCACGGTACTGCTCGTGGTGCTGGAGGTGCCCGCCATCGCCATCGGCATCTTCATCGCTCGCCGCGGCGCCAGCGGCAAATCCCTGCAGTGGGACAAGTTGCTCCACGAGGTCTTTCTTGGCAAAAGTATCTACCTGCTGGTCGGGGGCCTGCTGGTCGGCTACCTGGCCGGCCCGACCCGGACCGAGGCCATCAGCCCCCTGTTCTTCGGCCTGTTCAAAGGAGCGCTGGCCCTGTTCCTGCTGGAAATGGGCATCATCGCCTCTCGCCGCTTGGGGGATCTGAAAACCACCGGAGCGTTCCTGGTCGGCTTCGGCGTGGCCATGCCCATCGTCAACGGCACCCTCGGGGCACTGCTCGGCGCCGCCAGCGGCCTCTCCCTGGGAGGCACCACAGTGCTGGCCACCCTGGCCGCCAGCGCCTCCTACATCGCCGCGCCGGCGGCCATGCGCATGGCCGTGCCCAAGGCCAACCCGACTCTTTACCTGACGGCCGCTCTTGGAATAACCTTCCCCTTCAACATCATTGTCGGCATCCCGATCTATCACTGGATGTCCACCCTGGTCCACAACTTCGGAGGTTAGGCCCATGGAACTGAACAAACGGAAAATGGTCACCATCGTCGCCGAATCATCCATCGAGGCCCCCATCGTCAGGACCATCAAACGCATGGGCGCCACGGGATATACCCTGATCGGGGTGCAGGGGGAAGGTTCCCGAGGTGTCCGCCAGGGCGACTGGGACCAGGCGCGGAACGTCCAGATCCAGACCATCTGCTCTGCGGATATGGGCCATGCCATCATGGATGCCCTCTATGCCGAATTTTACGACGACTACGCCATCATCGCCTACCTGACCGACATCGAGGTCCACAGAGCCAACAAGTTCTGACCCAGCAGAAGTGCAACCCCCTCCAGAATAATCCGCCCTGACGGGGCAGCTGCGAACTGCGCGCTGCCCCGAGCACCTCCCTCTCGGAAATTTTTTCGATGCATATTCTGCATGATAGGTCGACTCCCACGGGCAACCGCGACGGCTGTTGGATTTTTTCCCGTAGGCGCCTTGACAGCAAGCGGCATGGGGGTGGCAACCTTCGGCAGCAACAACAGGGCCTTCATCGTCTTCCTGACGGCTTTCATCCAGGCCGGCGTCTGAAAGACCAACTGGCGGCGTTATATCCTGCTGGCCGTGCCGACCTGCCTGGTCGAAGGGCTGCTCGCCGCCATCGGCCTGAAAATCGCCCTGCCCCTGCCCGACTTCAACAGCGCCGCCATCGAAAAGCACGAAGGCCTGCTTATCGCACCGTCCGTTCACGGGCTGGTCAACTACACCAGCTTCCGGCAGGTCGACCGGCTGCCCATCGCCGCTATCGTGCGCAATTACTTCGACAAATTTTCCGGCATCGGAAATTACTGCACCCCAGCTGCGTTGCGACCAACGCTCGGCCATCTCCGCCAAGCATTTTTTTAACAACGTTCTAAAATTGAACCTAATTCTTTCCAATGACCGCCAGTCCACACTCCTCTCCCCCTAAAAAACGCCCACAAACACATTTGCACCAACTAACAAATGCACAGCTTCTTTGACTTCCCTGTCCAGTTGTTTGACCTGACCAACCCGTCCTTGACCTCTCCTAAGTAAATAAAAAATCGGTTTATTTTTTTGTTGATTCGGAAAATTCCTTCCTGTTACATTGCCTATGCGAAATAAAGAAGAAACTTTCGCGAAAGTAAAAACACAGTTATTTTCCTTACATTTCCACCGCCCGACCGGGCAACCAACCCTCTCCCCACCCACGGAGGTGAACGCCAAGCAGTTTCGATGGAACCGAACGTGTCAGCGCATGGAAACAGGTACAGGGATCAGCTCAAACAAATCGGATTTTCCTGAGGAGGATGGAATGGAAGAGCAGAACTATCGTGTCGTCGCAGGCCCGGAAGGCTTCTTGCCGCCTGCGGCCGCAGCGATGGGGATCGCGCTCCCGAACCGGGGGCAGGCGATCATGGAAGGGGCCTGGATTGACGGGGACAAGGCCCTGCTGGCAATCGCAAACAAACTGGTCAACGCGAAAAACCCAGTGTTTTTCCCCGGCCCGCTCATTCTGTGGGACTGGAAACCGGGTGTGGCCGAGAAGGCTGCCGCCCTCAAGGCCCTGGCCGAAGCGGCCGGCGCCAAGATCATCCCGATGCCCGACTACCGGCCGAAATACCCGATGATCAATCCGGCCATCGAGGTCAACCCGAACCACCCGAACCTGACCATCTGGCATAACAAGATCGACGTTTGCCTGTTCATCGGTGTGCACTGCCACTATGCCAACGTGGCGCTGAAAATCATCCGCGGCGGCACCGACTGCTACACCATCGCCCTGTGCGCCGAGGCCGGGCACGAGGATGCGATGATCTCCCTGCGCGATGCCGGGCTGAAGGAACTGCAGCGCCTGCGTGAGCTGGTGCTCGAACTGAAAAGCGGGGTGAGCCATGGTTGAGCAGCGAGTCGTCGATCCGGATTTCCTGTTGTTCGAAGCCCCCCGGGCCAGCCAGTTCATCACCGGCAGCGAGGCGGTCAAGGAGGCGATCAAGCGGGCCAACGTGGATATGGCCATCGCCTATCCCATCACCCCCCAGTCCGAGAGCATGCACCTGGTGGGGGATGCCTATGCCGAAGGGTATGTGAAGGAGTATTACCGCGGCGAGAACGAGTTCGCCGTCATGTCGGCGGTGTCCGGCGCCGCCATGGCCGGGGTGCGGGTCTTCACCGCCACCGGCGGCCCCGGCACCATGCGGGCCTTCGAGATGTTCCCGACCTGGTCGGGGTCGCGCCTGCCCATCGTCTGCGCCTTCATGACCCGCGGCGTCAACTCCCCCCTGACCATCCAGCCGGACACCATCGAAATGGCCTACCTGCTGGAGACCGGCATGCTGATGCTGCACGCGGAAAACGCCCAGGACCTTCACGACATGATCCTGAAGGCCTTCATGGTGGCGGAAAAGACCGACGTGCATATTCCGGTGGGGGTCTTCGCCGACGGCTTCTTCGTGACCCACACCAAGGAAGGGGTGAACACCCTGCCCGAGGATGTCAAGCTCCCCCCCTATGACCCCTACAGTGCGCCGGTCCCGGTCATGGACATGGAAAACGTGCCGGTGCGGCAGATGCGCGACCCCTTCGTCATGAAGAGCAACTTCATCAGCTATGCCGCCCATGCCTCCTGGCAGCAGGAAGTCGAGGCGGCGATGGAGCGTTCCCGCAAGTACCTGCACCACTACCTCGGGGGTCTGATCGAGGTGGAGAACGAGGACGCCGACATTTTCGTCATGACCTCAGGCACCGCGATCTGCCAGAGCCGGGAGGCGATCAAAGCCGCCCGCGCCCAGGGGCTCAAGGTCGGGCTGGTCAAGCTCAAGAGCATTCGGCCCTTCCCCCGGGAGGAGATCCGCGCCCTGGCCGCCAAGGCCAAGGCCATCCTGGTGCCGGAATTCAACCGGGTGGGCTGGCTGGCCAAGGAGATCCGTTCGGTGATCGACGAGCCGCGCAAGGTTGTCAGTGCACCCAAGGTGTTCGGCGGCATGACCATGCCTCCGGACCTGATTCTCGAGGAAATCAGGAGGGCCAGCAAATGAATCCCGGAATTCTGAAAATCGCTCCCGGCTTTGAGGAGATCATGCCCCCGGAATACCGGGAGCTGGTGGACAACGGCCCCTACGGTAAGGGTTACGGCGTCGCCGACCTGGGTACCTTCAAGGAACTGACCGAGGAGCATCCCCTGTGCGCCGGCTGCGGCCTGGCCCTCTCCATGCGCCTGGCCCTGGCCTCGCTGCCGGCCCCGGAAGAGACGATCGTGGTCGGTTCCACCGGCTGCAGCTCGCTGGTCTTCCCCCAGGTGGCGCTGCACAACATCCACTCCCTGTTCGGCAACCAGAATGCCGTCGCCTCGGGGCTGAAGCGGGCGTTGAAGCTGCGCTTCCCGCAGAAGGAGAAGGACGTGGTGGTCATCGCCGGCGACGGCGCCACCGCCGACATCGGCCTGGACATGGTCATGCAGTCCTGGCTGCGGCGGGAGAAGATTACCACCATCATGCTCGATAACGAGGCCTACGCCAACACCGGCGGCCAGGAGAGCGGCATGTCGATGAAGGGGGCGGTGCTCAACATGGCCCCCAAGGGGAAGAATTTCCCCAAGGTGACCCTGCCGGAGATCGCCCAGGCTTCGGGTTGCGCCTACGTGGCGGCGGTCTCGCCGGCCCACCCCAAGCTGCTGGCCAAGGCGGTGCGCCGGGCGATCCTGGTGGCCCGGGAAGTCGGCCCGTCCTACGTGCAGCTGTTCAGCCCCTGCCCCACCAACTACAAGTTCAAGCCCCAGGACACCATCCCGATAATCAAGCAGCGGGAGAAGGAGGGGCTGTACCAAACCAAGGAATATATTGCTCCGGAAGCCCAGGCCTTCCTGGATACGATCGAGGTGAAGAAATGAGCGTGCAGGAAAAAACCTTTATCCGCATGTCCGGTCTTGGCGGGCAGGGGGCAGTGACCGCCGCCCACATCCTGGGCACCGCCGCCAACAAAGACGGCCTGGAAAGCACCGTCAACCCCTTCTTCGGCGCTGAAAAGCGCCTGGCACCGGCGGAAAGCTACGTGCGCATCTCCCCGGAGAAGATCTACGAGAAGGGGGAAGTGCTCTACCCCAACATCATCATGATCTTCCATCCCCACGTCATCACCCTGGGCAAATGCTACACCATGCCCTTCTTCGACGGCCTGCAGCCGGGAGGATCGCTGCTGATCAACGCCGACGCGCCCCTGGCGATCGCCGACGAGGAACTGCGGCGCCTCGCAGGACTGAAGGCGAAGATCTACTACGTGCCGGCCACCAAGGTGGCCATGGACGTTGCCGGTTCGGAACTTTCGACCAACATCGCCATGCTCGGCGGCCTCTACGGGATTCAGAAACTGACCTCCCTCGACGCCCTCAGGGAGTCGATGCTCGAGCGTTTCGGCGGCGGCAAGTTCGTCGCCTCCGGGACCACGGCAGCCCTCGACGACGCCGTCAAAGGCAAGTTTGCCAAGGTCAGCCAGATGATCGAAAAGAACATGGAAGTCATCGCCGCCGCGGAAGCTTCCCTGACCGAATTTCCCCTGGCCTGAACGAAGGATGGTGCCTGACTATGTATTTCTCAGCCAAAGTCGATGAAAGCAAGTGCATCGGATGCAAGATCTGCATCACCAGCTGCCCGGAACCCAACGTCTTTTCCTTTCTGCCGGAGCGCAAGCTGGTCGCCGTCAACGAAAGCCGCTGCAAGGGCTGCGGCCTCTGCGTCACCGTCTGCCCCAAGGATGCCCTGGCCGTCAGTTGACCAGCAAGCGTCTTTGACCTGATGTCCCAGGCGACTGCGGAGTTTTCAACATGTCCCCATTTGCGCCACCACCCGCCGACCCGATTGCACG
>CAZYXS010000047.1:0-10165 GCA_964650955.1 uncultured Desulfuromonadales bacterium | reverse complement strand
AGTCGCCTGTTCAACGATCGGCGGCTGCCCCGGCAGCCCCGTGCGACTCCGGAGTTTTCAACATGTCCCCATTTGCGCCACCACCCGCCGACCCGATTGCACGGCTGCTCCACGGCCCCCGCGAAACGGCCTTCATCACCGGCAGCGAGGCCGTGGCCGAAGCGGTCAAACGCGCCTCCGTCGACATGGCCATCGCCTACCCCATCACCCCCCAGTCCGAGAGCATGCACCTGGTCGGCGAGCTCTTCGCCCAGGGCTACATCAAGGACTACTACCGGGCGGAAAACGAATTCGCCGTCATGGCCGCCGTGCATGGCGCGGCCCTGGGGGGCGGGCGGGTCTTCACCGCCACCAGCGGCCCCGGCACCCTGCGGGCGATGGAAATGTTCCCGGTCTGGGCCGGCGCCCGGCAGCCGATCGTCTGCGCCTTCATGTGCCGCGGCGTCTCCCTGCCTCCTTCGATCCAGCCGGAAAATATCGAAATGGGCATGCTGCTGGATTCCGGCATGCTCATGTTCCACGCGGAAAACGGCCAGGACTTCCACGACATGATCCTGCAGGCCTACCTGGTGGCGGAGCAGCCCGAGGTGCACCTACCGGTGGGGGTCTTCGCCGATGGCTTTTTCGTAACCCATACCAAAGAGGAAGTGCTGCTTCCCCCCCTGGACTGCACCCTCCCCCCCTACGACGCGAACCTCTCGCCGGTGCCGGTGTTCGACATGGAGACCCCGCCGATGCGCATCACCCGCGACCCGCTGCTGAACAAGAGCAATTTCATCAGCGGCGCGGCCAACGCCAGCTGGCACCAGGAGGTGCTGGCGGCCGCCGAACGGGCCCGCAAGCATATCGACCGCGTCATGGGCGGTCTTCTGGAGATAGAAAACCCGGGCGCCAACATCCTCATCGTCGCCAGCGGCACCGCCGTCTCCCAATCCCGGGAGGCCCTGCGCCTGCTGCAGGCCGAGGGGATCGACGCCGGCCTGATCAAGATCAAGTCGATCCGCCCCTTCCCCGAGCAGGAGCTGCGGCAGGCCACCGAACACGCCGAGCTCATCGTGGTACCGGAATTCAATGCCGGGGGCTGGCTGGCCCGGGAGATCAAGGCGGCCCTCGACCGCAACCGCCGCGTGGTCGGCGCGCCCCGGGTCTTCGGCGGCATGAGCATGCCCCCCTGGCTGATCGTCGAGGAAGTGAAAAAGGGCTTGCAGGCCCGCAAAATCCAGGGAGGAGTCTGAGCCGTGTCGAAAAAAATCATTACCCCCGTCCCGGCCCTGGCCGACATTCTCCCCAAGGAGTACCGCGACCTGGTCGCCCACGGCCCCCACGGCAAATCCCTCGGGGTCAAGGATCTCGGCTCCTTCAAGGAACTGACCGAGGAACACCCCCACTGCGCCGGCTGCGGCGTCTCCCTGGGCGTGCGTCTGGCCGTCGCCGCGCTGCCGGCGCCGGAGGACACCCTGGTGGTCGGCACCCCCGGATGCTCCTTCTTCGCCCTGTCGCAGACGGCCTTGAACTACTCCAACACCGCCTTCGGCAACCAGAACGCCGTCGCCTCTGGGCTCAAGCGCATGCTCCAGGTCCGCTACCCGGGGCAGACCAAGGACGTGGTGGTCATGGTCGGGGATGGCGGGATCGCCGACATCGGTCTGGACATGACCCTGCACTCCTGGTTCCGGGGGGAGAAGGTGGCCACCATCATGCTCGACAACGAGGTCTACGGGAACACCGGCGGCCAGGAGAGCGGCATGTCGGCCCAGGGGCAGGTGCTGCACATGGCCCCCAAGGGGAAAAGCTTCCCGAAAATCCCGGTCTTCGACATGGCCCGCACCTCCGGCTGCGCCTATGGAGCAAAGGTGACCATCGCCAACCCCAAGCGGCTCGGCGAGGTGGTGAGCAAGGCCATCCTCATCGCCCGGGAGATCGGTCCGACCTACGTGCAGATCTACACCCCCTGCCCGACCAACCTGAAGTTCAGCCCGGCCGACACCATCAAGGTGGCCCGGGAGGCCCAGCAGGGGGCGTACGAGTTCGCCGAGTTCTGCACTCCCGAAGCCGAAGCGTTTCTCGCCCGTCGCTGAGCAGGCTCCTGACTCCGCACGCAGAACGGCCCCACTGGATCTCCGGTGGGGCCGTTCTGCGTTCTGGGATCACCACTTTTTGCTCGAAGCCGGGTCAGTACCCATGCTCCAGTCGCGCCGCCTTCTCCAGCACCATCGCCTCGAGGCCGGCCTTGTACTCCACCACCTTGGCCCGCACTGCCGGGTGTTTGGCACCGAGCATCTGGGCGGCAAGGATGCCGGCGTTCTTGGCGTTGTTGATGGCCACGGTGGCCACCGGCACCCCGCCGGGCATCTGCACAATGGAGAGCAGGGCGTCGAGACCGTTGAAGGCGGTGACGTTGACCGGCACCCCGACCACCGGCAGCGGCGTGATGGCGGCCACCATCCCCGGCAGGTGGGCGGCGCCGCCGGCGCCGGCGATGATCACTTCGAGGCCGCGGGCGGCGGCGGAATAGGCATAATCGAACATCCGCTGCGGAGTGCGGTGGGCGGAGACGATGGTGATCTCGAAAGGGACGCCGAATTCCTCGAGAATCTGCGCGGCCTCCCGCATGACCGGCAGATCCGAATCGCTCCCCATGATGATGCCGACTAGCGGCTGGCTCATAGCTCCACCTCCGATTTGATTTTCAGCAGCTCCTTGACCCGCAGCGCCTTGAGCCGGGCCCGCTCCAGATCCTGGTCGAGGACGGTGACATGCCCCATTTTGCGAAACGGCCGGGTCTCCTGCTTGCCGTAGATATGCACCGACACCCCGGGGATGGCCAGGGCCTGGCGCAGCCCCTCCACCACCGGCGAACCGCTGTAGCCGGGCTCGCCGAGCAGGTTGATCATGGCCGCCGGCCGCAGCTGGTCGGTGGCACCCAGAGGCAGGCCGGTGATGGCCCGCAGGTGCTGCTCGTACTGGCAGGTGACACAGGCCTCGATGGTGTAGTGCCCCGAGTTGTGGGGGCGCGGCGCCACTTCGTTGACCAGCAGCTCGCCGCAGCGGGAGAGGAACAGCTCGACGCCGAACACCCCGACGCCGTCGAGCGCCTCCACCGTGCGCACCGCCAGGGCCTGGGCCTCGGCGGCCACCTCCTGGGGAATGCGGGCCGGGGCCAGCAGCAGGTCGAGGATGTTGGCACGGGGGTCGAAAACCATCTCCACCACCGGGTAGGCGCAGACTTCGCCGTCGAGGCCGCGGGCCACCATCACCGCCAGTTCCTGCTCCACGTCCACCAGCCGCTCGACCATGCAGGGGCCGGAGAGGGCCTTGTCCAGATCGGCGGGGGTGCGCAGCAGGGCCACGCCGCGGCCATCGTAGCCCCCCTTGCGGGCCTTCTGCGCCAGCGGATAACCGAACTCGGCGAAGGCGGCGGCATCGGCGCCGTCAAGACGGCGAAACTCCGGCACCGGCAGCCCGGCGGCGGCCAGCACCTCTTTCTGCACCAGCTTGTCCTGGATGATCTCCAACAGCCGCGGCGAGGGGTGGATCTGTGCCCCCTGGGCCGCCACCTCCTGCATCACGGTGGTGTCGATGTGCTCGATGTCGTAGGTGGTGACGTCGCACTGGCTCACCAGCTCCCGCAGCTTGACCGGGTCGGTGAAGCTGCCGACGATCTGGCGGTCGGCGATCTGGCCGGCCGGAGAGTTGGGGGAGGGGTCGAGGATGATGACCTGCAGGCCGAGCTTCTTCGCCTCCACCGCGGTCATCTTGCCGAGTTGGCCGCCGCCGATGATGCCCAGGCGGGCCAGCGGGCAGGGCAAACGTTCGATATTCATGGTACGGATCTACCTGGATAGGGTTGCGCTCCCGCGCCTCGGCGGCGGGGGCAGGACAGATGATCCTGCCTGAAACGGGCTAAACTGTCAAGGTTTCGGGGATGTCGGCCGGTTTGGGCAGACCGAGGAAGGCCATTGTCGATTCGAGTGTGCGGTTGACCACCTGCTCCCAGGCGATGCCGGCGGCGGCCGCCGCCGCCAGGGCGTCGCCGAACTCGCCGACCCCCTGGGCGATATGGGCGTCGCTCCCCAGGGCCACCGGCGCCCCGTGGCGGGCGATGAGCTGGGCCAGGCGCCCACAGGGCTCGGCGCTGCCGCGCCGGCTGATGCTGAAGGAGGAATTGTTGATTTCCAGGGCGGTGTTGGTGGCCACCGCCTGGCGCACCACCACCTCGAAATCCACCGGGAAGCGGGGATTGCCAGGATGGGAGATGACCTTGACCCAGGGCAGTTCCATCACCCCGAGCAAAGCGCGGGTGTTGGCCACCGCCCCCCGCCCCTGGTAGCCGCAGTCCTCGTGGAAGCCGGCCAGCACCAGGTCGAGGCGCTCCAGCAGCGCCTCGGGCAGGTCGATCTTGCCGCGGCCGAGGATATTGGCCTCGATCCCCCGCAGCACCCGCACCCCGTGCAGGTACTCGGGGATGAAGCGCAGGGCGGCGAAGTGGTAGGGATGGGGCCCACCCGGCAGGGCCGGGCCGTGGTCGGTCATGCCGACCAGGCGCAACCCCTTGCGGGCCGCCTCGGCGGCGATCTCGTTGATGGTGCTGTAGGCGTGACCCGACGCCAGGGTGTGGACGTGCAGGTCGGCTTCCGGGCGCGCGGGGTAGGGCATGGTTTCCTCTATTAATACACACTTTTCATCCACAAGCGGCGGACTGTTCACCCTTGTATACCATAACAGCCCGCGGTAAAGACAGGGGCATCGACGCCACCGATCAAGAGGCAGACTATCCTGGTTTTATTTTTTTATTGGCTCCAACAAATAAGCCATTGACAATCTGGCGCCATCCACGTAGTTTTCTCACCCATTACACATTAGCAATATCCTATCCAGCAGAGATGGGATTTTTTCCGCCGCACCACGACAAGTGATCGTCTTGCCCAGGTGCGGCATTTTTGTATTCTTTTTCTCCCGGCCTGGCCCAAACCGATGTCCGCATCCGAATCCTCTGCCGCCCACCAATCCCCCCTCGACTCCGGCCTCATCTGCCTGGTGCTGCTGGTGCGCTTTTTCGGCCTGCCGGCCGACGAGGCGCAGTTGCGCTATGAGTTCGGCGGCAGCGACCGCCCCTTCGGCAAGACCGAGATCCTGCGCGCCGCCAAACACCTCGGCCTCAAGGCCGGCAGCCTCAAGAGCAGCTGGGAGCGACTGGCGGCGACGCCTCTGCCCGCCATTGCCCCCTGCAGCGAGGGGCGTTTCCTGCTGCTGGCCAAGGCCGATGCCGAGCGGGTGCTGGTGCACGATCCCGCCCAGGAGCGGCCGGTGCTGCTGACCCGGGCCGAGTTCGAAACCCTCTGGAGCGGCGAGCTGCTGCTATTGACCAAGCGGGCTAGCCTTTCCGCCGAAGACCGCAAGTTCGATTTCACCTGGTTCATCCCGGCCATCGTCAAGTACCGCAAGCTCCTGGGGGAGGTGCTGCTGGTTTCCTTCTTCCTGCAGCTCTTCGCCCTGCTCACCCCCCTGTTCTTCCAGGTGATCATCGACAAAGTGCTGGTGCACAAGGGGCTGACCACCCTGCATGTGCTCGGCATCGGCATGGTCGCCCTGACCCTGTTCGAGGTGGTGCTCACCGCTTTGCGGGTCTACCTCTTCACCCACACCTCCAACCGCATCGATGTCGGCCTCGGCGCCCAGATGTTCCGCCACCTGCTGCGCCTCCCCCTCGCCTACTTCGAAACCCGGCGGGTCGGCGACACCGTGGCCCGGGTGCGGGAGCTGGAAAACATCCGCCAGTTTCTCACCAGCTCCACGGTCACGGTGGTCATCGACCTCTTCTTCACCGTGGTCTTTCTCGCCGTCATGGTCTACTACAGCCCGCTGCTCTCGCTGCTGGTGGCCGGGTCGATCCCTTTCTACATCCTGCTCTCGGTTGTCGTCACCCCGATCTTCCGCGCCCGCCTCAACGAGAAGTTCAACCGCGGCGCCGAGAACCAGGCCTTTCTGGTCGAGTCCGTCAACGGCATCCAGACCCTCAAGGCCCTCGCCGTCGAGCCGGCCATGCAGCGGCGCTGGGAGGAGCAGCTGGCCGGCTATGTGCGGGCGGGTTTTCGGGCCAACAACCTCGGCAACATCGCCGGCCAGACAGCCTCGCTGCTCAACAAGCTCACCACCATCGGCATCATCTGGCTCGGCGCCCACCTGGTCATGGAGGGCAAACTGACCATCGGCCAACTGATCGCCTTCAACATGCTTGCCGGCCGGGTCAGCGGCCCGATCCTGCGCCTGGTGCAGCTCTGGCAGGAGTTCCAGCAGGCGGGCATTTCGGTGCAGCGCATCGGCGACATCCTCAACACCCGCCCCGAGCCCGCCTTCAACCCCAACCGCGCCACCCTCCCCGCCATCGCCGGCAAGGTCAGCTTCGACCAGGTGGTCTTCCGCTACCGCCCCGACGGCCCCGAGGTGCTGCGCCGCATCGCCTTCGACATCGCCCCGGGGCAGGTCATCGGCCTGGTCGGCCGCTCCGGCTCGGGCAAGAGCACCATCACCAAGCTGGTCCAGCGCCTCTACGTCCCCGAAAGCGGCCGGGTGCTCATCGACGGCGTCGACCTGGCGCAGATCGATCCGACCTGGCTTCGCCGCCAGGTCGGCGTGGTGTTGCAGGAAAATTTCCTCTTCAACCGCTCGGTGCGGGAGAACATCGCCCTGGCCGACCCCGCCCTGCCCATGGAACGGGTGGTGCAGGCGGCCAAACTGGCCGGGGCCCACGACTTCATTCTGGAGATGCCCGAAGGTTACGACACCCTGGTCGGCGAGCACGGCTGCTCCCTCTCCGGAGGCCAACGCCAACGCATCGCCATCGCCCGCGCCCTGATCACCAACCCGCGCATCCTGATCTTCGACGAAGCCACCAGCGCCCTCGACTACGAGTCGGAGCACATCATCCAGAAGAACATGGCCCAGATCTGCAAGGGGCGCACGGTCTTCATCATCGCCCACCGCCTCTCCACCGTGCGCGCAACCCACCGCATCTTCGTCATCGAAAAAGGCGAAATTGTGGAAAGCGGCAGCTACCAGGAGCTGCTGGCCCGGGGCGGCACCTTCACCCAGCTCCACCGCCACCAGGAGGGGACCTATGCCGTCGCCTGAAGCCCCCTTCGGCCGCTCCGGTTGGCTGGCTCTGCTCGGCCGCCACTGGGAGTCCTGGCGCAGCGCCTGGCGCGACGAGCGCTCCGCCCCCCGCCTGACCGGCCCGCAAGGGGCGGAGGTGGAGTTTCTCCCGGCGGTGCTCGAGATCCAGCTCGCACCCCCCTCCCCCCTCGGGCGCGTCATCAGCTGGACCATCCTGGCCCTGTTCACCGTCGCCGTCCTCTGGGCCAGCTTCGGCAAGATCGACATCACCGCCGTCGCCCGCGGCCGCATCATCGCCGGCGGTCACACCAAGACCGTCCAACCGCTGGAAAGCGGGGTGGTGACCGCCATCCACGTGCGCGACGGACAGAAGGTGCAAAAGGGAGAGGTGCTGCTCGAACTCGACCCGACCCTGACCGGCGCCGACCGCGAACGCCTCACCCACGAAGACCAGGTCGCCCTGGCCGAAACCGCCCGCCTGCGCGCCCTGCTCGCCGGCCGCACCACCCTCGGCGAGCTGCCCGGGGTCGATGGCGAGGTCGTCGCCCGACAGCAGCGCCTGCTGCAGGATCAGCTCAGCGAGCACCAGGCCCACCTCGCCGTCGCCGAGCGCATCGTCGAGCAGCGCCAAGCCGCCCTGCAGGCCGCGCAGGCCGACATCCTGCGCCTGGAGCAGGTGGTGCCCATCGTCAGTGACCGGGCCCAGGCCTTCAAAGGCCTCAAAGAGGCGGGGCACGCTTCGCTGCTCGAATACAGCGAGACCGAACGGGAACGCATTGAACGGGTCCAGGAGTTGGCCGGCGCCCGAGAGCGGCGAAGCAGCGAGCAGTCCTCCCTGGCCGAGGCCCGCAGCAACTTGGCGGCCATCACCGCCGAGTTCGCCAAGCTCACCCGCACCGAGCTGGCCCAGGCCGAAATCCGCGCCCTGGCCCTTTCCAAAGAACTGGTCAAGGCCACCCACACCGACCAGCGCCAGCGCCTCACCGCCCCGGTCGACGGCACCGTGCAGCAGCTCGCCATCCACACCGTCGGCGGCGTCGTCACCCCGGCCCAGCCGCTGCTGGTGGTGGTGCCCGACGAGGATCAGTTAGAGGTCGAAGCCTGGGTCGAAAACAAGGACATCGGCTTCGTCGATGCCGGGCAGACGGTGGAGATCAAGGTCGATGCCTTTCCCTTTACCCGCTACGGCATGATCGAGGGGGAAGTTGTGACCCTGTCGAAGGATGCCGTGCAACTGGAGGATGTCGGCTATGTCTTTGCCGCCCGGGCGAGGATGGACAAGGCGCAGATTGCGGTGGAGAACGGCAAGGTGGTAAATCTGTCGCCGGGGATGACGGTGGCTGTGGAGATCAGGACGGGTGAGAGACGGTTGATTGAGTATTTTCTTAGTCCGGTGTTGAAGGCAGTGGGTGAGAGCGGGAGGGAGAGGTAGTATTCAATTAATACGCAAATCATTGCACAAATTTTTCAAGGTTTAAAGTGATGAAAGAGAACGATAAATCTGCAAACGAGGGAGAGGTGAGAGTGTTCAAGAAAGACAAATATAAGAGATCAGGCCTTTCAACATTTTTCTTTCTGCCGGCTATTATTGTTGCTGGAATCTTTTTTGGTCAGAGCTCCTATGCCGGCAAACATCCCTATCCTGAACTTATTGACTACATATCACATGAAGTAGTTGAGATATTGAAGAAAAATGGAATGCCCGTTCGCCATGATCGAGAAGATCCTTGGTTTAAACATTCAGCAAAACCAGGAAGTTATACTTTGGTATTTTACTCTGCTGAAGATATACCTCAAGGAGCCAAACTAGAAACAATCCGATTGTGCATGGATTTGTATCAAAAGCGTGGGAAAAAAGAGCAATTCACACTGATAATGTATAAAGAAACACCAGAGGAAAAACATAAATGGTTTTCAGGAGTTAAACCATTTTTTGTGCTAACTATAGGGAGGGATAATTAGATGTATACCGTTGAAATTCGAGTTGGTATTTTGACAAGTGACACTACTATACATACCTGGCTTCATATCACAAAACCAGACGGCAGTGAACAGGCGTGGGGATTCTATCCCGCAACAGATAGCCCCGGCAATATTGTTTATGGATCAGGCGATGTAAGTGTAGGTAACACGAAAAGGGTCAACTCTCCATTATTCAGGTAACACGAAAAGGGTCAACTCTCCATTATTCATGAAATAGATTCGATCGGATAAAGCTGTTGGGAAAGGGGAGCTATGGCGCGACCGTTGCGGATCAACTATCCAGGTGCTTTCTACCATGTCACTTCGCGCGGAAACGAGCAACGAGACGTCTTTAAGAGCCAAAGCGACCGGGAGAGGTTTCTCGGTTATCTGGAATCGGCACGGGAGCGATACGGTGCGCTCACCCATTGCTGGTGCCTGATGGGGAATCACTACCATCTGCTGCTGGAAACACCCGGCGGCAACCTGTCGCAGATCATGCGGCACATAAACGGCGCCTACACGACCTACTTCAACGCCAAGCGCCGACGCAGTGGCCATTTGTTTCAGGGCCGCTACAAGGCGTTTCTGGTCGAGGCCGACGCCTATGCCCTGGAACTGTCGCGCTACATCCATCTCAATCCGGTGCGTGCGGGGATAGCGGCCAGGCCGGAAGATTATCCGTGGTCGAGCTATCGCAGCTACATCGGTTGTGCGCTAGCCCCCGAGTGGCTTAAAACGGAGCAGGTTCTGGGCTGCCTCGCATCCCCTGCCGGGGAGGCGCCGAGCCGATATCGGCAGTTTGTCGAGGACCGACTCGGCAAGGAGTGTGAGAGCCCCCTTCAGGAAGCGGTTGCCGGGGTAATTCTGGGACGGCTGGCTTTCATCGACAGGGTCAAAGACGAACATGTGCCTTCCCGCAGTTTGGCTAAGGACATTTCGATGCTTGTCCAGTGGTTGCCGGCAAGGCCAACAGTGGAGGAGATCCTGGCCGCCGTCGGCGAGGAACTGAGCGGTAGTGAAAAAGAGGCGCGACGGGTCGGGCTCTATCTGAGTCACCAACTGAGCGGCCTGCCGTTGCGGCAGTTGG
>CAZYXS010000046.1:7077-22008 GCA_964650955.1 uncultured Desulfuromonadales bacterium | reverse complement strand
AATATCGAATATTTTTATATGGTTATCGAATTATCGCTTTTTGCGAGGGCATCATCCTTAAATATCTATGATTCTCTGGATAAGTCAAGCGGTGGGGAGGCCCTTCATCCAGGGTCTTGGCGCTCCAGCACCGTCAGGCTCTCCACGTGATAACTCTGGGGAAACAGGTCGAAGGGCTGACAGGACCGCACCTGGTATCCCCCATGCTGCAGTGGCACCAGGTCGCGGGCCAGGGTCGCCGGATCGCAGGAGATGTAAAGAATCTTTTGGGGGCGGACCTTGACCAGTTCCCGCATCACCGCATAGGCCCCGCTCCTGGGAGGATCGAGCAGAACGAGGTCGAAGGGAGCTTCGGCCGCCAGACGGTTCAGGGCTCCTTCGGCGGGGCAGGCGAAAAAGCGGGCGTTGGCGAGACCGTTGACCTCGGCATTGTGCACGGCCGAGGCAATGGAGGGGGCATAGTCCTCGACGCCGATCACCTCTCTGGCACGGCGGGCCAGGGGGAGACTGAAATTCCCCATGCCGCAGAACAGGTCGAGCACCCGCTCCCCGCCTTCCAAAGCAGCCGCCTCCAGCACCGCTTTAACCAGGATGCGATTCTGCTCGAGATTGACCTGGGCAAAGCCGCCGGGTCCGTAGGTCAGTTGCAAGGGGGGCTGGTCGACCTCGATGGTCAGGTCGGGGGGACCGACCAGCATCTGCAGGCTGTCCTTGCGGCCATTCTGCAGGAACAGGGCATACCCGGCCTCCACGGCCCTGGGGGTGAGCCAGGCGGCCAGCGGCGAGTTGTCTTCGGCGATGGCATGCACCACCAGGCGCACTCCGCCGTCATCCCCGACCGCCATGTCCACCTGGGGGATGCGGTCGGGACAGGGGCCTTCTGCCAACCAGGGGCGCACGCGCTGCAGGGCCTTTTCGATGCGGGGATCGAGAATAGAACAACCGGCCATATCCACTACGTAGTGACTGGCCGGGCGATAGAAGCCGATGACGAAGCCCTGCTCGGTTTGGCGGCACTTGAACTGGACCCGGCTGCGATAACCCCACTCGGCAGGAGCGGCCACCAGCGGTTTCAGGGCCGCGGCCGGCACCTCCCCCTGGCGCTGCATCAGCCCGTGAAATATCCCCTCCTTGGCGGCGCACTGGGCGGCATAGTCGAGGTGCTGCCATTGGCAGCCACCGCAGAGGCCGGCCACGGGACAGGGTGGCTCGCGCCGCTGGGGGGATGGGACCAGCAGTTCTTCCAGCACCCCTTCGGCGTGGCGCTTGTGCCGCTTTACGATGCGGCAGCGGATACGGTCCCCCGGGGCGGTGCCGGGGACGAAGACCGCCATCCCCTCCAGGCGCCCCAGGCCGTTGCCGCCATGGGTCAGGGTTTCGATGAGCAGGTCGCAGATCATGAGGAGAGTGGTCCAAACCGCCTGGGACCCTGGCGGCGCGCCCGGAGTTGCTGCAGGAGAAACTTGCCGGGAAATTCCGCTGCCCCCAGGTAGGGTCCGGTGGCGGCGAGAAATCCGCCGACCAGTTGTTCCTTGACCCGCTCCAGTTCGGCGCTCGGCACGCCCATCTGCTCCAATTGCCGTTCAAAGACCGCCGCCTCCCCCAGCAGGGCTCGAGCCTGCTCTGGGGGCAGTTCCGCAGGCAGGTTCAGCAGCCATTCGGTGCGAACCGGAACGCTGCAGCGCACCAGAAGGCGCACCCGATGGTAGTCGCCGAAATAGCGGTTGCTTTGGTCGAACAGTTCCAGTTGCAGGCCGTTGGCCAGTTCGATGCGACGAAAAGGCTCGCTCATGCTCGCTCCTGTTTATCGCCTTTGTCGGGCGCGCCCTTGCGGCGCTGCGCCTCGATCCAGTCGATGCGGCTCCAGAGGCCATGCAGAATCCGCACGTCCCGGTCGTTAAGACCGGCGCGGCTGAACAGGCGTCGAAAGGTATGGAGGATATGCTCCGGATTCTGGGGATCAAGATAGCCGATCTCCAGCAGAGTGCGACGCATGTGGCCATAGAGCCCCTCGAGCAGTTCCCCCGTCACCCTTTTGCGGCGGCCTGCCCTCTTCCCCTGGCGGCGGCCTTCGGCGCGGCTGACTTCGTAAAGACAGACACTCACCGCCTGGGCCAGGTTCATGGAGGGAAGGTCCTCATGGGTTGGAATGGTCAGAAACCGCTGACAGAGGCTGAGCTCGGCGGTGTGCAGCCCGGTGTCCTCACGACCGAAAACCAGGGCGACCCGCTGGCCATCGGCCACGGGCAGCAACTCTTCGGCGGCATCTTCGGGATGGAGGAAATCCTCCCGGTACTTGCCGAAACGCCGGGTGGTTCCGTAGCTGAGATGGCAGTCGGCCAGGGCGGCCTGCAGATCGGGATAGAGCCGAGCCCCTTCGAGCAGGGGTGCGGCCTTGACCGCCATGCGCCGGGCCTCATCCCCAAGGTGATCGACCTGGGGATTGACCAGCCGCAGCTCCCGCAGACCGAAATTCATCATGACCCGGCAGACCGAGCCGATATTCAACGCTCCCTGGGGTTCGACCAGGACCACGCAGACATTGTGCAATGACATAGGGACACTCGCTGAGAAATGAAAGAATCGGGAAACGCCTCATCCGACGCTCGGTTGAAGATCCCCAAGGGCCTGCTGCAGCAGGGCAGCGCCGACGATGGCCGCGGTTTCGGTCCGCAGAATGCGCGGGCCGAGAGCGACCGGAACAAAACCCGCGGATTGCGCTTCGCCAACCTCGCGGGAGGTAAAGCCTCCTTCGGGCCCGACCAGCAGCACCACCCGGCCGCCGGGGGGCACTGCGCCAGCAGCCAGGGGCCGGGCGCCTGCGGTTCCCTCGTAAAGCATCAGCTGCAGGGCGGCACCCCGAGAGGCATCGAGCATTCCGGCCCAATCGAGCACCGGGCTCAGCTCGGGGAGCCGCGCTCGGCGGCACTGGCGGGCGGCCCGGCGCACCACCTCGGGCCAGCGGTGGGACTTTTTCTGCCCCGCATCCCGCTCGGCCAGGGTCAGGGAGCGCTCGGAAACGAAGGGAACAATCCGCACAACCCCCAGTTCGGTCAGTTTCTGCAGCACCAGCTCAAACCGCTCCTTGGCCGGCAGGGCCTGGCAGACTTCCAACTGCAGGGGACTTTCCGGAAATGCGGCCATTGGCTCGAAGGGCACCACCAGTGCGCCCCCCTCCCCTCCCAGCAACCGCGCCCGATAGGCCTGGCCCTCGGGGGCGAGCACCGTCAGGGCCTCCCCGGGGCGCGCCTGCCAGAGGGGCAGGACCGCCAAAGATTCATGGGCGAGGGGAACCGGCTCCCCGAGAGTCGGCGCAGCGGCGAGCCGCAAGCGGGTGTCGGGGGCTTCAGAGCATTTTTGGAGCATAACCGGCTTCCCGATAGCTGCGGAAGCGCTCCCGGGACGCTTCGGCCAGGGCTTCGTCGTAGAGTTCGGCGAAATCCACCACCTCCTCGAACTGGCGAATGAATTCGAGGCTGCAAGGCTTGCCCAGCACCAGCACCCGGGCGCCATTGCCGTTGCGCTCCCGGGTGGCGATGAGCACTGGTTCCTCGAGGCAATCGACGGCACCGTTGTCGTAGGAATGGGGAATGAAGGAGCCTTTTTCCCAGGTCCAGAGAAACCGGTCGAGGGTAACGGCCTGGTTATCGTCCTGCACCATCAGCAGCACCCGCCGCCCCTCTTCAAGATACCGCTGGGCGAGGTTGCACAGGTGCTTGGCCTTTTCTGGCTTGTGCAGCTTGATGAACTGGATTTTGGGCATGCCAGCGTCCTGGAAAGCACAAAACCGGGAGCATTCCCCCGGTCCTGGCGACGTTACGGGTAAAACCCTCGCTTCAGGCCGGCACCGGGGCGCTCCGGGCAAACTCCGCCCCCAAGTCAAGGGCCTGGATGTTCATAGGAATGAAGCGATGGTTGCGCTCCGGCAGGGTGACTGCCAGCGCCTGTTTCAGGCTTTCGAGCCCTGCCGCCCCGGTGTGCTGGGCATAGGCACCGATGGCCACCATGTTGACCAGGCGGGCATCGCCGGCCTCCAGGGCCAGGTCGTTGGCCGGCAGGGCGAGGATATCCAGATCACTCCGAGCGCCCAGTCCGTCAACCAGGGAGGAGTTGATCAGGCAGAACCCCTGGGGCCGGATGCGGTCGTAATATTTTTCCATCGCCAGGCCATTGAGCAACAGGGCAGCTCCGGGCCGCCCGATGACCGGCGACCCGACCGCCTGGTCGGACAGGATCACCGTACAGGTGGCCGCCCCGCCCCGCTTTTCCACCCCGTAGGCGGGAAAATAGCAGACCTGCTTTCCTTCGGCCATGCCGGCCTGGGCCAGCAGATTGCCGATCAGCAGAACCCCCTGCCCGCCGAATCCGGCCATGAAAACATCGTAGGTCATGGTGTGTTCCCCCGGGATAAAGGCTTAGGCAGCCGGCAGGTCCTTGAACACCTGCAGCGGAAAATAAGGAATCATCTCCTCCCCTACCCGGGCGTTGGCCTCCAGGGGATCGAGCCCCCAGTTGGTAGGACAGGCGGCGAGCACTTCGACGAAGGCGAAACCCTTGCGGGAGATCTGGATGTCGAAGGCCTTTTTGACGATTTTGCCGGCCTGCAGGATGTTCTTGGGGTTGTTCACCGCGACCCGCGCCGACAGGCTGACCCCGTCGAGACCCGCCATCAGTTCGCTCATGCGGATAGGATGACCGTCAATGGCCACGTCCCGGCCGCTTGGGGAGGTCTGGGTGCGCTGCCCGGGCAGGGTGGTCGGCGCCATCTGCCCCCCGGTCATGCCGTAGGTGGTGTTGTTGATGAACAGGGCGGTGAAGGCCTCGCCGCGGTTGGCGGCGTGGATGATCTCGCTGATGCCGATGGCGGCCAGGTCCCCATCCCCCTGGTAGGTGAAGACCACTTTGTCTTTGTGGACCCGTTTCACTCCGGTGGCCACCGCCGGTGCCCGCCCATGGGGCGCCTCGACCACGTCGATATCGAAGTAGCTGTAAAGAAATACACTGCAGCCCACCGACGCGACCCCGATGGTCTGTTGCTGCACGCCGAAATGGTCGAGGGCGTCTCCCACCATGCGATGCACGGTGCCATGCTGGCAGCCGGGACAGAAATGGGTCGACACCGCCTTGAGGGATACCGGCCGTTTGAATACCGTCTCCATGGTGTTCAGACCCCCTTTCCAAGCTGGATGCGGAGCTGTTCGAACAGTTCTTCCGGAATCGGCAAAGAACCGGCCCCGGCTGGACGGCCATAGAAGGCGACCTCGGCATCGCGGGCGACGGTGAGTCGGACATCCTCCACCATCTGGCCGTTGTTCAACTCGATGGTCAACACCCGCTTGCAGCACGCCGTGGCCTGCTTGAAAGCCTGCCCCGGGAAAGGAAACAGAGTGATGGGGCGCAGCAGGCCGACCTTCAATCCGGCCTCCCGGGCCATGGCGATAGCGGTTTTGGCGATACGGGCCGCGGTACCGTAAGCGGTCACGATCAGGTCGGCATCGGCGAGACCATCGGCTTCGAAGCGGACCTCCCGTTGCTTGAGCAACTCGTATTTGCGGTGCAGTTTCCAATTGTGGGCCTCGAGTTCGCCGTCGCCCAGGAACAGGGACTTGACGATCTTCTGCTCGGCCCGCCCCTGCTTGCCGGTCACCGCCCAGTCCTTCTCCGGCAGGTCGGGGGCTTGATAGGGATGGGGGACCATCGATTCCTTCATCTGGCCGATGACGGCGTCGGCCAGGATCATCGCCGGCATGCGGTAGCGGTCGGCGAGGTCGAGGCCGAGGATGGCGAGATCGTACATCTCCTGCACCGAAGCGGGGGCCAGCACCAGCAGGTGGTAGCCGCCGTGGCCGCCCCCCTTGACCGCCTGAAAGTAGTCGGCCTGGGAGGCGTCGATCCCCCCCAACCCGGGGCCGGATCGGCAAATGTTGACCACCAGGCCAGGCAGTTCGCTGCCGGCCATGTAGGAGAGCCCCTCCTGCTTTAGGGAAATCCCCGGGCTGGACGAAGAGGTCATGGCCCTGGCCCCGCAGGCGGCGGCTCCCAGGAGCATGTTGATGGAGGCCACTTCGCTCTCGGCCTGGATGAAGTCGCCGCCGACCTTGGGCAATTCGCGGGACATGTATTCGGGAATGTCGCTCTGCGGCGTGATGGGGTAGCCGAAATAGTACCGGCAGCCTGCCTCGATGGCGCCCATGGCCACCGCCTCATTCCCCTTGATGAACAGTCGCTTGCTCATGACTCCTGCCCTGGGCCGAGGCTACTTGGTTTTGGGATCGCGGTAAACGGCGATGGCGACATCCGGGCACATCTGCCCGCACAGGGCACAGGAGGTGCAGGCGGCCAGGTCCTCGGCACTGATCGAAGCGGGATAGAACCCCTGCTTGTTGAGGGGCCCGTCCATTTTGATCAGGCCTTTGGGGCAGGCGATGGTGCACAGGCCGCACCCCTTGCACATGGTTAGGTCGATAACGATCTTGGGTACCAAAACCCTCCTCCACCGGGGGTTGAAAAACGGCCGTCCTCGGGCTGGCTCAGCCCTGACGGCCGTGGATCAGGCGGGCGAAAAGCTGATGCCCCTGGGGCAGCAGCAGACCGCTGGCCAGGGCCATCTTTTCGCTGTAGCGCACCTCCGGGCCGGCAAGACCGTATTCCCCCTGCGAGCCATACAGCACATAGGGGACGGCATCAGAGGTGTGGGTACGCCTGCGCACCGGCGTGGGGTGATCGGGCAGCACCAGCACCCGATGCTCACCCAAGGCCGGCAGGCCTCGCATCACCGTGCCGACCACCAGTTCGTCGAAATCCTCGATGGCCTTGAGCTTGTGTTCCAGGTTGCCGGCGTGGGCCGCCTCATCGGGGGCCTCCACGTGCAGGTAGACGAAATCCCGGGTCTTCAGGGCCTCCAATGCGTACTCGGCCTTGCCCCGGTAGTTGGTGTCGATGTAACCGGTGGCCCCGGGAACCTCGATGACATCGAGCCCGGCATAGATGCCGATCCCCTTGATCAGGTCCACCGCCGAGATCACCGCCCCGCTCAGGCCGAAGCGCTGCTGCAAAGTCGGCATGGCCGGCGCCCGGCCGTGGCCCCAAAGCCAGATGGAGTTGGCGGAGGGTTTGCCTTCCCGCTGCCTGCGGACGTTGACGGGGTGGCTATGCAGCAGCATCTGGGCACTGTTGGTCAGGTTCAGCAGTTCCTCGGCCCCCTCCCCTTTGGGAAGATGGCTGTCTACGCTCTGGCCGATGATGTCGTGGGGAGGGACGAACTCCAGGGCGTCCTTGCCGCCGCGCCAGACCAACAGATGCCGGTAGGAAACCCCGGTATGGAACGCGAAGCGCTCATCCCCCAGTTCCTCCTGCAGGTGCTCGATCAACTCCCGCGCCTCGCCGGTGCTGATATGTCCGGCGGTAAACTCCTCCATGTAGAGGCGGCCGAAATGGGGGGTCAGGGTCACCAGGTTGAGGCGGAAAGCAATATCCTCAGGGCCGAGCTTGACACCAATGCTGGCTGCCTCCAGAGGTGAGCGGCCGCTGTAACAGCTGGCAGGGTCGTAACCGAACACCGACAGGTTGGCCACGTCGCTGCCAGGATGAAATCCCGGGGGAATGGTTTCCACCCGGCCGATTTCGCCGGCCGCGGCCAGAGCGTCCATGTTGGGAGTGTGGGCATGCTCGAGAGGGGTCAGCCCTCCCAGTTCGGAAATCGGCTCATCGGCCATGCCGTCGCCGAGCAGAATGATATATTTCATCGAAATCCTCCAAATAAGGGAACCGACCTCTGGCCTGCCTCCCCCCCGGTGCCCGCTAACCGCGGGGGTGAAACTGGCCGTGAAGCTGTTTCAGCCGTTCCCTGGTTACATGGGTATAGATCTGGGTGGTGGAGATGTCGGCATGGCCGAGCATGGTCTGCACCGACCTCAGGTCGGCCCCGTTTTCCAGCAGATGAGTGGCGAAGGAATGACGCAAGGTGTGGGGCGTGATGTTTTTGGCAATACCCGCCTGCAACGCGCGGCGTTTAATAATCTTCCAGAACCCCTGGCGTGTCAACCCTTTCCCGCCGCGGTTGAGAAACAGCATCGAGCCGGGCTCCCCACGGGAAAAGGCCGGCCGCCCCATTTCCAGATACTGGCGCAGGGCGGCCATGGAGACCTCCCCCATGGGGACGATGCGTTCCTTGCGCCCCTTGCCGAAGGTCACCAGGTAGCCGATATCGAGCTGCAGGTTTTCCAGCTTCAAGCCGACCAACTCGGACACCCGCAGGCCGGTGGCATAGAGGATTTCCAGCATCGCCCGGTCCCGCAGGGCCAGGGGCTGCTCGCCGGTCGGTGCCCGCAGCAACCGCTCTACCTCGGCAGTCGAGAGGGTTTGCGGGAGGGGTTGCAGGCTTTTCGGTGCCTCGACCCGCGCCGCGGGGTTGGCAGCGGCATGGCCTTCTGCCAGCAGAAAGCGATGAAAGGTGCGCAGGGCCACCAGGGTGCGGGCCCGGCTGCGGGGGGCCAGCCCCTGCTCCTTGAGTCGACCCAGGAATTTCAGCACCATGGTCGGCGTCACCTGGTCGGCGCTGCCGACTCCTACCCCGGCGAGGAATTCCAGGTAGCGTCCGAGGTCCCTGCCGTAGGCATCGAGGGTGTTGCGGGAAAGCCCCTTTTCGACCACCAGATAGTTCAGAAACAGATCGAGGAACACCTCCATACTCTGCTGATTTTTGGTCACTTTTCAGTCCTCATCGAGGCTGGCCAGAAGTCGGGTACGGATCTCGGCGAGCTTGTCGGGGTCGGTCACCTTCTGGCCGAAAATATCCTGGACATAGAAGGTATCCGCCGCCTGGTCGACCTTGGTGGAAATCTTGGATACTCCGATGTAGAGCCCGAGTTCTTTGATCCCCTTGGTGATCTGGTAGAGCAGACCGACCTTGTCGTGGGCGAAGACGTCGATGACGGTGTACTCGTCGGAAACCTCATTGTGCAGATCCACCCGGTTGGGGATCCGGGGACGGGGACGCTCGGTGATGAACTTGGGACGCTGGCGCTGCCGCACCAGTTCATCCACCCGCACCCGTCCTTCGATCACCGCCACCAGGTTCTCTTCGATGCGCTGCCAGCGCTCCGCGGAGACGATCGCCTCGCCCGCCGGACCCCGCACCTGCAGAATATCGAGGGCTATGCCGCTGCTGTGGGTGTAGATCTGGGCCCCGAGAATGTTCATGCCGCTGGCGGCCATCACCCCGGTGATCTTCGAGAACAGCCCCGGTATATCGAGGGTGCAGATGGTGACCTGGGAGAACTCCCGCTCCCGATCATGTTCGGCCTTCATATTCAGGGTACGGTCTTTGCGGCCGAACACCACCCGCAGATGCTCGGCAATCTCCTTGGAACGATGGGAGAGGAGGTAACGGGTACTCAGGGAACGCAGGGTCTCCTTGATTTCCCGCACATCGTACTCATCCTGCAGCAATCCAAGCACCTTGGCCTTGCGGTTGCGCACCTTCTCCGAACGCTTTTCCTGGGAGAAATTCCCCCGCTCCAGCACCTCGTAGGTCTTGTCGAACAGTTCCTCGAGCAGTGAACCCTTCCACTCGGACCAGACGTCGGGCCCGACGGCGCGAATGTCGGCAAAGGTGAGCAGGTAGAGCATCTTGAGATTCTCGCTCATGCCCATGATCTTGGCGAACTCGATGATCAGCTTGTCATCGTGGAGGTCGCGGCGCTGGGAGATGTGGGCCATCTTCAGGTGGTGACGAACCAGGAATTCCAGACGCAGGCTGTCTTCCTTGTTGAGGCCGAGGCGGCGGGCGATGGTCGGAATCATCTCCGCCCCCTTGTTGCAGTGATCGGCCCCCTCCCCTTTGCCGATGTCGTGAAACAGCACCGCCAGCAGCAGCAGTTCCCGTTTTTCGACATCGTTGGCGACCTGGGTCAGCTTCGGCTTGCGCTCGCGATAGACGCCTTCCCAGAGACGGGTGATCTCCTCCATGGCGAAGAGAGAATGGATGTCCACGGTATAGATATGATAGGCATCGTGCTGCACCTTGCAGTAGATGCGACCGAACTCGGGAATGAAGTGGTTGAGGAACTGCAGGTGATGCATGGTGCGCAGGGTTTCCACCACCCCGTGGGGGGAGCGCAGAATCTCGATGAACCCCTCGGCCATGGCCTTGGAGCGGCGGACCTTGTCGTTGATGCGGAACAGGTTTTCCCGGATCAGCCCCTTGAGAGGGATGGCGAGCTTGACCTTGTGCCGCTGGGCCAGGGCAAAAGCGGTCATCATCACCGCCGGGTCCTGCTCGAAAAGGTTGTCCCGGTTGACCCGCAACTCGCCGCGCAGGATAAAAAATCCGTCGGCGACGGGACGGCGGGTGAGAAAGCCAAGGACTTTGGAGCCGGGTTCCTCCTGCTGGGTGGCCTTGGTCAGCAACATCGAGCCGATGTGCTCCACCAGGGTGGCGTGGCTGTAGTAGTTCTGCATGAACTGCTCCACCGCCAGGGCCTTCTTGTTGTCCCGGTAGCCGAGAAACAGCGCGATCTGCTCCTGCAGGTGGAACAGCAACTGGTCGTTCTTGCGCTTGGATAGGTAGTGCAGCTGATTGCGGACCCGCCAGAGGTAGTCGAGAGCCTCGCCAAAAGCAGTCCCTTCGCTCTCGGTCATGACCCCCTTGATGATCAGGTCCCGCAGGGTGCGGGCCTTGAACTTGACCTGGGCGACCCAGAGGGCGGTGTGCAGATCCCTCAACCCCCCCTCTCCTTCTTTGAGATTCGGCTCGAGGAGATAGACCGAGGAGCCGTACTTGCGCAGACGACGGCTGTTCTCCTCCAGCTTCTCCCGGATGAACCCCTGACTGTTGCGGCCGAAGATCGGTTCCAGCACGCTCTTGGCGTAGTCCCGGTAGAGCGCCTCGTCACCCACCAGAAAGCGGGAGTCGAGCAGCGCGGTGCGCGCGGTGATATCCTTCTCCGCCATCTCCAGGCAGTCCTTGGCCGTGCGCACACTGTAGCCGACCTCCAGCCCGAGGTCCCAGAGCAGGTAGAGAATTCGCTCGGAAATCCGTTCGGCGAAGGCGCGGTCCTTGCCGCCGTAATAGAACATCAGGTCGACGTCGGAATAGGGATTGAGTTCTTCGCGGCCGTAGCCCCCCAGGGCTATGAGGGTGCAGGCGCCCCACTGCTCACTCGGAATATCCACCGAAACGCTACGGTAGAGATTCCGGATCAGGGTATCCATCAGGGAGGTCAGGCTGCCGACCACCTGGCGGCCGCTGGCTCCTTGTTCGTGCTGGCGGCGGATCAGTTCCTGGTGATGAGCCAGAAACCCCCTGCCAGCCTCGAGCAGTTGCGCCCGACGCTGTTCGTAGGGGAGGGCGGAATCGGTGAGCAGTTCACGGGAAAAGAAGGCTTCGGTGCGTTCGGCGGCGGATTTTGTCATTGGGTGGCGACCAGATCGAGAGCGGTGGCGTAATTGCGGACGCCCTTGACGATGGCGCCGGCGGTCTTTTCATGGAAGCGACTGTCCTTCAGCCGGGCCTCCTCCATGGGGTTGCTGATGAAGGCCGCCTCCACCAGCACCGAAGGCATAGTGGCTCCCAGCAGCACGTAGAAGGGGCCTTGCTTCACCCCCAGGTCCTTGACGTTGTTGAAATAGCGACTCAGGTCGGAGACCATCGATTTCTGGATTTCGCTGGCCAGACGGCTCGACTCGTTGATCTTGGCGTTGGCCATCAGGTCGAACAGGATCAGTTCCAGGTCCCCCACCTGCTTGAGGGTGGTGCCGTTCTCCCGGGCGGCGACGGCGGCGGCCTTATCGTTCTTGGAAAAGTTCAGGTAATAGGTTTCCACCCCCTGTGCGCTGCGGTTGACGCTGGCGTTGGTATGAATGGAGATGAACAGATCGGCGCCAACCTTGTTGGCGATAGCGGTGCGCTCCTCCAGGGGGATGAAGATATCGGTCTTGCGGGTCAGGATGACCTCGCAATCCAGTTCCTCCTCCAACCGGGCCGCCAGGGCCTTGGCCATGGCCAGGGTCACGTCCTTCTCCTGCAGCCCGCCCGGTCCGATGGCGCCCGGGTCCTTGCCACCGTGCCCGGCATCGACCACGATCCGCCGCAGACCCTTGATCTTGGAGCGGGGGAGTTTGACCTTGCTCGGCGGTTCTTCCGGGGCCTGCTCGACAATCTTCGCCACCTGGTCTCTGGCCGGTGGAGTTTCCGCAGGCGGGGTGACCGGAGGGGGCGACGGCTTCTGTTCCACGACGGGCGCGGCCCGCAGTTCCGGCTGGGCGGAGACCAAACTGGGCACGGGCTCGCCGGCCACGTCGATGACCAGTCGGGAGGGGTCCTCAAGCAGGAAGACCTTGGCGTCGCCGACACTGACCAGGTCAAGCACCACCCGGGCTGTGTCGGGGGTCGGCCGGCCGGTCCGTACCGTCTGCAGCAGACCGTCGTTGACGGTCAGGCTGTCGGCCAGCCCGGCACCGGGAGCAGCTCCGACAAGATCGACGTAGAGCCGGGCCGGCACCCCTTCTTTGGGCACCGCCGGCAGCTTGTTGAGAGAAAAACCGGTGGGGGCGCTCAAGTCCACCACGACTCGGGTATAGCCGGGATTGGACCAGAATCGCACCCCGGTCAGCTCCACCCGGCCTCCCGCCACTGGTGCCTGGGTGCCGTTGGCCTGATTCGGCGTTTCGGAGGGTTTGGTCGAGACCGCCTTGGGGGTCTCCTTGGGTGGTGCATGGGCAGCCAGCTTCTTGAGTTTCCTTTCGGCCACCCCCCGCATATCCCCTTTGGGATGTCCTTCCACCGCCTGCTGGTAGCGGAGATAGGCCTGGGCCGGGTTGCCCAGCACCGTCTCCAGAAGGCCGCCGGCCGCCACCAGGGCATCGTCGGCCAGGTTGCTGTCGGGGTACTTTTTCGCCACCAGGTCGAAGGTGTCCACGGCCTGCTGGGCATCCTGGGCAATGCGGGAGACTTTCCAGAGGCCGTGGCGGGCCTTGCCGGCCAGCATCAGCGCGGTGGCAGCCTGCCCATCGACCGGCTTGGCGTTATCGACGGCCAGCAAGGCGTCGATGACCCGGTCCCAGTTTTCCCGGTACAGCTGTTTCTGCTGAGAGGCAAGCAGGGCGTCGTAGGCAGCCCGGGCCTTGGCAAAGGCCTTGCTGTCGGCCCCCTGCGCAGGGGACACGACACACAGGGTGAGAAATAACAGGGGCAGCAGAATCCTGAAACGACGAACATCCATCAGATCACACCAGTTTCTTCAAAGCATCGAGGAGATTGAGCGCTTCCAGCGGCGTCAGGACGGAAACATCCAAGGCCGTAAGTCGTTCCCGCAGCGGGTCGGGACCGGGGGCGAACAGGGAAAGTTGCGGACTCGGCTTACCTGCGGCGGCCGGCTTGCGGCTGCGGGCCAGGCGCGGCTGCCCCTCCCCCTCGTATTCCCCGGCCTCGAGGTTTTTCAGCACCTCCTTGGAGCGGGCGATGACGGCATCGGGCAGCCCGGCCAGCCGGGCGACCTGAATGCCGTAGGAATGGCTGGCGCCCCCTTTCACAATCTTGCGCAAGAACACGATCTGGTCGTTCCATTCCTTGACGGCGATATTGAAATTCTTCACCCGCTCCCGGGTCAGGGCGAGATCGGTGAGTTCGTGGTAGTGGGTGGCGAACAGGGTCTTGGCGGCCACCGGGGCATGGTCATGGAGATATTCGGCCACCGCCCAGGCGATGCTCACGCCGTCGAAGGTGGAGGTGCCGCGACCGATTTCATCGAGCACGATCAGGCTGCGGGGGGTGGCGTGATTGAGGATATTGGCCGTTTCCGTCATCTCCACCATGAAGGTGGATTGCCCCCGCGCCAGGTTGTCGCTGGCGCCGACCCGGGTGAAGATGCGATCGACCACCCCGACGCGCGCCTCCCTGGCGGGGACCAGGCTCCCCATCTGGGCCATCAGGGTGATCAGGGCCACCTGGCGCATGAAGGTCGACTTGCCGGCCATGTTCGGGCCGGTGATGATCAGCAGCTGGTTCTCCCGGGTATCCAGGGTCACGTCGTTGGGAACGAAACGCTCGGAAAGGTTCAGGGTCTCGATCACCGGGTGGCGCCCCTCGGTGATCGCCAGGTCGCCGCTGTCGTCGATGCGCGGGGGGACATAGTTGCGCTGGTGGGCCAGATCGGCCAGGGCCAGCAGCACGTCGAGGGTCGCCAAGGCCTCGGCGGTGAGCTGGATGCGCCGCCCCTGGGAGGCCACCTGCTGGCGGAGTTCCTGGAACAGCCCATATTCCAGTTCCACCATCCGGTCTTCGGCGCCAAGCACCTTGGCCTCGTACTCCTTGAGGGCGGGCACGCTGTAGCGCTCGGCGTTGGCCAGGGTCTGCTTGCGCTCGTAGTCATCGGGCACCCGGGCGAGTTGCCCCTTGCTGACCTCGATGTAGTAGCCGAAGACCTTGTTGAAGCGCACCTTGAGGGTGGCGATGCCGGTGCGCTCCTTTTCCTGCTGCTCGAGCCGGGCGATCCAACCCTTCCCTTCCCGGGCGATGTCGCGCAACTCGTCAAGCTCCTCGTGGTAGCCGGAGCGGATCAGCCCCCCTTCCCGCAGCACGAAGGGGGGATCGTCCACGATCCCCGCGGCGATCAGCTCCACCAGGTCTTGCAACGGGTCCAGCCCGGATCGCAACTCGGCCAGCAACGGGCTTTCCAGGGCATCGAGACGTTGCAGCAGCGCCGGCAGCCGCTCCAGGGAGGCGCGCAGGGCCACCAGATCCTTGGCGTTGGCATGGGCCATGGCGATTTTGCCCGCCAGCCGCTCCAGGTCGTAAACGCCGTCGAGATCGGCCCGCAGGTCGTCCCGCAGCAGGCTCTGGCCGACCAGTTCCACCACCGCCTGCTGGCGGGCCAGGATGCGTGGGACATCCACCAGCGGCTGATTGATCCACTGGCGCAGCTTGCGCCC
>CAZYXS010000046.1:531-6977 GCA_964650955.1 uncultured Desulfuromonadales bacterium | reverse complement strand
GGATGCGTGGGACATCCACCAGCGGCTGATTGATCCACTGGCGCAGCTTGCGCCCCCCCATGGCGGTCACAGTGCGGTCGAGGACCCCGAGCAGGGAGCCCTTGCGGCTGCCGTCGTGGATGGTGGCGGTCAGCTCCAGGTTGCGCCGGGTGGCATCGTCGAGGACCATGAAGTCCTGCACGTGGTAGGTCGACAGTACCCGGATATGCTCGAGAGAGCCCCGTTGGGTCTCCCCCAGGTAATGGAGGATGGCGCCGGCGGCGCAGACCGCGGCGGGCAGATTGGCACAGCCGAAGGGCTCGAGAGAGGCACTCTGGAAGAATTCCCGGATCAGCCCGGCAGCGCGGTCGGCGGCCACCGCCCAGTCGGGCACCGTATTGACCATGCGTTCGGCCAGGGCCGGGGCCAGGGGACGCCGCAACGCCTCCCCCTCCCCATCGTCGACCAGCAGCACTTCCCGCGGCTGCAGCGAGGCCAGTTCGCTGCGTACCCCCTCCAGGGAACCGACTTCGGTGACGCGGAATTCGCCGGTGGTGATGTCGAGCAGGGCCACCCCGTAGCGACCCGTGCCGGCGCCGACGAGGGCCATCAGGTAGTTGTTCTCCTTGGGTTGCAAGGTTTCGGTGTCGATCACCAACCCCGGGGAGATGACCCGCACCACCTCCCGCTTGACGATGCCCTTGGCCTGGCGCGGGTCCTCCACCTGCTCGCAGATGGCCACCTTGTAGCCGTTTTCCACCAGGCGGTTGATGTAGGGCTGGCAACTGTGGTAGGGGATGCCGCACAGCGGGACTTCGTCCTCCGCCCCCTTGTTGCGGGAGGTCAGGGTGATGTCCAGCACCCGCGAGGCGGTCACGGCATCCTCGAGGAACATTTCGTAGAAGTCCCCCAGGCGGAAAAACAGGATGGCGTCGGGAACCTGGGATTTTATTTCGAGATACTGCCGCATCATCGGCGTCAGGGTAGTCATGGAGCGCAGTTCACCTCGGGAATCGGGCCGACACGAAGCCGGCAGAAACAACAGCACCCGGGTGATTTTACCCCCCGGGCAAAAGCCGTGTTATGTTAACAAAACAGCGAAGGAACTGTAAATAGCCAAGGCCGCCCAAAGCATCGCGCTTCGGCCTTGACCACGGCGGGCATGAGTGCTAAGAAGGCGCCATCGCCTCAAGGAGAAACCATGTCCGACGATTGCATCCCCTCCGCCGCCGGCGATTTCGCCCGGCACCGCTTCGACATCGCGAGCCTGGACGATGAAATCCAGGTCGAGCACCGCTGCCAGGACCTGCTCAAGGCCTTCTACCTCGACCTGGTGGAATGCCGGGGGCAAGCCCCCGAGGCCGCCAGCGCCCTCGCCTACGGCGCCGACTACTTCCTGCGGGAGTTCGTCATCCCCGACCGGCGGGAGAACCTGTTCCTGCTCCGCCCCGGCCGGGTGCGCCAATTCGCCGGCAACTGGTATATCGTACGCACCCTGGAGCCGAACATGAAGGAACTTGGGGGAATCCTGCTGGGTGTGGACGCCTTCTACGACTTCTGCCTGCGGCAAGGACGGATCGGTGCTGAATTACAGGAGCAGGTGCGATCGGAAGCCGCAGACCTCTCCTATTACGAAGCGCGCATCCGCAGCTTCTGGGAGATCACCGGCGACGGCTTCAGTGCCTGGGACCAGGCCTGCCCCTTGCGGGACTGATCTTCGGGGCGGGAAGGACCCCCACCTGCATGCCCAAAAGCAACAGCCAGCGCAAACTGCGGGCCGCCCGCCTCTCCATGGCCACCGCCGCGGGTCTGGCCCTGGTCAAGTTCGGGGCCGGGCTGCTCACCGGGTCGCTGGCGGTGCTCTCCTCGGCCATCGACTCCCTGCTCGACATTCTCATGTCGGGGGTCAATTTCCTCGCCATCCGGCAGGCAGAACAGCCTCCCGACCAGTCCCACCCCTTCGGCCACGGCAAGTTCGAAACCCTGGCCACCCTGATCCAGTCCTTTGTCATCGCCGCCTCGGGGGCCTGGATCATCTACGAATCCCTCCAGCGCCTGCAGGAGGGTTCGACTCCACGGGACCTGGGCGGAGGCATGCTGGTGCTGCTGGCCAGCGCCGGTGTCTCTCTCTGGATCAGCCGTTACCTCAAGCGCATCGCCCGCCAGACAGAGTCCTCCGCCCTGGAGGCGGACTCCCTGCATTTCTCCATGGACGTCTACACCAACGCCGCCCTGGTGGTGGGCCTGGCCCTGATCGCCTGGCTGGAGGCGAACTGGCTCGACCCGGTCTTGTCGCTGCTGGTGGCCTGTTATATTCTGTTCGAGGCTTTCCGCCTGGTGCGGCACGGCCTGGGGGATATCCTCGACGAGGGACTGCCCGAGGCCGTGCGCCTGGAGATCACCAATCTCATCGACGCCCACCAGGAGCACCTGATCGACTACCACCACCTGCGCACCCGTCGCGCCGGATCGCAGAAGATCATCAACTTCCATCTCACCGTCTGCAAGCATCTCAGCATCGCCGAGGGGCACGAAATCGCCGACCACCTCGAGCGACGCATCGCCGACACCATCCTTGGCGCCGACGTCACCATTCACATCGAACCCTGCCCCCGCGAGAACTGCCCCGGCGAAGAGCGCTGCCGGGCCGAACGCCGCCCCCTGCAACCTCCCCCCGGAAAATAAAACGGTCCTTTAACCCAAAAAAAGGCGGTTAACGGAGAGCCGCAAAGAGAGGAGAGCCCGCAGAGAAAAACCTCAGAAGATGACCTCTCCGTCTCTCCCCTCTCTCCGCCTCAGCGTTAATGAGCTTTAAATGGGCACTTGACCTTCTTTTGGGTTATAGCTCCCCAAAAAAAAACGGGCGGGGACTCCCCCCCACCCGCTCGAAATTCTACCGTTTCCAGGCAGGCCGATCAGACCCGCTTGAGCCGCTCGAGATTCTCGATCACTTCGCGACTGCCGGCCTGGCGCGCCTCCATTTCCCGAAAAATCCGGGCGACGATGGAACTCACCGAGGATACGGCCCCCTCGATATCCCGGGTGTTGCGCCGTTGCTTCTCCGTCGCCACCACCATGTCGTCGGCCATGTTCTTCACCTCCTCGATGGATTGAGCGATGCTGCGGGTTCCCTGTACCTGCTCCTTGGAGGCCACCGATACCTGGGCAGACATCTCCCCCAACTCCTCGATAGAGCGATGCACCGACTCGGCGCTGCGCGCCACCTCCAAAGTAGCCGTACGAATATGATGCGCCATTTCCATAGCTTGAGCTGAACTTTCGAGAATCTGCTGGAGAGATTGTTCGACCCCCTGCCCAAGTTCTATCCCCTTGGCGACGAGCTCTCGTGTCTGACTGACCTGCTCAACAGACTCCCGGGTGGCCCGCTGGATTTCGCCAATGATCTTGCCGATAGCCCCGGTGGATTTGGCGGTCTGTTGGGAAAGGTTGCGTACCTCTTCGGCCACCACGCCGAAGGAGCGCCCATGCTCTCCGGCCTGGGCGGCGATGATCGCGGCATTGAGGGCCAACAGGTTGGTCTTCTGAGTGATTTCGGCGATGACGGCGGTAATGCTGTCGATCTCCTCGCTTTTCTGGGAGAGCAGGTCGATGGTGGCCACGGTGCGATCGACCGCCCCCGCGATCGCCTCGAGCCCCTCCTGGGCGTTACCCACCGCCATGGCCCCGTTTTCCGCCTTGACCTTGACCGTTTCGCTCATTTCGTGGGAGCGGGCGCCGTTTTCCTGCACCACCTTGATGGTGGCGGTAATCTCGGTCACCGCTGAGATGGAATTGTCCATGAAATCATTGAGGTGCTTGAGATTCTGGGAGACCTGGTCGACGGAGACGGCAATCTCTCCCGCCGCCGAGCGGGTGGCATTGACCGCGTCTCGCACCACGTCGGCTGCTTCGGCAATCTCCAGGATCGCTTCGCTGGTGGAACCGGTGGCCAGGGTCAGGGAGCGATCCAGGCGTCCGTGCTCATCCCGGTATTTGAGAAGGTCGGTAAAAGTCTGGTCAAGCTCCCGGGTCAGGGTTTCCACCGCCTGCAACAGGTTGATTTTGGTCAGAGCCGAGGCCACCTGATCGGCAAACAGTTTGACCGTATCCACGTCGGTGTCGTCGAGCCGCTTGTGTTTTTCCTTGTTATCGATGCCGAACAGGCCGACCACCTCGTCCTTGACCACAATCGGGCAAAGAATGAAACTGCGGGAGCGCAACTGCTCGATATGATCGCAGGGAGGTTTGAGATGGTAATCCGCTGCCATCTTGCGCACATCTTCCACCAGCAGCAGGCGATTTTCCCGCACCACCTTGTAGAGTGCCCCGGCGCGGTCGTCGAGGGGCAGTGACACGCCAGGCTCCAGAGATTTACCGCCGAGGCTGGCGACGAACTCCATCACCTTGCGCTCCCGGTTCACCATCAAGATATTGACCCGATCGTACCCGAGAATCTCGTGCAGGCCCTCGGCCGCCAAGCGCAGCACTTCGCGCTGGTCGACGGATTTCTGGATATGGGTGTTGATGGAATGGAAATCCTTGATGCTCTGGTTCAGGTCCCGGAAGCGGCGTTCGAATTCCTCCTTCTGAACTGCAATCTCCCTGTTGAGCAGGTCAAGGCTGGCCGCCCGGTCCAGCATCTGCTGACTGGCGCGGCCGATGAAATAACCGAAGGCACCGAGCACCACGGCGGTGCCCCCGCCCATGTAGATGTAGAGAGCCAGCGATTTTCCCGATGCGAAAATATCCCCGACGATCTGATTCCACAGGGGTTCGCCGGGCACCCAGAACAGGGAGAGGCGCAGCATGGTCCAGCCGATGGGGGCAAACACCCCCAGGCAGACCCCGCACAGGGTATACAGCCAGGTCCGGTTGACCTGGGATGCCAGAGCCGATTTGTCGCTCATCGTTTCTCCTTTACCGCCTTGATTGCAGAAGCAGCTGTCCCCCTCGGAAACCATGGGCATCACCGGGCGGGACGCCCCATGACGATGCCGAGATCTTCCGCGGTGCGCACCAGTTCGCCGTCCGGATCGACCAGATTCAGGGCGCCAACGGCCTCGGCAATGGGGACTGCCGCCACACAGCGCCCCCGCAGGGCCACCATGTGACCGTAATCCCCCTGGGCGATGAGTTCCACCGCCTTGGTGCCGAAACGGGACCCCAGAATCCGGTCGAAGGGAGTCGGCGAGCCCCCCCGCTGGACATGGCCGAGTACCACGACCCGGTTTTCCATATCCAACCGGGTGCCGATACTCTTGGCGACGAACTGGCCAATCCCCCCAAGACGCTCGACGCCGAGATTTTCCTCTGCGGTCAGTTTCCGCACCTTGTCCCCCTGGGCCGGAAAGGCGCCCTCGGCCACCACCACGATGGAGAACTTGCTGCCCCGCTCCCGGCGGGCACGGATGGCGTCGCACACGGAGTCGATACAATAGGGGATTTCGGGGATGAGGATCACGTCGGCGCTGCCGGCAATGCCTGATTCCAGGGCGATCCAGCCGGCGTCCCGCCCCATGACCTCGACGATCATGGCCCGTTGGTGGCTCTCGGCGGTGGAATGGAGCCGGTCAAGGGCCTCCGTTACTGTGGCCACGGCGGTGTTGTAACCGAAGGTGACGTCGGTTGCCTGCAGGTCGTTGTCAATGGTCTTGGGTACGCCGATCACCGGCAGGCCGATTTCGAACAACCGCTGGGCGATTTTCAGGGTCCCGTCGCCACCGACGGCAACCAGGACATCCGCGCCAATTTTTTGAAAATTTTCCACCACCCGTGTCGAAACATCGACCAGTCGCACCTCGCCATCCACCTTCACCGGGTACGCGAAGGGATTGCCGCGATTGCTGGTGCCCAGAATCGTCCCCCCTCGTGGCAAAATTCCGCGCACGGCGGGCAGATCCAGTTCCTGCACCCGCGGCCCATCCACAAGGCCGTCAAAGCCGTCTTCAATACCGAGAACACGCCAGCCGTGTCGCAGGATGGCGGCGCGAGTCACACCACGAATGACCGCGTTGAGACCGGGGCAATCACCACCGCCGGTCAGGATGGCCAAGGTTTTTCTCATCGACATATCTCCATGAAGAGTTAGGTCCGGTTATCCGTTCCTGTTCAAGGGAGGCAAACATGCAGGAATCTTGCCACGTTGAACTGTTCAAGCAGAATCCCGAAGCGTCTCCGCAGCCCACCCGGCTGCACCGATGACGCCGGCCCCATCCCCCAAGGTCCCGACCCGCAATTGCAAGCGCCGCCGGGGCAGGTCGAACACCCGCCGGTCGAGTTCCCGTTCAAGCTTTGGGCGCAGCAGGTCGAAGCTGGCCGCGACCCGGCCGCAAAATACCAGGCCTTCCAGGTTGAGCAGATGGATCACCCCGGCCAGGGCCTGGCCCAGCCGCTGTCCGGCGAGGTCGAAGGCATGCAGGGCGAGGACGCGCTCGCGACCTGCGAGGTCGGGGGCTGCCACGATCACG
>CAZYXS010000046.1:0-521 GCA_964650955.1 uncultured Desulfuromonadales bacterium | reverse complement strand
CGAAGGCATGCAGGGCGAGGCCATCCCCCTGCCTTGCCGCCTGGGCAACCCGGGCCGCGGTCAAACCCTCGGCCTCCAGGCAGCTGCTCCGACCGGAAGTCATCCCTGTCCGGACCGTCTCCAGAATTCCGCTGGCGGAAGCATAGCGCTCCAGGCAACCCAGGGCACCGCAGCCGCAGCGCCGCCCTTCCGCCTCGACCATGCAATGGCCTATTTCCCCCGCCGCGCCATCCCGCCCCTGCCAGAGTTGTCCAGCAAGGATCAACCCCCCGCCGACCCCGGTGCCGAGGGTGACCGCGAGAAAGGAGTCCAGGTCCTGAGCGACCCCGAACCGGGCCTCCCCCAGGGCAATGGCATTGGCATCGTTGAGGCCGACGAAAGGTCGGCCAAGCTCCCCGGCCAGGCGGTTCGCCAGATTCAGCCCGTTCAAGAGGGGCAGATTGGGGCAGACGGAGATCACCCCGTCCTGACCGACCAACCCGGGAATCCCGACCCCCCCTGCCCGCACCTCGAGCCCCATG
>CAZYXS010000045.1:0-22039 GCA_964650955.1 uncultured Desulfuromonadales bacterium | reverse complement strand
GATATCCGCTACCCCATCGTGGTGCTCGACAAGCACAAGACCCAGCAGCACACGGTGGCGCGCATCAACATGTACGTCGACCTGCCGCACCACTTCAAGGGGACGCACATGAGCCGTTTCATCGAAATCCTCAACCTCTACCATGGCGAGATCAGCATCGAAAGCCTCGACGCCATTCTGCAGGAGATGAAAGAGCGCCTCGAGGCCAGCTGCGCCCACCTGGAGCTGGAGTTTCCCTACTTCGTGGCCAAGACCGCGCCGGTTTCCAAGGCGGTGGGGCTGATGGAGTACCAGTGCCAGATGATCGGCACCCTCGGCGAGGAGCGCGACTTCATCCTCGGCGTCACCGTGCCGGTGACCTCCCTGTGCCCCTGCTCCAAGGAGATCAGCGCCCGCGGCGCCCATAACCAGCGCAGTGCCGTCACCGTGCAGATCCGCTACCGCGACCACGTCTGGCTGGAGGATCTGATCGAGTGGATCGAGCAGTGCGGCAGTTCCCCGGTCTATTCCCTGCTCAAGCGGGAGGACGAGAAGGCGGTAACCGAGCAGGCCTACGATCATCCCATGTTCGTCGAGGACATCGTCCGCGCGGTCACCGAGAAGCTGCGTTCCATCGCGCGGATCAGCTGGTTCCGGGTGCAGTGCGAGAATTTCGAGTCGATCCACAACCATTCCGCCTATGCCCTGGTGGAGAGCGGGGGGGCCCGCTGATTGTGGATAAGGCTGTGGAAAAGGTGGATAAAGGAGCGAAGGCAGACTTTCTTGCCGGAATTCGCCCAAAAAACGGGCAATTTGTGGGGATTTTCGCCAAGCAACCCCGGCCGGGCGCGGTGAAAACCCGGCTTTGTCCCCCCTTGAGCCCGGCGCAGGCCGCCGACCTCTACCGGGTCAGCCTGGAGGAAACGGTGGCCCGGCTGCAGACCGGCCCCTGGACCCCGGTGCTCTGCTTCGCCGGGGAAGAAAGCTGGTTCCGCCAGGCTTTTCCCGACCTGCCCCTGTTGCCCCAGGGGGAGGGGGACCTCGGCGAGCGCCTGCAACGGGCCCTGACGACCCTGTTGGAGGTCGCGGATTGCCGTGGCGCGGTGCTGGTCGGCTCGGACAGCCCCGACCTCCCCCAAGAGTTGCTGGAGCAGGCCTTTGCCGCCCTGCAGCGCACCGAGGCGGTGGTGGCGCCGGCGGTTGACGGCGGTTATGTGCTCATCGGCCTGCGCCGCCCGCACCCCGAGTTATTCGCCGCCATTCCCTGGAGCAGCGACCAGGTGCTGGAACTGACCCGGCAGCGGGCCGCGGCCGCAGGCATTTCCCTGGCGGAGGTCCCCGGCTGGGAGGATGTGGACGACCTTCCCTCCCTGCAAGCGCTGCTGGCGCGCTCGCCCGGGTCTGCCACGGCGGGTTATGCACGGGCCCTTAAAAACCCCCTCCTGTCGCCGTAAAGTGACGAAAAAACACGGTAATGGCGCCGTTTACGGCCCCGATTGCTATTGACTTGCAGCCTGGCCCTGGTCAATAATCGGCCCCGTCAAAATCCCAACACCGTACGAGAGGACTCCTTACTTGAACGCTCTGCATCTGGTACTGAACGCCGGGCCGGTGGTCAAACTGGTCATCATGATTCTGGTCTATTCCTCCGTGGTTTCCTGGGCCATCATCTTCTTCAAACTGCGGGAGGTGCACCGGGCGACCAAGGATTCCGAACGCTTTCTCGAGTTTTTCTGGGCCAAGAAGCGCTTCGACACCATCAGTCAGGGGTTGCGCGACTTCACCCATTCCCCCTTGGCGGTGCTGTTTCGCGAAGGGCACCAGGAACTGCTCCGGACCCAGCGCAAGAAGGAAGGGGAGGACGATTTCACCGCCGACCTCGGCCGGGCCGAGAACGTGGCCCGCGCTCTGCGCCGGGCCACCACCACCGAGACCCATCGGTTGGAGAAGTTCCTGACCTTTCTCGCCACCACCGGCTCCACCGCCCCCTTCATCGGCCTGTTTGGCACCGTCTGGGGGATCATGGATTCCTTCCACGGCATCGGCAAAACCGGCAGCGCCTCCCTGGCGGTGGTCGCCCCCGGCATTTCCGAGGCCCTGATCGTGACCGCCATCGGCCTGGTGGCGGCGATCCCGGCGGTGGTGGGCTACAACCACTTTCTCAACAAGACCAACGTGCTGATCGGCGAGATGGACAACTTCAGTCAGGAATTTCTCAACATCGTCGAGCGCATGGCGCGGAGGGGTTAAATGGAAGTGGGCCAGCGCGGCCAAGGCCGCCGCAGTACGCTCTCCCAGATCAACGTCACCCCCTTCGTCGACGTCATGCTGGTGCTGCTGATCATCTTCATGGTCACCGCGCCGATGATGGAGCAGGGGCTCGACGTCAACCTCCCTGAGGTGGCCAACGCCCCGACCCTGAGTGCCCAGAAGGAGCCGCTGGTGGTGACCGTGGCCAAGGGGGGAGTGGTTTCCATCGGTCAGTCGCGCATCGAGACGCCGGACAAGCTCGCCGCCGTGCTCACCCAGATGCTCAAGGACCGGGAAGAGAAGGAGGTCTTCCTCGAAGCCGACCGCGATGTGCTCTACGGCACCGTGGTGCAGGTGATGGCGGCGATCAAGCAGGCCGGGGTGGACAAGCTCGGCATGGTCTCCCAGGAGCCGAAGCCCTGATGAGCCGTTTTTCCTCCATCGGGGGGGCCTGACTCTGCCATGGCCGAACCCTCGCCGTCCAAACCGCTGCTGACCCCGGAACAGGGGCTGCGGCGGACCATCATTCTGTCGCTGGCGCTGCATCTGGCGGTGCTGGCGCTGTTCGCCGGGGATTTCCTCCCCCGGCGGAAAATCGACGAGCGCCCGGTCTACGTGGTCGACCTGCTCAACCTGCCGGTCAAAGACCCCCAGGCCGGCCGCCCCGACGCCGCCCGGGAGCCGCAGAAAAACCCGGACCAGAGCCCGGCACCGCCGCCGGAGGCCGCCCCGGTGAAACCGCCCGAGCCGGTCAAACCACCGACGCCCCCCAAGGCCCCGGAGCCGCCCAAGCCGAAGCCCGAGCCGGTGAAACCGGCCCCAAAGCCGGAGGTGGTCAAGCCGACCCCGAGCAAAGAACCACCCCCCAAGCCGACGCCGAGCAAGGAGCCGGCCAAGGACGCGGTGGCCCAGCGCATCGAGGATCTGCGCCGGCAGCAGGAGATGCGGGAGTTGCAGGAGAAACTCGCCGCCCTCGGCTCCAAGGACTCCCGGGGCCGCGGTACCGACGCTCCGGTAGGGGTGGCCGGCGGCAAGGGGACGGAGGCCGGAACCTCCTTCGACCTCTGGATCCACGACTACCTGAAAAAGGCCTGGGCCCTCTCCAAGTACCAGGTGAGCCGCCGCGACCTGGAAGCCTCGGTGGTGATCGTCTTCGACCCCCAGGGGCGGCTGGTCGATTACCGCTTTACCCGCCCCTCGGGGGACGAGCGCTTCGACGACTCGGTGCGCAAGGCGATCCTGCAGCTCAAACAGCTGCCAACCCCGCCGGACAAGCGCCTGGAACTGGATGTCATCTTCAACCTGAAGGAACTATTGGATTGAAATCGATGAAACTGTTGACCCTGCTGACCCTGATGCTGTCCCTGCTGGCCACCCCGGCCCTGGCCCAGATCGAAATCCGCGGACCGGGCCAACAGGCGATCCCCGCTGCCATCACCCCCTTCCTGCCTCAGGAAGGGGCGCCGGCCCCCGAGGTGGCCGCGGTGGTCGACCAGGTGCTGCGTTGGGACCTGGAGCTCTCCGGCCTCTTTTCCCTCCTCGACCCCAAGGCCTTTCTTGCCGACGCCGCCCGCATCGGCCTGGCCAGCACCCAGGTCGATTTCGCCGAATGGCAGATGCTCGGCGCCGAGGCGGTGATCAAGGGGGCCTACAGCGTCAGCGGCGACACCCTGACCCTGGAGGCGCGGCTCTTCGACGTGGTCAGCCGCCGGCTGCTCACCGGCCGCCGCTATGTCGGCAAGGTCAAGGACGCCCGGCAAATGGCCCACAGCTTCGCCGACCAGATCCTGCTCTCCCTGACCGGCGAGAGCGGCCCCTTCAACACCCGTATCGCCTATATCTCCAACCGCAGCGGTCACAAGGAGCTCTACCTGATGGAGGTGGACGGCCACGATCCGGTGCGCCTGACCGACCATCGCTCCATCGTGCTCAACCCCGACTTCTCCAGCGTCGGCAAGGAGCTGCTGTTCACCTCCTACAAGGCCGGCAACCCCGATCTCTACCGCAAGGAGATCTACTCGGGCAAGGAGGCCAAGCTCTCCGCCCGCCAGGGGCTCAACACCGGCGGGCGCTACAGCCCCACCGGCCGGGAGCTCGCCCTGACCCTCTCCAAGGACGGCAACTCGGAACTCTACCTGCTCGGCACCGACGGCAGCGAACGCAAGCGCCTGACCCGGGAATGGGGGATCGACGTCGACCCGAGCTGGAACCCCACCGGCGACCGCATCGCCTTTGTCTCCGACCGCCAGGGGAACCCCCACATCTTCATCCTCGACGTGGTCAGCGGCGCCACCAGCCGCCTGACCGGCAGCGGCAAGTACAACGCCACCCCGGCCTGGAGCCCGAAGGGGGACCGCATCGCCTTCAGCCGGTTGGAAGGGGGGGCGTTCAACATCTACACCATCCGTCCCGACGGCAGCGACGAACGCCAGCTCACCTTCGGCGGCGGCAACAAGGAGCATCCCCGCTGGAGCCCTGACGGCCGCTTCCTGGTCTACTCCTCCGACAAGGAGGGGCGCAAGGCGGTTTACATCATGCGCGCCGATGGCACCGGGGCGGTGCGCATCTCCCCGCCGGGGGGGGACTGCAATCACCCCGCCTGGTCCGGCCACTGGTAGAAGGGTTGTCTTTTTTTAACGCCGTTTGTATACTGAGCCCGTTTGTCCGCCGTCCCTGCCCGGGCGGCACTGACCTTTGCCAAGGAGCCCCGTCATGACCAAGCCCCTGTCTTACCGCCTGTTGCTGCCGCTGGCCCTGCTGGCCCTGATTCTGCCGGGCTGCGCCAAGAAGCCGGCTCCCCGGCCCCTCGCCGCCGACCTCCCCGCCGCCACCACGGCCCCGACCACCACCATGCCAAGCCAGGAGATCAGCGGCTTTCGTCAGCAGGCGGTGGGGGATGCCACCCACGCCGGCGACACGGTGCTCGCCGCCCAGGCGGTGACCGGCCTGGAGCGGATCTTTTTCGACTACGATGCCTTCACCCTCTCCGAGCAGGCGCAGGGGATCCTCACCCGCAATGCCGCCTTCATCAAGGCGAACAAGGGGATGAAAGTGGTGATCGAGGGGCATTGCGACGAGCGCGGCTCCGACGAATACAACCTCGCCCTCGGCGAGCGGCGCGCCCTGGCGGCCAAGAACTTCCTGGTCTCCCTGGGGATTCCCGAGGCGCAGCTGACCATCATCTCCTACGGCGAGGAACTTCCCCTCGACAAGACCCGGAGCGAGTCCGGCTGGGTCAAGAACCGCCGGGCCGAGTTCAAGGCGGTGCGCTGATTTCTGCTTGCTTAGCGGGGCGCCGCGCCGGCTCCCCAAGAAAGAAGGATGACCCGTGTTGAAGTACCTGAAACCGATGATGCTGTCCCTGGCCCTGTTCCCCCTGGTCGCCGGCTGTATTCCGACCCAGCGGGAATTGATGATGGAGCGGGACCTGACGGAAATGAAACGGCGCCTGGCTGAAACCGAGCGGGGCGTGGCCACTATGCGCCAGGGGGGAGAGACCAAGACCACCCTGGACAACCTGGCCCGCCAGCAGGCGGAAATGCAGGCGGCGGTAGACACCCTGCGGGTGGAGATGCAGTCTTTCAGCGGCCGCTTCGAGGATGTCAAGCGCGATAAGGGTGGGACCCGGGATGAGATCAAGCTGATCCGCGACGACCTGGGGCTGAAGCTGACCGCCCTGGAAGACCGGGTGGGCAAGCTCGAAGCGAGGCTCCAGTCCGGGGCGCTCCCGGCGGCCGGCCTCGCGCCGGTGGCCGGTGCGGCCGCGGTCGGCGAAACCCCCCAGGCCCTCTACGAGCGGGGGCTCGACCTGATCCAGCGCCAGGGAGAGATGGCCAGGGGGCGCGAGCTGATGCAGGATTTTCTCAAGAAATATCCCCAGGACCCCCTCGGGGTCAACGCCATGTACTGGATCGGCGAGACCTATTACGGGGAAAAGAAATACGAGAACGCCATCCTGCAGTTTCAGGATGTCATCCAGAAATACGGCGACCATCCCAAGGTTGCCTCGGCCCTCTACAAACAGGGACTCAGCTTCCAGGCCCTGGGGGACACCAAGAACGCCAAGGTGATCCTGAAGCGGGTGGTTGACACCTTCCCCCTCTCCGAAGAGGCCAAGCGGGCCAAGGAGCGGCTGGCCACCATCAAATAAGGCGGCTGTCAGAGCTGGCACAGAAAAGGGCGGTCCCCGGCGGGGCCGCCCTTTTTTTTCCGAGCGTCGCAGGGATGGGCGAGAAGGAGAAGGGACTATTCCGGAGAGGGCAAGTTCACTTCCGGCCGAGGCGGATGCCGAACAGCAGCAGCGGGATGCCGGCGAGGAACAGGCCGAGGCCAAGCCAGGCGATGGCTGCGCGACCGGCGACGGCGCCGCCGAGCAGCAGGCCGAAACCGCTGAGCAGGGCGCACAGGGCGATGTTCTTGAGCTGCCTGGCGCGCAGGGCCCGGAGTTTGGCTGGCGACAGGGCCACGGCTAGCGGACGATCAGCCAGCGGCCGTCGGCCTGGCGACAGGCGGTACCGCGGGTGTGGTGGCGCTGCTGCTCGAGCACCAGCAGCTGCAGGTAGCTGCGGCACTCTTCCCCCGTGGAGCTGTGTTCCAGCCACAGGGGGGTGATGGCCCCGGCATGCTGGCTGTCGCGGTCAAACCAGGTGCAGGCCTGATTGACCCGGGGGCCGTCGAGGGCGTAGCGGGCGGTCTCCCGCATGGCGACCAGGTCGGAGGGATGGACCCCGGCGGGCAAGGAGCGATGGGCGAGGGCGCCTGCCGGAGCGCCGATGGCCGGAGTCATGTTCCCCAGGCCAGCGGGCGCCGGCAGATTGCGGCCTGGGAGCAGCCAGCCGCAGCCGCCGAGCAGCAGGGCGCAGCCGAGCACGATCAGTCTGGTCATGACGATACCTCCACGGGCAAGGGAAATGCGGATCTGGCGGCTATTCTAACGATGCGGTCGAGGCTGTCAAGCGGCAGCGCCGGGTCAAAGGATGCGCTTGCCGAACAGGGAGACGGCCAGGTCGACGGCAATCTGGGCGGTCTGGTTGCGGTGATCGAGGATCGGGTTGATCTCCACCAGATCGAGGGAGCAGACCCGGCCGCTGTCGGCGATGACCTCCATCAGCAGCTGCGCCTCGCGGTAGGTCAGGCCGCCGGGGGCGGGGGTGCCGACGCCGGGGCCGGTCATCGGGTCGAGGGCATCCACATCCAGGCTGACGTGCAGCCGCGGGTGATGCTCGAGGCGCTGCAGGGCTTCGCGAATGACGGCGCTCATCCCCCGCTCGTCGAGATCCCGCATGGTATAGACGCTGATGCCGCTGCTCGCCAGGCGCTGCCGCTCCTCGCCGTCGAGGGTGCGCACCCCGATCAGCACCACATCGCGGGGGAGCAGCTTGGGGCCGGGGCGGCCCACGTCCACCAGCTCAGCATACCCCTGTCCGAGGAGGGCGGCCAGGGCCATGCCGTGGATGTTGCCGGAGGGGGAGCTGCTCGGGGTGTTGAAGTCGCCGTGAGCGTCGATCCAGAGCACCGCGGCGGGCTGGTCGTGGCTGATGCCGCCGATGCTGCCGATGGCCAGGGAGTGGTCGCCGCCGAGAAAGACCGGGAGGTGCCCGGCCGCCACCGACTCCCGCCCGGCCTGGTAGACCGCCTGGCAGACCTCGGTGACGGCAGGGAGGTAGTGCTGGGGGCGCTGGTCGAGGAGCATGTCCCGCACCGGCACGCTGAGGTTGCCGCGGTCACGCAGGCTATGGCCGAGCTGTTGCAGGCGCGGGGCGAGGCCGGCATAGCGCAGGGCGCCGGGGCCGAGGTCGACGCCGCGGTGGGACTGGCCGAGGTCGATGGGAACGCCGATGATGTCGAGACTGGCGCCCATGGGCTCCTCCCGCCGGTCAGTGGCGCAGGTTGTTCCAGAGGTTGACGATGAAATCCTGGACGTTGGTCAGAATCGCCACCGCCTGGGCCGAACCGCGGTTGGCGAGCTTGTCGGCGGAGAACTCGGTCATATCGACGATGTAGAAATAGACCGGGCGCACCTGGCCGTCGGCTCCCACCTGGTAGCTCGGCACCATGTTGCCGAAGGCGATGGAATGCAGCTGGGTGGCCAGGGCGATGACGGTGGTGGCCTTGCGGGCGTGGACGCGCATGGCGTCCTGGGCGGCGTAGACGTCGGAGATCACTTCCGGCAGCGGTCCGTCGTCGCGGATGGAGCCGGCCAGCACATAGGGGACGCCGTGCTTTTCGCAGGCGTAGATGATGCCGTCGCGCAGCTGCAGCTTCTCGAGGGTGGAACGGATGGAACCGTGCTGGCGCACGGCGTTGAGGATGTCGAGGTGGTTGTAGTGCCCCTGGGGGCGCAGGTTTTGGGAATAGATGTCCTGGCCGAGGCCAGTGCGGAACAGGGCCGCCTCCAGGTCGTGGGTGGCCAGGGCGTTGCCGGCCAGCAGCGCCTGGCAGTAGCCGTGCTCGATCAGCCCCTGCATGGCGTCGCGGCTGTCTTTGTCGAAGGCCACCGCCGGCCCCAGCACCCAGGCGATGTAGCCCTGCTCCCGGTCGTGGCGCAGCACCTGGTAGAGTTCGTCGTAGGAGCGGGAGAAGGGGGTCTCGCGGGTGCCGCGGGTGCGGAAGGCGAATTTGTCCGCCGCGGCCCGCTCGGGGGGGGCGAAGCCGGTGGTGTGGACGTAAATCCCCTCTTCGCCGTTCTCGGTGCGCCCCACCACCACCGGGTCGCCGCGGCGGACCCTGCGCGCTTCCACCACCTCCAGCTGGCGCCCCTTGAGCACCAGCACCGAATCCATGCGGCTCTCGGTGGCCAGCAGCCAGTCGCCGCCGCCGAGGTGGACGTATTCGGGGTGGTTGGAGGTGCCGTGGTAGTTGGGGGGGGCGACCCCGTCGGCCGGGGCCGGTTCGGTGCGCACCACCGGCGCCGCGGCCAGCTCGGGGCGGGAGAAATCGGGGGGCTGGTAGTTGGGCAGCAGGTGGCTCATGGGGGCTCCCGTTCTTCCAGGTTGCAATCAGGCCGCTACAGTGGGACAGACACCCAGACAGATGTTCCTTTAATTCTGGCGACTATCCCCGGGTTGTCAATCTGCTTCCCGGAGGAAATGGACCTAGTTCCAGCTTCGACCCTGGGGGGGAAGCGCAAGGTCGGGGGCACTGCGCTGGCGGGTTGACGCTGACCGGTCCCGATGCCATGGTTACCGGATTCAGGCGGTTTTCACGGGAGCTTGGGATGAAGTCGATCTCGGCGGAGCTGGCGTACTTTTTTCGCGGCCGGGCCAAGCAGAACCTCAAGGTCCTGTTCTATCACTGTGCCTTTCTCACCGCCCTGGGGTTGATCTATGCCACGGTCTTCCGTTACCCGATGTGGCACCTGGAAGGGCGGGAGTTCTCCTTCATCGCCGGCATCTACTGGGTGATCACGGTCATGACCACCCTTGGCGTCGGCGACATCACCTTTCCCCGCGACCTCGGCTATATTTTCGCCGCCCTGGTGACCACCACCGGGGTGGTGTTTCTGCTCATCATCCTCCCCTTCGGCCGGATCAGCCTGTTTCTCGCCCCCTGGATCGAGCACCGCCTGCGCTACCATCCGACCCTGGAACTGCCGGCGGAAACCGCCGAACATGTACTGATCGTCGGCATCGATCCGGTGACCCGCAGCAGGAGGCGCGCTTCGGCCAGGTCTACCGCAAGGCCTGAGGGGCAAGGGAGCTCAGAGGGCTTCGCCGAGGCGCTGTTCGGCCAGCTGCCGTTCCTGCCCAAGGCGTCCGGCATCCCAACCGAGTTCGACCGCCATCAGGTCGATGACCCGCGGCAGGGCGGCCAGGGCGGCGGCGCGGTCGAGCAGCCCCAGGGGCAGGCGCCGGGCCAGCACGTCGGCGGCGCGCAGGGCGGCCTCATGCCGGACGGCATACAACACCTCCGCTTCGAGGTAGGGATGGCCGGCGGCGAGCCGGGCGTAGCCGTCGGCGCGGGCGAGTTCGGCGACCCGGGGAGCGCGGCCGCCGTAGGCCCGGTGCAGGTGCTCGGCGCTGGCCGGGGGGAGACCGTAGCGGTCGGCCAGGCTCGCGGCACCGGCCGGATCGAAGCCCGCGGCGCCGGCCAGGGGCAGATCGGCGGTGCGGCAGGGGCCGCTCAGGGCGAGCGAATAGGCCTTGATGGCCTGGTTGACGGTATCCTCGGCCATCTCCCGGTAGGTGGTCCACTTGCCGCCGGTGATGGTGAGCAGGCCCGAGGGGCTGGCTTGGATGAAATGGTCCCGCGCCAGGCGCGCGGTGTTGCCCGCGTCCGCGGCGAAGACCAGGGGGCGCAATCCGGACCAGACTGCCTTGATGTCCTGTTCGCCGACCTGGAGGTCGAAGTACTTCTGGACGTGGCGCAGCAGGTAGGCGATCTCCTCGGCTCTCGGCCGCGGGTGTTCGTCAATTTCCGCGGTTTCGTCGGTGGTGCCGACCAGGGCGTGCCCCTCCCAGGGGAGGACGAACAGCACCCGGCCATCCTCGGTGGCGGGGATCATCAGCCCGGTGTCGGGGGGGGCGAAGCGCTGGTCCAAAACGATGTGGATGCCGGAGCTGACCTTGAGCAATGGCTGCGCCGCGGGGTCATCAAGCCGGCGCACCTGGTCGGCGAAGGGACCGGTGGCGTTGATCACCCCCTGGGCGGCCACCGTAAAGCACTCACCGTCGAGACGGTCCTGCAGTTCGACGCCGCAGATCCGCCCCTGCTCCTTTTTCAGCCCCGTCACCTCCAGATGATTCACCAAAGTCGCCCCCTGCTCGGAAGCGGTCAGGGCCAGGGCCAAAGCAGTGCGGGCGTCGTTGAACTGGCCGTCGTAATAGAGCACCCCGGCCTTGAGCCCCTGCGCCTTGAGCATCGGAAACCGCTGCAGCGCCTCCCTGCGCCCCAGCAGGCGGCTATGACCGATGCCAGCGGAGCCGGCCAGCAGGTCGTAGAGCTTGAGGCCGGCGAAGACGTAGGGGATTTCCAGCCAGGAGTAGAGGGGGGTGACCAGGGGGAGGCGGTGGCAGAGGTGGGGGGCGTTTTTCAGTAGCAGCGCCCGCTCCCGCAGGCCGTCCCGCACCAGGCGGTACTGCACCCGGTCCAGGTGCTTGACCGCCATCTCGAGGTAGCGCACCCCGCCATGGACCAGCTTGGTGCTGCGGCTGCTGGTCCCCTCGGCGAAATCGTTCTGCTCCACCAGCGCCACATTCAGCCCCCGGCTGGCCGCATCCAGGGCGATGCCGCAGCCGGTGGCGCCGCCGCCGATCACCAGCAGGTCGAAGACCTGCCCCCGCCTCAGTTTGTCCAGTTGGGCCGCACGCTCCACGGGCTCCTCCCATCAATGGTTCAGGTCCATGGCAGGAGAATATAACGCCCTTTTTGTTTTTGTAAACGAAAATAAAAAGTTCGATTCACGACAAGGATGACGAAAAAATTGTCGAAATCGAAAGTCAGGATTCGCTGTCTGGAACGTAGAGGCGGGTGTTGCTGGCGGCGATCACATCGAGCATGATCTTGGGCGGGGTTTGGTTGGTGAAGAGGGCATCGACTTGGGTCAGGTCGCAAAGCCGGACCAGGGCATTGCGGCCGAACTTGGTATGGTCGGCGGCGAGAAAGACCTGGCGGGAATTTTCGATGATCACCTTCGCGACCTTCACTTCGCGGTAGTCGAAGTCGAGGAGGCTGCCGTCCTGGTCGATGCCGGAGATGCCGATCACCCCGAAATCGACCTTGAACTGGCGGATGAAGTCGATGGTTGCCTCGCCGGTGACCCCGAGGTCCCGCTGTCGGACCAGGCCGCCGGCGACGATCACTTCGCAGCTGGGATTGCCGCTCAACACCGCGGCAACGTTGAGGTTGTTGGTGATTACCCGGAGGCCTTCGTGGTCGACCAAGGCCTTGGCCACCTCCTCGGCGGTGGTGCCGATGTTGATGAAGAGGGAGGCGCGGTTGGGGATGTGCCTGGCGACCAGACGGGCGATTCGTTGTTTTTCCTGCAGGCAGAGAACCTGGCGGGTCACGTAGGCGATGTTCTCCACGCTGGATGAGATGCCGGCCCCGCCGTGGTAGCGGGTCAGCAATTGCTGGTCGCAAAGCTCGTTGATGTCCCGACGGATAGTCTGGGGGGTGACGTTGAAGCTTTGCGCCAGCGCCTCGATGGAGACAAACCCCTGGCGCTGCACCATTTTCAGAATTTCCCCCTGCCGTTTGTTCATACCTGCTCCGTCCTGTGAATACCAAGTCACCGACTGGCTGCGGCATCCGCAAAAAACCCTAAGGCAATGCTAGCCAATTTGGAGCAAATCATCCAGTGTTTTTTCGTAATCGAACATTCTGGGATTGACATTTTTTCGAAATGATGAAAGATAGATTCTGTCGAAAGAAAACCCTGTTTTGCATTGTTAAAGCTTCCCTCTTTTCGCCGAGTCGGTCACAGTGACTGACTGTCGACTACCCCTCAATTTCTGGAGGATTGACGATGAAGAAACACTGGCTATTGACGATTCTGGCCGTGGCCCTGACCTGGGTGGTGGCTCCCCTGCCGGTGCAGGCGGCCAACCCGGGTTGCACAAACAGCGGTTCCCTCGATGCACCGTACTGCGACGAAGATTTCGACCTGGTGGCAGATACTCCCAAGGACAAGAAGGCCTGGCGCGACCCCAGCACCCTGGTTTTCACCTACACGCCTGTTGAGGATCCGGCGGTCTACAAGGATACCTTCGCGGATTTCCAAAATTACCTGGCCAAGAAGACCGGGAAGAAGGTCGTCTATTACTCTGTCCACTCCAATGCAGCCCAGGTGGAGGCCCTGCGCTCGGGCCGTCTGCACATCGCCGGTTTCTCCACCGGCCCCACCGGATATGCGGTCAACCTGGCCGGCTATGTGCCGATCGCGGTAAAGGGGACCGCCGATGCCTTCCAGGGCTACAACCTGATCATGATCGTGCGCAAGGACAGCCCCTACAAGACGCTGGCCGATCTCAAGGGTCGCAAGGTTGCCCACACCGCCGTCTCCTCCAACTCGGGCAACCTGGCGCCGCGGGCGATTTTCCCCAAATTGGGCCTGGTTCCTGACCAGGACTACACAGTGGTCTATTCCGGCAAACATGACCAGTCGGTGCTGGGCGTGCTGAGTGGCGACTACGATGCCGCACCGGTCGCTTCCGACGTCTATCACCGGATGGTGGCTTCGGGCCGGGTGAATGGCGAGGAATTCCGCATCATCTACCGCAGCGCCGGCTTCCCGACCTCCTCCTTCGGCTATGCCCACGATCTCAACCCTGACCTGGCGGCCAAGGTCCGCGACGCCTTCAACACCTATCGCTTCCCTGCGGAAATGCAGAAGACCTTCGACGGCGCGGATCGTTTCTTCCCCATCACTTACCAAAAGGACTGGGAAGTGATCCGCGATATCGCCCATTCCACCGGCACCGGTTACACCAAGGCCGATCTGGCGAAGTTGGCCGAGAAGGAAGCTGCGGATGCCAAGAAAAAGGCAGAAGAGGCGGCCAAGAAGAAGGCGGAAGAGGGGGCGAAGAAATCCCAGTAAGCGTTGTTCCTGCTGCTGAAAAGCCATTGAACCGGACAGGCGGCGCGTGGCGGCAAATGCGATAATGCCGGTGCGCGCCGCCTTGTTTCTGGTTGTTGCCCACACCGGGGCGGCAGGTGCTCCGGCCATATTCCAGAACAGGCGAGATGCAATCATGAGTAACGGCAACAAAGCGTTGACGATCAAGGGTCTGACCCATGCCTACGTTCCCGGCAAGCCGGTTCTGAAAGGCATCAACCTCACCATTGACCAGCCCGGCCTGATCGCCATCATTGGCCCTTCGGGCACCGGCAAAAGCACTCTGCTGCGCTGCATCAACCGCCTGGTCAACCCCGGCGGGGGAGAAATCCTCTTCGACGGGGCCGATCTGGCCAGGGTCAGCGGAGAGGCTCTGCGCCGCAGCCGGCGTCATATCGGCATGGTCTTCCAGGAATACAACCTGGTGGAACGCGTGACGGTGATGGAGAACGTCCTGACCGGGCGGCTCGGGTACATGAGCGCCTGGCAGGCCTGGCGGCGCAAATTCACCCCCCAGGATATCGCCACCGCCTACGAATTGCTGGAAACGGTCGGGTTGCGGGATTTCGCCCGGCAGCGGGCCGATGCCCTTTCCGGCGGGCAGCGGCAGCGGGTCGGCATCGCCCGCGCGGTGATGCAGAACCCCTATATCCTGCTGGCTGACGAACCGACCTCGTCCCTCGACCCGAAAACCTCGGTGGAGATCATGGAGCTGATGCGGACCTTCGCCGAGCGCAACAAGATCCCGGTGCTCATCAACATGCATGACGTGATGCTGGCCAAGCGTTTCGCCGACCGTATGATCGGCATGACCGGAGGCGAGGTGGTGTTCGACGGTTTGCCCGGGGCGATGACCGAGGATCATCTCAAGCAGATCTACGGAGGGGAATCGTGGCTGGAGTAACCCAGGAAAATCCCTTCAGGCTGTCTTGGTGGAACCGGCTGCTCTGGCTGGGGCTGTTCGCCTACCTGGGATACGCCCTGACCGCCCAGGGATTGTCCTGGGAGCGATTCCTTACCGGACTCGGACAGGCCGGAAAATTGCTAGACCGGATGCTCCCTCCCGAATTTGGGCGCTGGGAGCTGCTGCTCCACGACCTTCTGGAGAGCATGCAGATTGCCATCATCTCCAGCGTGGTCGGCATCTTTATTTCGCTGTTTGTCGGTCTTCTTGCCGCCCGCAACCTGATGCCCAACCTGGTGACCGTGCCGATGCGGGCCTTCATCGCCCTGTGTCGCTCCTTTCACCCGGTGATCATCGCCATCCTCTTCGTCAAGGCGGTGGGCTTCGGTGCGCTGGCAGGGATTCTGACCCTTGTGCTGGCCTCGATCGGCTTTATCGCCAAGCTGTTCGCCGAGGCGATCGAGGAGATCTCCCTCAAGCAGGTCGAGGCGGTGCGGGCGACGGGGGCCAATTTCGTCGGGGTGATTTTCTTCGGGGTGCTCCCGCAGGTGTTTTCCCGGTTCATCGGCTTTGCCACCTACCAGCTCGACTCCAATCTGCGCAACTCCACCATGGTCGGCATCGTCGGCGCCGGCGGCCTCGGGGGGACGCTGTTCGCGGCCTTTCAGCGATTCGACTACGATTTCGTCCTGACCATTCTGTTGACCATCATCGCCGTGATCCTGTTCGGCGAGTTTCTGTCCAACCTGGTGCGAAAGGTCTACCAATGAGTGCCGCAGTCGAGACAGCTGCCTGGCAGCGCCTGAGCCAGGGGCAGCGCCTGGCCCGTTTCATGATTTACCTGGTGATGGTGGCGGCTTTTATCTGGTCGCTGGAAACGGTGGAGGTTATCCCCGAGTTTTTCTATGATGCGCCGGCCCAGGTGTTCGACCTGGTGCAGCGGATGGTTCCCCCCGATTATGCCTTTTATCCCACCACCATCCATGGCGCGTTGGTTGAGACGATCAATATCGCCACCGTCGGGACCATTCTGACCCTGGCGTTCGCGGTGCCGCTTGCCCTGCTCAATGCTCCCAACGTGACTCGCAACCGCCTGCTGAACTGGATCGCCCAGTTTTTCCTGGTCGCGTCCCGTTCGGTCAACTCCCTGGTCTGGGCGCTGCTGTTCATCGCTCTGTTCGGCCCTGGAATTCTCGCCGGGATCCTGGCCGTCTGCGTCCGTTCCGTCGGTTTCGTCGGCAAGCTGCTCGCCGAGGCGATCGCCGAGATCAACATGGGGACGGTCGAGGCCCTGCGTGCCACCGGGGCTCCCTGGCTCAGTGTCATGGTCAAGGGCTACTGGCCGCAGGTCATGCCCGCCTTCTTCAGCATCCTGCTGCTGCGCTGGGACATCAACGTGCGGGAGTCCGCCGTGCTTGGGCTGGTCGGTGCCGGCGGCATCGGGGTGGTTTTGAATGACGCCATGAATCTGTTCGAGTGGCAGCAGGTCGCCATGGTGCTGATCAGCATTTTTGTCGTGGTGCTGATCGCCGAGGTGGTGGTGGTCAAAATTCGCAAGAAGCTGATTTAAGCAGGAGGGGTTTATGGCGAGGCGATGGCAGGCCGAATTCGTCCCCGTGGTGGCCGCAGAAATCTGTCGGGCCGGCTGCACCTGCGGGCAGGGGCACCCCGAACCTTTGACCACCCTTTACAGCGCCGCAGACGCCTACGAAGTCCTGGCGCAGGAGTGCCGCGCCGCTGTCGGCGCGGCGGAGGTGCTGCTGATCGACGATGCGGAAACCCACGGGGCGGCCGGCGCCGAGGTTCTGCACCAGCTGCGGCAGCAGGGGGTGAACGTCGAGGTACGGACCCAGGCCTCCGGCATCCATGCCGACGAGGACCTTGCCGAGGCCCTGCGCGCCGCCGCCTTCGGCAAAGCGCTGGTCATCGCCGTCGGCGCCGGGACCCTCAACGATCTGGGCAAGTACGCCGCCAACCGTAATCAGCTCCTCTACTGGACGGTGCCGACGGCGCCGTCCATGAATGGTTATACCTCTGGGATCGTCGCCATCAAGGTGCGCGGGGTCAAGCGAACTGTGCCGGCGCAACCCCCGGCGCGGATCTACGTGGTGCCCCAGGTGGTCTGCGATGCCCCCCTGAAGCTGCGGCAGGCGGGTTTCTGCGATGTTCTGGCCAAATCGGTTTCGGATATCGACTGGCGCAGCGAATCCCTGCTGTTCCAGGGGGGCTACTGCGGGCTTCCCTCGGCCCTGGTCGCCGAGGTCGAAGGCAGCTATGCCGAGCGGCCTGAGCAGATCGGCGCTGGCGACGAGGCCGCCGTGACCGGGCTCTTCCATGGCCTGCTGGTCTCCGGGGTGGCCATGAGCCTGGCCGGTTCGAGCGCCCCGGCCTCCGGCGGTGAACACCTGGTCTCCCATTTCTGGGACATGCGCGAGGTGTTGACGGGGCGGGAGGCGGAACTCCACGGCCTGCAGGTGGGCGCCGGCATCCTACTGTCGGCCGGCTGCTACCGGCATCTCGCCAACCTCGAGGCGGCCGCGCTTGCACCGGTGGCGCAGGAGGTTTTTGCCGCCGACCTGGCGCGGATTCCGGCTATCTGGGGACCCTATGCCGCTGAGGTGGAGCAGCAGTTCCAGAACAAGCGGGACGCCCTGCTGCAATTCGACCGTCTGTTGCCGGACCATTGGCCCCAATTGCAGGGATTGTTCCGGCAGGTCCGTAGCCCGGAATTTTTCGCCGATCTGTTCAGCCGGGTCGGCGCCCCCTTTTCCCTCGAAAGCCTGCGCCTGAGCCGGGAGGAATTCCTGCTGGCCGCCCTCAACGGGCGCACCATCCGGGAGCGGATCACCGTCCTGGATTTCGCCGCCCACGCCCGCGTGCTGGAGGCGGCGGCCGACGAGACCCTGGCCCTGCTGGGCTGACGCCCTTTACGGCCCAGACCAACGCCCCGGACCACTGGCCCCGGGGCGTTGGTCATTCTGGCAGTTTCCGGTTGCCGCCTCGCCTCCTTATTGAGTAGACAGGGTGGACGGGGGAGGACATGCTCCCGGCATTTGTACGGCAAAAAACTAGCCAGTTTGCATCTGGGCGCCTGGCTGCACATTGATGGCGCCTTCGGCGTCTGGGCGACGTTAAAGATGTTCGGCCGCAGCGGTGTGGAGGCGTTGGTGGACGGGCTCTGCGCCCGGCGAGGCAGTTTGCCAGGCGTCTGGATGAGGAGGGTCCGGATTCTCAACGAGGTGGTGTTCAATCAGGTGCTGGTGGCTTGCGCGACGCCGGAGTTGACTCGGGCCACTTTGGAAAGGGTGCAGCGTTCAGGGGAATGCTGGTGCGGCGCTTCCCAATGGCAGGGGCAAGCGGCGATCCGCCTTAGTGTCTGCCTCTGGGCGACCACCGCTGCGGATGTCGAGCGCTCGGTGGTGGCCTTGGAGTCAGCGCACAAGGCGGCTGAAGGCTGAATCCGGTCAATTCAGTTTTGGTGCGACCGGGGGCCGGGCCGGCCGTCGCAGAAAACCCAGCAGCCGCCCGTCGATGACCGCCAGGCCGAGAAAGATCAGGGCCATGCCGGCGAAATCCCCCGCCGCCAGGCGTTCGCCGAGAAACAGGGCACCAAGCAGGATGGCGCTGGCCGGGATCAGCAGGGTCACCAGCATCACGTTGGTGGCCCCCGCGGCGGCCAGGATGCGGAAGAACAGGATGTAGGCGAGGGCCGTCGAGACCAGCGCCAGGCCAAGCACCGCCCCCCAGACCGGCAGCGGCGGCAGCGCCAGGCTCCAGGGGCGGTCGACCAGCAGCGCCAGGGGCAGCAGCATCAGGGTCGAGGCGCTCACCTGGCCGGTGGCCGTCACCAGCGGCGCCACCCCCAGGGTGCGGAAGCGGCGGCCGTAGACCCCGGCAAAGGCGTAGGAGAGGGTGGCGCCGAGCACCGCGAGCTGCGCCAGGGTATTGCTCCCCAGCCCCTCCAGGCGGTCCAGGCCGATAATCACCGCGACCCCGGCAAAGCCGGTCAGCACCCCGGTCAGACGCCGGCCGCTGAGCTTTTCATCCTGGGTCAGGAAGTGCGCCACCAGCACCGTGAACAGCGGGGTGGTGGCGTTGAGGATGGAGGCCAAGCCGCTGGCGATCTGGGTCTGCCCCCAGACGATGAGGCTGAAGGGGACCAGGTTGTTGAGCAGCCCCATGGCGAAAAAGGCCCGCCACAGACTCACTTCCCGCGGCAGGCGCAGGCCCAGGGCCCGCACCACCAGCAGCAGAGCCAGGGCCGCCAGCCCGACCCGCAGCACCACCAGGGTGAAGGGGGGGATGGCCTTGACCGCCACCCCGATGAAGAAGAAGGAGCCCCCCCAGAGGACGGAAAGGGTCAGCAGCAGGGCCCATTCCCGGGCCCCCATGGTGATATTGACGTTGGACATGGTTGGGTCTCCGCAGGTTGGCTGACAGGGAGCATAGCGAAGAGGCTCCGGCGGGGCCACCCGAATCTTGCGCTGCGCTCCCCCACCGCAAAAAACGGGTGGCACGGGGTTGCCGGCCAGGCTAAGCTGGTCTCAGACCGATTCCCTGGACCCCGCAGGAGTTTGCATGGAACACCCCGACTACCACCGCATCGAAACGGCCATCCGCTACCTGGAGCAGCACGCCGCCGAGCAGCCCTCCCTGGAGCGGGTTGCCGCCCACATCGGCCTGAGCCCCTGCCATTTTCAGCGGCTCTTTTCGGCCTGGGCGGGGGTCAGCCCCAAGCGCTTCCTGCAGTATCTCACCGTGGAAAATGCCAAGGGACTGCTGCGAGGCTCGGCCTCGGTGCTCGACACCGCCCTCGAGGTCGGCCTGAGCGGGCCGGGGCGGCTGCACGACCTGTTCGTCGGTGCCGAGGGGATGACGCCGGGGGAATACAAACATCGGGGGCGGGAACTGGAGCTGCAGTTCGGCTTCCACCCCACCCCCTTCGGCGACTGCCTGCTGGCCATGACCTCCCGGGGCATCTGCCGTCTCGCCTTCGTCGAACCGGGGGAGCGCGCCGGGGTGCTGGAAGAGTTGCGCCAGAGCTGGTCGGAAGCGACCCTGGTGGAGAACCCGGCGGCGGTGGCGCGGCAGCTCGAGCAGATCTTCCCCCCCGCCGGCGGCCAGAGCCGGCAGGGGCTCAAGGTGCTGCTCAAGGGGACCAACTTCCAGCTCAAGGTCTGGGAGGCGCTGCTGCGGATTCCGGAAGGGGCGGCCGTCTCCTACGGCGAGCTGGCCGCCGCGGTCGGCCACCCGGCCGCCCACCGGGCGGTGGGCACCGCCGTCGGCGCCAACCCGGTGGCCTACCTGATCCCCTGCCACCGGGTGCTCCGGAGCAACGGCGAGATCGGCGGCTACCGCTGGGGGGTCACCCGCAAGCGGGCGATCCTGGCGGTGGAGGCAGCGCGGCGGGATTCGGGGGTCAAATCTCAGCGTGCCCAGTAGGTGCGGTAGAGGCGCAGGGTGTTGCGCATGCACATGGCCACCGTCACCGGGCCGACCCGGGGGATGAACAGCTGGGCCTGCTCCTCCACCTCGGGGGCGAAGTTCTTCACCGTGGCGAAGTTGAGGCAGACGGCGTGGGGGGCGAGTTCTTCCATGCGGATTTTCGGGAACTCCTTGGAGGGGACGCCGGTGATCACCAGGTCCGAAGCGGCCAGGGCCGCGGCGCGGGTGATGTCGGTTTCGGAGGGGGTGCCTTTCTCGTAGAGCAGCACGCCGTTGACGTCGAAGGAATAGACCTTGGCGCCGTCGTTGGAGACCATCACCGCCAGGGGGCGCCCCACCACCTCGCTGCGGTTGAAGATGGTCACCGTCTTGTGCTCCGCCGGCAGGGTGCCGCTGCCCCCGTAGGCGCCGTTGGCCTCGAGGATCTTGATGATCGACAGCGCAGTGCAGGGGACCACCGCCTTGCCCGTCGCCCGAGCCCCTTCCACCAGTCGCTCGTTCTCGTACAGCTTGTTGATCCAGAAGGCGTTGAGCCCTTCGATATCCTTGCGGTAGTCCACCAGGTCCTTGAGGTAGCGGTCCTGCTCGTTGCCGAACACCGGGAAGTAGACCATGATGCCGTGCACCGCCGGGTCGGTGTTGGCCTCGCGGATGTGCCGCTCCAGCTCCAGCCGCGGCACCTGCCGCAGCTCGTAGCGGATGCCCAGCTCCTCGCAGGCCTCCTTGGTGTAGTTGGCATAGGTCAGGGAGGGGCCGTAGTTGCCGGCGAGAAAGCCGACGACCTGCAACTGGGTTTCCAGAGAGCGGATTTCCTGTTTGATTTCGGCGCGGAAGCGCTCGGCGACGGTGGACGGCGAGACCAGCATGGGATTGTTTCTCCTTGTGCGGAATCGGGCCGCCCCCTGGAAGGGGGGGCGCCGACGGGTTCGAGGTGGTTTTCTTATCCTATCAGAATGCCCGACGCAACGGAAAACTGCAGGCTTGCAAGGGCGCGGCAACTTGACAAACCCCGAGGATTCCCCGACTATTCAACCAGCGATCCAATCCTGAACTCGTTTCCGGGGACCATGGGCCATCAAGTGAAAAACCCTCAACAACGCCTGGACGACATCCTCCACAAGCTTCGCCAGCGGGACCTGCGGGTCACTCCGCAACGGATCGCCATCCTCAAGGTCTTTCTCGAGTCGGGCCTTCATCCAAGCGTGGAACAGGTATACGGTGAGGTCAGGGCGCATTTCCCGACCACCAGCCTGGCCACCGTCTACAAGACCGTCAATCTGCTGAAGGAACTCGATGAAATTCTGGAAATCGACTTTGCCGACGGCCGCAAGCATTATGATGGCAATAAGCCCTATCCCCACCCCCATTTGATCTGTACCCGTTGTCACCAGATCAGCGACCCGGAAGTCAACCTGCTCGAACAGGTGACAGACCAGGTTGCAAAAACCACAGGGTACAAGATTACCTCCCACCAGGTTGAATTCTTCGGCCTTTGTCCTTCCTGCCAAACCAAGTAACCACACCTCTTTTTTTGTTCCTAGTGGAAAATGATTCTCTCCTGATATTGACAAACCCTAAAGGCCTGCTAGAAATAAGATGCTTTTAACGCCAGGCGTGCGCAGGGGGCGCTTTCCCCTTGCGCAAAAAATAGGACGACAAAACTACAGGAGGCAACTTCATGAGTGACGAACCCAAGTGCCCGGTCACGGGAAAAACCAGAAGCCAGGCCGCCGCGAGCGGCACCACCAACAAGGACTGGTGGCCGAACCAGGTGAATCTGCACATCCTGCATCAGCACTCGGCCAAGAGCAACCCCATGGGGGAGACCTTCAACTATGCCGAGGAGTTCAAGAAACTCGATCTGGCCGCGGTCAAGCAGGACCTCTACGCCCTGATGACCCAGTCCC
>CAZYXS010000044.1:0-22440 GCA_964650955.1 uncultured Desulfuromonadales bacterium | reverse complement strand
CCGTTACCGGGGCCTTTTCCATCAGGATGGTTGCCTGACTTATTTCTTGTGGCACTCGCCGCACTTGGTGGGGCCGGCTTTCTTGGTCTTGTGGCAGTCCATGCACAGGGCATGGGCCTTGTCCTTGCCGCCGAGTTTCAGTTTGCCTGCGGTTCCTTCGCCGTGGCAGACCTTGCATTCCATGGCAGCGGCATGGGCCTTGTGATTGAAGGTCACGTTGCCGTTCTTGGCGGGAACGGTAACCGAGTCGGGACCGGCAGCCATTGCGGTGGCAGACGCAAAGGCGACGAGCATGGCAGCGACGAGCAACTTCTTCATTCTTTTGCCTCCTAAAATAGGGTGGAAAGTTAGGGGGACTTTAAAAAGTTATGGTTCAAGTGTCAAGTGGATTTTGTTTTATTATTTAAATACAGATATTTGTGACGGTATGTGCCTTTGGCGCCTTGAATACTGTACGCCATGCCGGGCTGGTTGCCGAAACGACAACAGGCCGACACCCTTCGGTATCGGCCTGTCAACTCCCCTGGAGCCACCCATGGGACTCGAACCCACGACCTACTGATTACGAATCAGTTGCTCTACCAGCTGAGCTAGGGTGGCGAAATGCTTTGAAGATCTGTATTTAGCGTAAATCGATGGGGAAGTCAATGGCTGCTCAAAGGCTGCTCAAAGGCTGCGCAAGGGCATTTGGCTGGGCGCGTACACCGCTTCAGCCTTCCTCCTTGGGGAACAGCACGATATGCCGCACATCGGGGCGGATGCCGATTTTCTCACCCGGGGCGTGGTCGCAATGGCTCGGCACCAGGGCCTGGACCAGGTCGCCGCTGGCCAGACGCAGGGAGTAAAGGACGTTGGCGCCGCGGAAGTGGCGGCGCACCACCTCGGCCTTGACCGGGCTGGCGTCGTCGTGGACGACGTCTTCGGGGCGCACCAGCACATCCACCGCGCAGCCGCCGACACAAGGAGCGCTGAAACTCCCCTGCAGCGGGCCGAGGCCGGTTTCGACCCGGCCGGGGTCCCGCACGATCCCTGGTAGCAGCACCCCCTCACCGACGAAACGGGCCACGCTCGAGTCGGCGGGATGGTGGTAGAGGCGATGGCCGCCGTCCCATTGCAGCAGGGCGCCGTCGCGCATGACGCCGATCCGGTCGGCCACGGCGAAGGCTTCCTGCTGGTTGTGGGTGACGAACAGGGCGGTGGCGCCGTAGGCCTTGAGGATATCCCGCACCTCCATGGAGAGGCGTTCGCGCAGGGTGACGTCGAGGTTGGAGAAGGGCTCGTCCATCAGCAGCAGGCTGGGACGGGGGGCCAGGGCCCGGGCCAGGGCCACCCGCTGCTGTTGGCCGCCGGAGATTTCATGGGGATATTTGCCGTGGGCGCCGGAGAGGCCGACCAGGTCGAGCATTTCGTCGACGCGGAGGACTTTTTCGGCCCGGCTCAGGCTGCGCAGGCCGAAGGCGACGTTGTCGAAGATGTTCAGGTGGGGGAACAGGGCGTAATCCTGAAAGACCATGCCGATGGCCCGCTTGGCGGGGGGAAGCAGGTAGCCCGGGCGGCTCACCTCCTGGCCGCCGAGCAGAACCTGGCCGGCCAGCAGCGGCTCGAAGCCGGCGATGGTGCGCAGCACCGTGGTCTTGCCGCAGCCGCTGGCGCCAAGCAGGCAGCCGATCTCCCCCTTGCTCAGGCGCAGGGAGAGGCTCTTGACCACCAGGTGGTCGCCGTAGGCCTGAGAGATGTTCTTGAGTTCGAGAACCGGGTCGCTCATCGGTGAATCCTTGGTCGAGTTTGAAACGTCTATTTATCCGTATGCCGCATCAGCAGCAGGATCGGGATCAATCCGGCCAGCAGAATGGTGAGCGCCGGCAAGGCGGCCCGTTCCCATTCCCCTTCCGAGGTCAGTTCGAAAATCTTCACCGCGAAGGTGTCCCAGCCGAAGGGGCGGGTCATCAGGGTGATGGGCATTTCCTTCATCACGTCGACGAAGACCAGGGTGGCGGCGGTGAGCACCCCGCCGCGCAGCATCGGCAGGTGGATGCGGCCAAGCAGTCGCACCCCTCGCAGACCGAGGAGCCGGGCGGCTTCGTCGATGCTCGGGGTGACCCGGTGCATGGCGCCGTCGATGGGTTTGAAGCCGGCGGCCATGAAGCGCACCAGGTAGGCGATGAGCATGATCGCCACCGTCCCCTGCAGCATCAACCCCAGTTCCAGACCGAACCAGCTTTTGCCCCAGGCGATCAGGGCGTTGTCGAGGGCGGCGACGGGGATGAAGATGCCGACGGCCAGCACCGCTCCCGGCAGGGCGTAGCCGAGGTTGGCGGTGCGCACCAGAGCCCCGGTGAGGCGGTCGGAGTGGCGGCGCTTGGCGTAGGCCAGCACCAGGGCCACCAGGCTGATCAGCGCCGCAGCGCTCAGGGCCAGGCCGAGGGAGCGCAGCAGCAGGTCGAAATAACGGCTGTCGAATTCCCGGTGGAAGGATTTGAGGGTCCAGGCGGCCAGTTGCAGCATCGGGATGAAGAGGGCAATGGACAGCACACCGAAGGCGTAGGCGAAGGCCCCCCAGCGGGGCAGGCCCCGCAACTGCAGCCGCTCGCTGCTGGCACTGAGGCGGGCGGCGGTGAAACGCTGGCGCCGCCGCAGCCACTGCTCGCCGGCGATGATGACGAAGACGATCAGCACCAGCCCGGAGGCGAGTTGGGCGGCCGCCGGCAGGGAGAAGAAACCGAACCAGGCCTTGTAGATGGCGGTGGTGAAGGTGTCGTAGTTGAAGATGGAGACGGCGCCGAAGTCGGCCAGGGCCTCCATGATCACCAGCAGGGTGCCGCCGGCGATCCAGGGGCGAGCCATGGGGAGCACCACCTTGAAAAAGGCCTGCCAGGGGGAGCAGCCGAGGGATTCGGCCGCTTCCAGCATCCGTTTGCCCTGGGTGAGAAAAGCGTTGCGGGTCAGCAGGTAGACGTAGGGGTAAAGGGCGAGGGTCATGATCAGGATGACCCCGGCGGTGGAGCGGATGTCGGGAAACCAGTTGCTGCTGCCGAACCAGGCCCGCAGAGCAGTCTGCACCGGACCGGAAAAATCGAGCAGGCCGAGGCTGACGAAGGCCAGCACGTAGGTGGGGACCGCCAGCGGCAGCAGCAGCGCCCAGGCGAAGAACCGCCGGCCGGGAAATTCGCAGACCGCGGTCAGCCAGGCCAGGCTGACGCCGAGGAGCATGGTGCCGAGGGAGACCCCGGTGACCAGCCAGAAGGTGTTGATCAGCAGGTCGACCAGCAGGGTGTCGACCAGATGGGCCCAGATCTCGACGGCCGGCGCGTGCCAGGAAAGGAGCACCACCGAGAGGGGGGCGATGACCAGGGCCGCCACCACCAGGATGACCAGCCGCCAGCCGGTGTAGAAATCGCGGCGCAACAACGCCGCGAAGGCACCGGGGTTCGGTGCCTTCGCGGGGGGAGGGCGGGACGGGGTTGCAGGATCGGACATGGGGGCCTTTGGAATTCAGGAGTCAGAATTCAGAATCCAGAATGAAATCTTAACAGAGCGGTTTCGGGGTGGTTTCCTTCTGGCTCCTGAATTCTGGATTCTGAATTCCGGCAGTTATTGGTTACCGATAACCTGCGCGGTCCATCAATTTGGTGGCGTCAGCCTGCAGGCGGCCGGCCTGGGTCAGGTTGAAGGGGCTCTTCTTGAACTCCCCCCAGGCGGCCACGTCGGCGTGGGGCTTGACCTTGGGGTTGACCGGGTACTCGAGGTTGAGGTCGGCGAAGAGGTTCTGGGCCTTGTCGGAGGAGAGCCACTCGAGGAACTTGATGGCGGCGTCCTTGTTCTTGGTGTGCTTGGTCACCCCGGCGCCGGAGACGTTGACATGCACGCCGCTCTTTTCCACCTTCTGGTTGGGCCAGTAGAGGGCCAGCTTGCCCTTGAGCTCAGGCTTCTCCTTGAGCAGGCGGCCGAAGTAATAGGTGTTGACGATCCCCACATCCCCCTGGCCGGCAGCGATCGATTCCATGACGCCGTTGTCGTTGGAGGTCGGGGCGGTCGCCAGGTTGGCGATCCAGGAGCGGACGATCTGCTCGGTCTTGGCCTCGCCATGCTCGTCGATCATCATGGCCACCAGCGACTGGTTGTAGACCTTTTTGGAGGTGCGCAGCACCAGGCGACCCTTCCACTTGGCATCACCCAGGGCTTCGTAGGTGGTGAACTCCTCCGGCTTGACCCGCTCCGGGCTGTAGACGATGGTGCGGGCCCGCAGGGAGAGGCCGAACCACTGGTTGCCTGCATCCCGCAGGAAGGGGGGAACGTTCTGCTCCAGCACCTTCGACTGCACCGGTTGCAGCAGCCCCTCGCTGGCGGCGGCCCAGAGGTTGCCTGCATCCACGGTGATCAGCAGGTCGGCCGGGGTGTTGGCCCCTTCGGCCTTGAGCCGCTCGAGCAGCGGGCCTTCCTTGTCGGTGATGAACTTGAAGGGGACACCGGTTTCCTTGGTGTAGGCGTCGAACAGCGGCTTGATCAACTGCTCGTTGCGGGCGGAGTAGACCACCAGTTCTTTGGCCAGGGCCGAAACGGTGCCGACCAGGGTCAGGGCGGCGGCGAGCAGCAGGGAGGCAAGGGCGGTTTTTTTCATGGATCTCCTCGTTTGTTGAAAGTTTGTTGAAAATGATATTGAAAACTGGTTTCAATTAATACCCAAGCCGCGACCCTGAGTCAAGGAGAAAAAGTTTTCGGGGATCAATTTTTTTCGGATATGGATTCTGGCCGAAAAGCAGAGGCGGGACCGTCACGGCCCCGCCTCCTGGAATCCCTGCTGTCTGGCGGTCAGCCGGGCTGTTTGATCAGTTCCGTCGCGATGGTGATTTCCACGTCGTCGCCGACCACCAGGCCGCCGGTTTCCATGACCTTGTTCCACAACAGGCCGAAGTCCTTGCGGTTGATTTTGGTGGTGGCCTCGGCGCCCCGGCGCTGGTTCCCCCAAGGGTCCTTGATGGCGGCGGTGGGGCCAGTGACGAACAGTTCCACTTCTTTGGTGACGCCGCGGATCGTCAGATCCCCCAGGACATTGAGCTGACCGTTGGGGCCCTGTTTGATGGATTTGGACTTGAAGGTGATGGTGGGATATTTGTCAACGAACAGGAAATCTTCGCTTTTGAGATGGTTGTCGCGCTTTTCCACGTTGGTGTCGATGCTGCGGGCATCGATGGTCACCTCAACTTTCGATTTGGTGATGTCCGCCTCATCCAGTTGAACCGTCCCCTGGATTTTTGAAAAATTCCCCCGCACGTTGGTAATCACCAGATGCTGGACCTTGAACTGGGCCAGGGTATGGTCGTTGTCGATGTTCCAGGTGGAGGGGGCGGCCAAGGCCGGTTGGGCGAACAACAGCAGGCCGGATACAAGCAGCGATAGGCGTTTCATGGGCTGTCTCCTGTGGGGTTGTTGGCTGGGCGGCAAAATGTTGACCGTTCCGGTCTTCCATCAGCTTAACGGATTTCCCCGTCGCTGCAACCCCATCCCGTTGGCCCGGCGGGAAAAAACTGCTACAGTGCTCCCTCGGGGGGCTCATTCGCGCCCCTCGAACGGTCTTATTCCCGATCAGGAGCAGCGATGTCCGAACCTGTGCAGCCATTCCAGACCCTCTCCCCCGAATCCGTCATGGATGCGGTGGAAAGCCAGGGCTTTGTTTGCGACTGCCGCAATCTGGCGCTCAACAGCTACGAAAATCGGGTTTACCAGGTCGGGATCGAGGAGGGGGCGCCGCTGGTGGCCAAGTTCTACCGGCCCGGTCGCTGGAGCGATGCGCAGATTCTTGAAGAGCACAGTTTCTGCTTCGAACTGGCCGAGCAGGAGCTGCCGGTGGTGGCCCCCTGGCGCAACGGCAACGGGGAGAGCCTGTTTCATCACGCCGGTTTCCGTTTTGCTCTTTACCCCCGCAAGGGAGGGCAGGCCCCGGAGCTCGACAATCTGGCCAACCTGCTGATCCTCGGCCGGCTGCTCGGCCGATTGCATCGCATTGGCGCGGTCCGTCCCTTCCGGCATCGCCCGACCCTCGACAGCCTCAGTTTCGGTCACCGGAGCGTCGCCTTTATTGGTGAGCACTTCATTCCTGCCGAGTACCGGGCCAACTACCTGGCCCTGAGCGCCGAATTGCTGCAGGGGGTGGAAGAGCGGCTGGCGCGGGTGGCGCCAGCGTTATTGCGCACCCACGGCGACTGCCACGTCGGCAATATCCTCTGGCGCGACGACGCCCCCCATCTCGTCGACCTGGACGATGCCCGCATGGCGCCGGCAGTCCAGGACCTGTGGATGATGCTCTCCGGTGACCGGGTCCGGCAACAGCGGCAGCTGGCCGAGCTGGTGGATGGGTACAGCGAATTCTTCGATTTCAACCCCCGCGAACTGGCCCTGATCGAGGCCCTGCGCTCTCTGCGCATTCTGCACTACTGCGCCTGGCTCGGCCGGCGCTGGCAGGACCCGACCTTTCCCCATCACTTCGCCTGGTTCAACACGCCCAGGTATTGGGGAGAACATATCCTGCAACTGCGCGAACAGCTGGCGGCGCTGAACGAGCCGCCGCTGGAGCTGGATTGACCAGGTCGGAAGAACGACCTGGCCTCTGGCCGGCAAAGGATTGCCAGGAAGATTGAGTTTCTCCAGATTTTTCCTTATCTTTTTCAGGACGGCCGCGGGCGGCGACCGCAAAATGGTGTGAAATCATCCAGCTGGAGTTGCGTAACTAGTACTCGGCCGGTATCCTTTTTACAAATTTTTGGCTGTTTTTTCATTTATTCCGATGGGCAGGGAGAGCTCCTCCCGGCAGTTCCATCAACACCCGCGCAAAGATAGATCACGAGGTTCAAACAGATAGTCCCCACCGGCAGGTGAGGCTGGCGGTCGACGAGGCTGCAGATGGGCACGGTTGCTGAGCCAGCCGTCTGTGCGCGTGGTCGCGCAACAGGCGGGCTTTTGGGCCCTGAGGTTTTGCTGGGAAATCGTTGGGATCTCCTTGTCTATGGGGTGGTCCAATTGGAATAGGAGGTATCTTGTGCAGCTGCGTGCTGTCATCTGTCTGAAGCTGGTCCTGCTGGCGCTGCTGGGACCGGTTGCGGCGGCGGGCGCCAACTTGGCCGGGGCCCACCGGGATGCCATCGACCTGGCCCGGCGGGGCGATCATGGGAGTGCCCTGCTGCAGCTCGAGGAGCTGCGCCGGCAGCACCCGGGGGAAACTTTCCTGGCCTGGGACCAGATGGTCGTGACGGCCTGGGCCGAGCGGGATGCCGATGTCGTCGGATTGGCCCAGCGCATTCCCTTGAACGGGGCTCCGGCCTATGTGCTGGTGGCCGTGGCCAAGGCGTACCGAAACCTGAAGTTTTTCGCCGAGTCGGTGGCCCTCTACCGCCAGGCTCTGGAGCGTAGCCCGGGACAGCTGCAGGCCCGCATCGGCCTGGCCTACGCCTTGGCCGAGGCCGGCGAGCTTACGGAAGCCAACCGGGAGGTTGCGGCCCTAAGGGACGAACAGCCCCAGGATCTCGATGTGCTGATGCTGGCCGGTTACGTGTTCGAACGCAGCGGCCGTCGGGTGGATGCCATCGATGCCTACCAGCGGGTGTTGGCGCTGGAGCCGGGACACCAAGGGGCCCATTACCGTTACCTGCTGGCCCTCAACGCCGTTGGCGCCGCCCACCTGGCCCTCGACCGGGCTGGCGAAGGGCCGGTGGTCCTGGGGCAGGCAGAGCGGCGCAGCCTGCAGGGAAGCCAGGCGGCCCATGCGGTGCGCTGGGGTTCACTGGCCCCCCCTGAGGTGGAGGCACGGTTCGTCGAAACCGATCAGGCCAAGGGGCTGATCGCCCGCAACCTCCACGGCCTCGAACCGCAAATCCTGCAGGATCGTCCCTACATCGACCAGGGGAGAGCCGACCGGGTGGTGGCCCTGCGCGACCGGGTACAGATGACCGCGGTAGTGGATGAGTACCAGAAGCTGAAGCAGAGCGGGGCGCAGCCACCAGTCTATTCCCTGCAGGCAGCGGCAGACGCCTTCCTCTACCTGGAACAGCCCGAAGCGGCTCGGGAACTCTATCTGCAGGTCCTCGCAGCCGAGCCGAACAATGTGAAGGCCCGCCTGGGGCTGTTTTACGCCCTGATCGAAATGGAGGATTTCCCTGCCGCCCGGGAAGTGGTCGACACCCTCAATGCCGAACAGCCGATCTGGCTGCGGCCGGGGGGGAGCCAGGCGGCACGGCGTAATCCCGACAAGCTGGATGCGGAGATTGCCGCCACCCTCTACCGTAATTTTTCCGGCCAACTTGCCCGGGCCCAGGCCAGCTTCGAACGGATGCGGCAATTGGCGCCGCAGAACCCCGATCTGCGCCATGAACTGGCCGGCACCTACCTGGCCCGGGGGTGGGCACGCCGGGCGGTCGACGCCTACCGCCTGGGGCTGACCATCGAGCCTGAGCACCGGGGGATGCAGACCGGTCTGGCCGCCAGCCGCCTGCGCCTCAACGAGTTTGCGGCTGCCGAGACGGAGATTCTGCGGCTCACCGATGAGTTTTCCGAGTACAAGCCGGTGCAGCGGCTGCGCCGCAGCTGGCACCTGCACAACCTGCGGGAACTGAGGGTCGCCGCCGGCTACGGCCGGGCCAGCGGCGGCGCCATTGCCAGCCGCGACCTGCACTTGGAAAGTGCCCTCTACTCCAGCCCTCTTTTCTACCACTACCGCGGCTTCGTCAGCCACAGCTGGAATCGGGGAGAATTCCCCGAGGGGGACGGAATCGTCCACCGCTATGGCCTGGGGGTCGATTACCGCGGGCGGGATTTCGAAGGGGAGGCGGCCCTGACCCTGGTCAACGCTGCCGATACCAACCCGGGGCTGCGCCTCGGTGGAACCTGGTTCCCTGACGATCATTGGGCTCTGCCCGCCGAACTGGAGCTGATCAGCCGCGATACGCCGACCCGGGCACTGCGGGCCGGCATCCACGCGGACTCGTTGCGCCTGGGAGCCCGCTATAGTTGGCACGAGTCCCGGCAGTGGGGAGGCAACCTGCAGCTGATGTCCTTTTCCGACGGCAACCAGCGCGCCGCCATCAGCAGTTACCTGCGCCAGCGGGTGCAGACCCGTGCCCAGCGCTGGCACGACCTCGCAGCGGGGGTGTATGCCTCGACCAACAGCAAGAGCGACGTCCCCTACTTCAGCCCCTCCGAAGATGTTTCCCTGGAACTGACCCTCGACAACCACTGGCGCCTCTGGCGCCGCTACCATCGCTCCTTTATCCACCGGCTGGCTCTTTCCGCCGGGGGCTATTGGCAGAACGGCCATGGGGTCAAGCCCATCGGCGCCCTGTTGTACGAACACCTGTGGCAGAACGCCGAGCATTTCGAGCTGGTCTACGGCGTTGCCCTGACCCGTCGGGTTTACGACGGGGAGGGGGAGAACGGCAGTGCCTATCACCTGCGCCTGAACTGGAGGCTTTGATCCATGCTGCGTATTCTGTTGCTGGCCGTGCTGCTGCTGACCGCCGTGGAAGCGGGTGCGGCCAAGTTGATCGCCTTGAGCTATCACAATGTGCAGGCGAATCTGGATGACCCCGAAGGGATGGCCGTCACCCAGGACCGCCTGATCGGCCAGTTCAGCTGGTTGCGGGAACACGGTTACCGTCCGGTCAGCGTCGAGGATCTGCTGGCCGCCCGCGAAGGGCGGAAACCCTTGCCGGAAAAAGCGGTCCTGCTGACTTTCGACGATGGCTATCGCAGTTTCCACAGCATCGTCCTGCCTCTGCTCAAAGCCTACAACTACCCGGCGGTACTGGCCCTGGTGGGGAGCTGGCTCGATGCCCCAGGCGGCGGCACGGTGCAGTACGGGGACCAGCCGGTGGCCAGGGAGCATTTCCTCGACTGGGAGCAATTGCGGGAAATCGTCGCTTCGGGGCTGGTGGAAATCGCTTCCCACAGCTACGACCTGCACCGCGGAGTGCCGGCCAATCCCCAGGGAAACCAGCAGCCCGCCACCACCGCCCGGATCTACGATGCCGCCCACGGCCGCTACGAGGACGAAGCCGCCTACCGCCAGCGGCTGCAAGCCGATTTCTCAGCTAACGTCGAATGTCTCAAAAGCCGATTGGGAGTGGCCCCCAGGGTCATGGTCTGGCCTTACGGGGAATACAACGGGATCGCCGTCGAGTTGGCCAGGGCTGCCGGCATGTCCCTGAGCCTCTCCCTCGGCGGCGCCATCAACGAGCGCATCGACGGTCCGGTCATCGATCGCATGTTGATTCTCGGCAACCCCGACCTGGCCGACTTCGTCTGGCAGATGCGCAACCTGCAGCCGCCGCGGCCCGCCCCCCGGCGGGTGCTGCATGTGGACCTCGACTACGTCTACGATGCCGACCCCCAGCAGCAGGAGCGCAACCTCGGCCTGCTCCTCGACCGGGTGCAGGCGCTCGGGGTCAATACCGTCTACCTGCAGGCCTTTGCCGATCCAGACGGCGACGGGGTGGCCCAGGCCCTCTATTTTCCCAACCGGCACCTGCCCATGCGGGCCGACCTGTTCAACCGCACCGCCTGGCAGCTGCGCACCCGCACCGGGGTCGAGGTGTTCGCCTGGATGCCGGTGCTGGCCTTCGAACTGGGCGGCCCCGACGACCTGGTGCAGAGCTGGCAGAAGGAGGGGGCTCCGGCGGTCACCGCCGCCGGCTATCGGCGGCTCAGCCCCTTCTCGGCCAAGGCACGGCAATGGATCGAGGAGATCTATGCGGATCTGGCCGGCCATGCAGCCTTCGCCGGGGTGCTGTTCCACGACGATGCGCTGCTGAGCGATTTCGAAGATGCCAGCCCTGCCGCCCGGGCCGCTTACCGTGCGGCGGGGCTCTCGGAAAACATCGGCCACCTGCGGGAGGACCCTGCCCAGATGCAGCGCTGGACCCGCCTCAAAACCCGGACGCTGCTCGAGCTGACCGACCGGCTGACCCAGGTGGTGCAGACCTATCGTCCGCGGATCAAGACCGCCCGCAACCTCTATGCCCGGCCGGTGCTTCAGCCTGCGGCAGAAACCTGGTTCGCCCAGAGTCTGCCCGATTTCGTCGCCCACTACGACCAGGTGGCGGTGATGGCCATGCCCTACATGGAGGGGGCGGCGGATGCCGAACTTTGGCTTGAGCAACTGGTGCGCCAGGCTCGGCAGGTTCCCGGGGCCTTGGACAAACTGGTGTTCGAACTGCAGAGCGTGGATTGGAAACGGAATAACGCTCCGATTCCAGCTGCCACCCTGGTGCGGCAGATGCAGCGGCTGCAACTGGCGGGGGTGCGCCATTTCGGCTATTACCCCGACAACTTTTTCCAGGACCAGCCCCCGGCCGCGGTCCTGCGGGGTGAAATGTCCCTCAACACCTATCCTTACAGGCCCTGACCATGTTCCCGGTATTCGACAACATCATCGAGCCGCTGCTGGCCTTCCTGTTTTACTATCCCCTGTTCATGGCCTATCTCTGGATGGTGGGGGCGATGTATTACTATTATCGCTTCGAATGGCGTCAGGGAGGGGTCGATCAGGTCCCCGAGCTGCCCAGCCATCCGCCGGTGACCATCATCGTCCCCTGCCACAACGAAGCCGATAATATTGCCGACACCATCGAAGCGCTGATGGCCCAGGACTATCCCGAGTTCGAGGTCATCGCCGTCAACGACGCCAGTACCGACAACACCGGCGCGGTGCTCGACGCCCTGACCGAACGGTACCCCCGGCTGCGGGTACTGCACTTTTCCGTCAATCAGGGCAAGGCCATGGGCCTGCGCATGGCGGCCCTGGCTTCCCCCCACGAGTTTCTGATCTGCATCGATGGCGATGCCATGCTTGATCCCCACGCCACCACCTGGATCATGCAGCATTTTGTCAACGGACCCCGGGTCGGGGCGGTGACGGGCAACCCCCGCATCCGCACCCGCTCGACCCTGCTCGGCAAGATCCAGGTCGGAGAATTCTCTGCCATCATCGGCATGATCAAGCGGGCGCAGCGCATCTACGGCCGGGTCTTCACCGTCTCCGGGGTGGTCTCGGCCTTCCGCAAGTCTGCCCTCCAGCAGGTCGGCTATTGGAGCGTCGACATGGTCACCGAGGATATCGACGTCAGCTGGCGATTGCAGCTCAAGCACTGGGACATCCGCTACGAGCCCAACGCCCTGTGCTGGATTCTGATGCCGGAAACCTTCAGGGGCTTGTGGAAACAGCGGCTGCGCTGGGCCCAGGGCGGAGCGGAGACGGCCCTGCGCTACCTGCGGCCGATGGCCCTGTGGAAGTCCCGGCGCATGTGGCCGGTATTGCTGGAGTTCTGCGTCAGCGTGACCTGGAGTTACACCATGCTGCTGGTGGCGGTGCTCTGGCTTTATAGCTTTTTCCGGCCCCTGCCGGAATTCCTTCAGGTGCCTTCGATGGTACCGGGCTGGCCGGGGGCGGTGCTGGGGATGACCTGTCTATTGCAGTTCGCTGTCAGCCTGTACATCGACAGCCGCTATGAAAAGGGTCTGTGGCGCGGGTATTTCTGGATGGTCTGGTATCCCCTGGCCTTCTGGACCATCAATTTGTGCACCTCGATCGTCGCTCTGCCCAAGGCCCTGTTCAAGCGTCGCGGAACTCGGGCCATCTGGATCAGCCCCGACCGTGGCGTGGCCGAGGCGGCCGGAAGGGAACGCGCATGAAAAAGCCGATCATCGACAATCCGGGTGGCGCGAACTGGATGCAACGCCTCTCTCAGGGGGGGGTGACATTGCTCTTTTGGGGGGTATTCGGCCTGCTGTTCCGGCCGGTGCTGACCGTTTTGGCCTGGCTGCTGGGGGGGCATTTCGTTTCCGAGGCCATGGTCCACCATCCCGGTTACCAGCGGCTTTTGGAGGTTGCTGGTATGTACCTGCTGGTGATCGCCTGCCTGGCCCTGCTGCTGCTGGGGTGGGCCAATTACAACCTGCTGCGCTTTCGCCACAACGAGCGCCGCACCCGCCACCCCGACTCGGTCAGCATGGAGGCCCAGGCCGCCTTTTACGGCCTCGAGCCCGCCGCCCTGGGGCGGTTTCAGCAGCAGCGGCGCATGGTCTTGCAGATCGACGAGCAGGGGCGCCCGGTGCTGGAAGTGTCTGAATGCATAAGCAGATAGAGGGGAAGCCTCCAGGTGGCGGACAGCGCATGATGAGCGCGCGGGGTCGAATAAATCGCCTCAAGTCAGACCCGCTAGGAGGCTTCCATGAAAAGTATTCACTAGGTTGGGATGGACGTCTACAAGAAAACCATCGCCTTCTGCATCAAATCGGTCACCGGCAAGACGGTGCGGCAAGGTGTGGTCAACGGCGAGAGCAAAACGCTGCAGCAATGGGTTTCTGAGGTCCCTTCTCCTTGGATGGGCGCACTGGAAGCGACAAGTTTCACAGGCTGGATCTATGATTTCCTCAAGCCACAAGCGGTTGAGTTGAAGGTCGCGCACCCCGCGATGCTCAAGGCGATCACGGCGGCCAAAAAGAAGAACGACCGGGTCGACGCGGAGAAACTCGCCGACCTGTGGTGGCTTTGACTTGGGTCTTGGAGATCGGCGAACCCGAACGGTTCGGTAACGCCCGCCAAGCGATCGGTTACTGCGGTCTGCGTTGCGCACAGCGGGAGTCGGCAGGGAAGGACCAGCGGGAACCGATCTCCAAGAAACGCAATAAACATCTGCAGACTACGCTGACCGAAGCAGCCAAGCTGGCACTGCACTGGAATCCGCAATTAGCCGCGCTGCACGAGAAAGAGCTGGCCCGTGGTAACCGCAACCGCGCCACCTTGGCGGTGGCACGCAAGTTGGTGGAATACCTGCTGGCGGTCGATAGACGCGGCACCCCCTTTGTAGCGGAGGCGCCGCAGGAGGTCGCCTGACCCAGAGAGGACAACGACATAACTCCTTTACCAGAACGATCTTCCCGCCGGGTCTTGCAGAACCAGGGACTACGTGAGCCTTGCTGCACGACATGGGAAGTGTTTCGGGGCCGGCGGGTTGGCCCACTCAATCGTCCGTGATGGGGAATACTTCCCTGGAGACGGCACCTGGATGTCTGGTCGCCTACCGGGCGGACCACAAGAACAGATCAAAAAGGTCGGATGTTGAAGGATTCGTGAGTTTAGTCAAAGCCACCGGAGGGCATCCGCGAGGTTAAGGGAAATCCCCGTTTTCCCCTTGACTTTCCTTACCATGGAAGTCCCGGGTCCGCAGGCCGATGGCGAAGGTCAGCAGGGCGATGACGACGATGGTGCCGGTGAGGCGGCGGCCGAATTCGGCCATCTGCTGCAGCAGGCGGGTGGTCAAGGGCTCGACCTGGGCCAGCAGGGCGCTGATGCGGCCGATTTCCGTGGCGTCCCCGGTGGCCACCACCACGCCGGTGGCTTGGCCGTAGGTGACCAGGATGCCCGAGAAGGCCTGACAACTACGGTCTTCCAGGGTCGCACCGACCCCCACCGGATCGGTCTGCTTGTCCACCGGCACCGATTCCCCGGTCAGGGCCGCGTCTTCGATGCGTAAATCCTTGACTCGGAACAGGCGCAGGTCTGCCGGCACCTTGTCTCCGGGCTGCAGGAACACCAGGTCCCCCCCCCGGGACCAGCGCCTCGGCCGGCAGCAGTTGCCGGTGCCCCTCCCGCAGCACCGCCGCCTGTTGCGAAAGAATGGAGCGGATCGCCTCCAGGGCCCGTTCCGCCTTCCCCTCCTGGACAAAGCCGATGTTGGCGTTGACCAGCACCACGCCGAAGATGACCCAGGCGTCCACCCAGTGACCGAGCAGTGCAGTCACCAGGGCGGCCAGCAGCAGCACGTAAATCGGCACATTATGAAACTGGACCAGGCACCGCATCCAGGGGCTGCGGCGGTTGGGCGGCCGCAGCCGGTTGGGGCCGTAATGCGGCAGCCGCAGTTTCACTTCGGCTCCGCTCAAGCCTGCCGGGGTGGTCTGCAGACGTGCGAACACTGCCTCCACCGCTTCGACATGCCAATTCGCTGTGGATTCCGTGGCTGGTGAGCTGTTCATGGGCTCCTGCCCCGGGCTTGCGGGCCCGCAAACCCCAAAAGAAACCTTTGAGTAGATTGATTTCGGTCTGGCCGAGGAGGAGGCCCCGTCAAGATGATGGCCCCCTGGGGCTGGAGGGGCGGTTTACCCACAACCTTGCGTTCTGTTCTTGCCTTTGTTGATCTTTTCAAATATAAAATGTAGTCAATTGTAGTAATTTCATAAAAAAGAGTTTTTCTGGAGGTGGGGGTATGCAGTGTCGTCCTAGCTATGGGCGGGGGTGGGTACTGTTGCTGGTGCTGGCGCTGGTGGTCGGGCTGAACCCCCTCCCGCCCCTCGCCTCGGCAGCCACCGTCGGTGGTTTTCAAGGAAATCCTAAACTTTACGCAAGCATGACGGCGGTCGATTGCCTTGGCTGCCACGCCAATGCCGCGGTCGTCAAACCGGATTACCTTCCCGACCGTCATCACCAGTTGCTCGGTCGGCCGATCCCTGCGGGAAGCGAAGCCCCTGGGGGCGAGCTGGGGGCCAATTACGGCTGTTTTTCATGCCACGCCTTGACCGGGGATCCCGTCGCACTCTCATTTTCTCTTGCTGAATTCAGGGATTGTGTCAAATGCCACTTCCGTCGCCCGGGGGCAACCCGCACCGCCCATCATCGCGCGGCCGCCTCCTCCGCCGGGGATTGCACCTATTGCCACAAGGTGCCGGCATTCGCCCAGGACCGTCCGAAGCAGGCCGCCTGTCGTGCCTGTCACGGCCGCAGCATGCACGACAACGGCGGGCCCATCCAGGATTTCGGGGCTTGTGTTTCCTGCCACAAGAACGCCGCCAATACCGCCGGTTTTCCTCCTCCCTTCCATGCCGCTCCAGGGATGGCGGTGGGCTATACCGTCATCCCCAAAGGGCAGGTCAGCCCTGGCGGGCCGGTCTACCTGGCCGGCAAGGGGACGTTCGCGGTGTTCTGGAGTCAGTACACCCGCAACGGCGATGAGGACTTCATGGAAGATAACTTCTCGGATATCGAGCCCAATGGCGAGGATATGAATGACGAGGGTGGCTTCCGCTGGAGAATGCCCAGGCTGCAGTTCAATCTGAAGCAGATCAACAGCGGCGGCAAGCTCTACAACGTGCCAAGCTTCGACGGGCTGCCCACCACCGGCCCCGGGATGCCGGTGGTGCAGGTCAGCCAACCGGCGATGAACGCCACGGTGTCCGGAACGATCGATATTCGCGCCGCCGTCAGTGACAATGTGCGGGTGCATCGGGTCTATTACTGGGTCGACCAGGGTACCAGAGTCCAGATGAATGGCCCGGACGATACCGCAGCAGGGACCTGGAGCGCCAGATGGGATACCCGCTTCATCCTGTTCAAGGGCAAGCCTTTCGCCAACCCCAACGGCCCCCACACGCTGACCATTCAGGCGGAGGATAACCAGGGTTTCCTGACCACCAGGGAGATTCCGCTGACCGTGAATAATGCCAACGGCGGCACTCCCCCACCGGCGGGCGGCAACCTGGCGCTGGGCCAGCCAGCCATGGCCTCGCGGTTCGAGTTGGGTTACAATGCCGCCAAGGCAGTGGATGGCGACAGCACCAGCCGCTGGTGGGCCAGGTCCGATTCAACCCAGTGGTGGCAGGTGGATCTCAGGGGCAGTTATTCCCTCAACCGGGTGGTGATCAACTGGCACAGTTACTATGCGGAGGAATATCGGGTGCAGATCTCCGCCGATGGAAAATCCTGGACCACGGTGAAGGAAATGAAGGACCGCCGCGGTGGCCGGGAAGAGATTACCTTCTCCAACCGCAACGGTCGCTATCTGCGTATCGAGTGCCGCAAGGCTCGCAGCAACGATGGGTATTCCATCAACGAAGTGGAGGTTTATCGGCCGTAACCGAGGGAAGATGATACCGGAAAGGGCTTGCCCAAAGACAGGGGCGTCTGGGGAACCAGGCGCCCCTTCGCTGTTGACCGCCGCTCCCTCTGGGGAAGAACCAGTCCGGGCCTTGACAGTTTTGCTGCGCCGGGCGTAGAAGTGCGGCATACTATTGGTGGTTATGCAAAGGAGTTCCTATGCACTGCTTCGTGCTGGTCGGCAGTCTCAATGCCCTGCTTGGGGTCGCCCTGGGGGCCTTTGGCGCCCATGGACTGAAAAACCGAGTCGCCCCGGAGCTGCTGACGGTCTGGCAGACCGCGGTTCAATACCATCTGGTGCACGCCCTCGGGCTGCTGCTGATCGGCATTCTGGCCCATCTGCTCCCCGACTCCGCCCTGGTGCGCCAGGCCGGTTGGGCACTGCTGCTGGGGGTGGTGCTGTTCTCCGGCAGCCTTTACCTGATGGTTCTGAGCGGGGTGCGAATGCTTGGGGCGATCACCCCCCTGGGTGGTCTAGCCTTTTTGGCGGGTTGGGGGCTGTTGGCCCTGGCGGCTTGGGGTGCTCGGGGATAATTAAATACGGGGCAGAGGCAACATTCTGGAGGATTTGATGAACAGATGGCTGGCGGTATTGTTGTTGGCAAGTGCGCTGATGAGCGGCTGCGCGGTCAATCCGGTGACCGGGAGAAGTGAATTGCGGCTGGTGCCGGAATCGACCGAACTCAACTTGGGCGCCGAACAGTATGCCCCGAGTCGCCAATCCCAGGGGGGGGATTATACCGCCCGCCCCGAACTGGTGGCCTATGTGCGGGGGGTCGGCAACCGCCTGGCGGCCGTAAGTGATCGCGGCCTGCCCTATGAATTCACCGTCATCAACGACTCCACCCCCAATGCCTGGGCCCTGCCCGGCGGCAAGATCGCCCTGAACCGCGGGCTGCTCACCGAGCTGGGGAGCGAAGCCGAGCTGGCGGCGGTCCTGGGGCATGAGATCGTGCATGCCGCCGCCCGGCACGGCGCCCAGGGGATGGAGCGGGGGATTCTGCTGCAGGGGGCGGTGATGGCCGCCGGCGTTGCGGCCAGCGGCACCGACTACGCCGATCTGGCGGTGGGGGAGCCGGGCTGGCGGCCGGACTGCTCGGACAGAAGTATGGCCGGGACGCCGAGCGGGAGGCGGACTACTACGGCATGCAGTATATGGCCCGCGCCGGCTATGACCCCCGGGCGGCCATCGATCTGCAGGAAACTTTTGTCCGGCTCTCCGAAGGCAAGCGCAGCGACTGGCTCAGCGGCCTGTTCTCCAGCCATCCTCCCTCCCGGGAGCGGGTGGAGGCCAACCGCCAGACCGCTCAGACCCTCCCCCCCGGCGGCGAGCGCGGCGTTGAACGTTATCGCCAGCAGATCGCGCCTCTGATTGCCGCCAAGCCGGCCTATGCCGCCTATGATGACGGCCGCAAAGCCCTGGCCAAGGGGGAGTGGCAGAAAGCCCTGACCCTGGCCGATCAGGCCATTGCCATCGAGCCGAAGGAGGCGCTGTTTTTCGGCCTGCGCGGGGACGCCTTGCAGAAACAGGGGAACCCCAAGGCGGCCCTGGCCGAGTACGACCGGGCCCTGGCCCTCAACAACGACTATTTCCTCTTCTATCAGAACCGTGGCCTGGCCCTGCAGCGGCTCGGGCAGAACAGCCGCGCCGCCGCCGATTTCGAGCAGGGGGTGAAGCGCCTGCCCACGGCCACCTCCCTCAACGCCCTGGGGGAATATGCCCTGGCCGGAGGCAACCGCGCCAAAGCCAAGGAGTATTTCGCCGCCGCCGCCGGTTCCAAGTCTCCCGCTGGGGAGGCCGCCGGGCGCTCCCTGCTGCGCCTCGACCTGCCGGAGAATCCGCAAAAATATGTGAAAATCGCCCTCGATCTGGATGGCCGCGGGCAGCTGCAGGTGCGCCTGGGCAATCCGAACCCGGAAGCCATAGCCGACATCGCTTTCCAGGTGCGTTATCCCGATGCCAACGGTCGGCTCCAGACGGTGCGGCGCAGTTGGAACGGTACCCTGGAGCCGGGGCGCAGTGTCAGCCTCGCCGTCGGCCTGGGGCCGTTCAGCGATCTGCGTGCCGTGCAGGCCGAGGTGGTCGGGGCCCGGCTGGTGGAGCGCCGTCAATAACCCATTTTGGTGAAGGGGGAGGCGGCCGAAGCTTCGATGGCGTCGGCCAGGGTGTGGATCCCCTGGGACTCGAGCAGCGGGATCAGCTTGAGCAGCACCTCGGCGGTGACCAGGGCATCCCCCAGGGCGGTATGTCGGCCGAGAATGGTGAGATTGAGCCGCGCGGCGATGTTGTCGAGGGAGTGATTGCCCAGGTTGGGGTGGACGAGGGAGGAGAGCAGCAGGGTGTCGAGCACCGGCTGGTCGAAACAGACCCCGCTTGCCGACTCCTTCAAGGTCAGAAAACGCATGTCGAAGGCGGCGTTGTGGGCTACCAGCACCGCGCCGGCGGCGAACTGGTGGAAATGGGGCAGAACCTGCTCGATGGTCGGCTGCCCCACCAGCAGCTCCGGCTGGATGCCGTGGATGGCGATGGAGACCTCTGGCACGGTGCGGCGCGGGTCGATGAGCTGGTCGATGACCTCGTCGTGCAGCAGCCGGCCGTTGACGATGCGCACCGCGCCGAGCTGGATGATCTCGTCCCCTTCGGCCGGATGCAGGCCGGTGGTCTCGGTGTCGAAGACGACGTAGGTCAACTTGTGCAGCGGCAGCTTGCGCAGCTCGGCGCTGCCGCGCTGGTGGAACAGGTCGAAGGCGTAATAGACCGGGCGCGGGCCCGGGGGTGCCGCGAACTCCACCCGTTCCTTGGCCGAAGGGGCGGGCAGCCCCAGGCAGACCCCCCGGCAGCAACCGTCCGCTCCCGGGTTCGCCTCGATGGCGCCGCCATGCTGGGCGATCAGGTCCCGCACGCTCAGCAGCAAACCCTGGGTGTCGGTCATAAGCGGCGAAGCGGCCCAGTCCTCTACCAGGCCGGCGGGCACCTGGGCCCCCTCGGGCCAGGAGAGCTCCAGCCGGGCCCGGCCGGGTTCCCCGGGGCACAGCCCGAGCCGGAGCCGGTCGAGCTGGATCTGGTATTTGAGCAGACCGGCCAGGTGGGAGACGGCCTGGACAGTGGCGTAGCTGTCGAGCTGCAGCCACAATCCGTCGGTGGCCTGGCTTTCCACCTGCAGGTCGAAACGATCGGCAATGTTGCGTTGCAGCACCTCCAGCAGGTTTTCCGCCAACATGTCCTCCACCTTGCTCAGCGCCTGCAGGTGCCGGGCGTATTGCTCCCGGGCCTGGGTGAGCTGGCCCTGAATGGAGAGGGAGGCGCGGTCGATGGTCCGGCGGTAGCCGGTGAGTTCCTCCAGGCCGAGGTCGGGATTGTTGAGAATGGTGGTGATGGCGGAGCGGATCTCCCCCAGGGCGGTCTGCACGTCGTCGGTCAGGGATTGGATCAGCAGGTCGCGGCGGGTGTCGGCCTCGATCTGCTGAGTCATGTCCTGCAGGGTCAGCACGATGCCGGAGATGTCCCGCTTGCCGCAGCGCAGGCAGTGGTCGTGGTCCTCGCAGTGGTCGCTGAACACCGGGGCCATGCTCACCCGCAGGCAGGTCCCGCCGCGCAGGGTCATCATGAAGCCGGTGGTCGGGGCGTTCTGCCCCTTCTCCACCCCCTGCTGCAGCAGTTCCAGGCCGTGTACGATGGGGTCGCGGTGCAGCACGCCGAAAATCGAGCGGCCGAGGCCGATCCAGCCCCCCGTCGGCCCGCCGGTAAACTGCTTGGCCCCCTTGGGCTGGAGCATCTGCTGGGCCTGGGCGTTGTAGAGGAGGATCTGGCCGTCGGTGTTGCACACCAGCACCCCATGGGGCAGCTCCGACATCAGCGCCGCCAGGCGGTTGCGCTCGGCATGCAGCTCTGCCTTGGCCGCGGCGATGGTGGTCTCGACGTCTTCCTTGAGGCGCTGGTAGGCTGCCGCCGAGTCGTTGATCACCTCCGCCAGGTGGACCAGTTCCCGGGCCCCCTTGGGGGGGATGCGATAGTCGGGGTTGACGGCGGTGATCAGCCGGGTCTCTTCGGCCATCTGCAGGGTCGGGATGATATAGTAGCGAAACAGCAGGCTGACCAGGGTACCGATGGCGATGAGGATGATCACCGCCCCCAGCAGCGGGAAGGGGAGGATCTTGTCGGCGATGCGCAGGACGAACTCCTGCTCCGTTGGGGCCAGGTTGAACCAGGAGCCGAACAGGCTGGCGAGGATCACCCCGAAGATGACGTTGGCGATGGCGAAGAGGAAGATCCAGTATTTGACCTTGGGTTTCATGGGCCTCGTCGGGGCTGGCGGCAGCCGAGGGAGATTGCGGACCTTGTCCGTCCACTTATAGCACAGCCTCGCCCGGCGGGCCAGTGTCCCGGGCCGATCGGGCAATTGGGGTTCAGGACCGTCGCCCTCTGCGGGATCTTCGCGCCAAGGAGAACCCCCGCCGCACCGGATCTGGATCGTTCTGCTGTTTCTGCCGCAATTCTCTGCGGTGCCGCCGATCGTCCCGGTGGTCGAACCGGAAACCCGGGTGCGCCTGGGTTTCATCAAGGCCAGCCAGGGGTTCGTCGGCTTCGAGCCGCTGCAGCTCACCAAGTACGGCAACGTCGACTGGACCCGGCAGAAGGTGACCCTCATGCGCCCGCGGGTGGACGGCAGGGACCTGACCGCCCCGCTCCCCCTTCAACCCGAAACTCGACGCCATCAACTCCGCCACCATGACCTCCGCGATCATTTTCGACAGCCTGGCCCAGGGGGAAGCGCTGCTGCGGGAGCTCAGGGCACTGGGGCTGCGCGAGGAGACCGCCATGCCGAGCAAGACCGCCATCCTGGGGCAAATCATCCAGACCCTCGAGGCCGACCTGGCCCTGCTGCTCCAGGCAGCCCGCACCGCCCATGCCGCGGCGACCCACGAGGAGAATATTCCCGACAACAAGTACGCCACCCTGGCCCTGGAGGCCTCCTATCTGGCCCAGGCCCAGGCCAATCGCGCCCAGGATATCCGCCAGGCCCTCGCGGCTTACCGCCGCCTGGATCTGCCGGCCAAGGCTCCGGCCAGCGTGCGGCTGGCGACCCTGGTGACCCTGGAGGATGAGGCCGGGGAGGTGCGGACCCTGTTTCTTGGCCCCGAGGCCGGGGGGATGAAGCTGCGGGTGGAGGGGGCGGAGGTCCTGGTGATCACCCCCGGCTCCCCCCTGGGGCGCGCCCTGCTCGGGCAGGAAGTGGGGGAGGTGGTCAGCGGCGGAGCCGGCGAAGAGAGCGGGCGGGAGTACGAAATCCTCGCCATTGTCTGAAAGAGGAGTTGGCCCGATCCCTGCAAACCAGGAAACCCAGGAACCTTGACCAGGAACGCGCCGTCGCGTTCCACCGCCGCCGGCAACGACGCCCGCGGGCCCCTGCGGCCCGGCGGGCGTCGTTCATTTCACCCCCACCCAGGAGCCAGAAGCCATGACCACGATGTCGAAGGATGCGCGTTTCATCCCCCTGGAGCAAGCGGCCCGGGAGCTCGGAACC
>CAZYXS010000043.1:0-22744 GCA_964650955.1 uncultured Desulfuromonadales bacterium | reverse complement strand
CTGCAGCTGCCGGCCGCCGGCCGCCGGCAGGCGGCGGTCGCCCTGGTGCTGCGCAGTGGATCGGCCGGGCTGGAGCTGTTGTTCATCCGCCGTGCCCTGCACGCAGGGGACCCCTGGTCGGGGGACTTGGCCTTTCCCGGTGGCAAGGTAGATCCCGATGACGCCGGCCCGCAGGAGGCGGCGCAGCGGGAATCCCGGGAGGAACTGGAGCTCGACCTGACCCAGGCCGAATACCTGGGACGTCTGGACGACATTCTTGGCGACTTTCTGCCGGTACTGATCAGCTGCTTTATCTATCACCTGCCCGCTCCCCAGCCCCTGCAGCGAAGCCATGAGGTGCAGTCGATCCACTGGCTCCCCCTGGCGCGGGTGGCCGATCGACGTCATTGGCGGGAGGCGACCTTCAGCTACCGCGGCCAGGAACAGGCCCACCCGGTCATCGACCTGCTCGGCCCCGGCCATCCCCTGCTCTGGGGCATCACCTACCGCCTGCTGACCCAATTTCTCGACCGGCTCCCTCCGGCCGCCTGCCAGACTGTCCCCTAGCTGCAGATCAACGCAGCAGGCCGGGCTGATTGCTGCCCAATCCAAGCGCCACGGGCCTTTCCGAACTTACTCGGAAAGGCCCGTGGCGCTTGGATTGGGCTGGTCGACCTACTGGCGCAGATCGCTCACCACCTTCATCAGGGTCTGCTTGCGCTCCTTGAGCATCTCCCGGTAATCCATCAGATCGGTGTCGGCGATCTCCATTCCCAGATCGGAAATGGCGGCATCCAAGACTTCCACCAGCAGTTGCTGTTCGGCGGACGAAAGCTTCAGGGTCATCATGGTCAGACCTCCCGGCGCAAGCGGTTGCCTCCTGCCGAGGGGAACAGCCTGCTCCCCTCTTCTTTCATTCTAAGCCAAACCGGCCGGGATGCAACTTTCGCGGACCTGGGCCGCCCCTACTGTTTGAGCAATTCCTCGGCCTTGGCAAAGGCCGTGGCCAGGTCCGGCAGGTGCGAAAGTTCCGGCACCACCTGCAGGTAACGCACCACCCCCTGGCGATCGACCACCAGCACCGAGCGGGCCAGCAGGTAGATGGGGTCCACCAGCAGCCCGGAAGCGCGGGCGAATTCGGCATCGCGATAATCGGAGAGGAACAGGATGTCCTTGAAGCCGGTCTCGTCGGCAAAACGCTTCTGGGCAAAGGGGAGGTCGCGGCTGACCGTCACCCGCTTGACCAGGGGGGATAGCTGCCCCGCGGCCTCGCCGAGCAGATGGGTCTGCTGCTCGCAGACCTGGGTGTCGAGGGAGGGGACGATGCTCACCAGCAGCACCTCCCCCTTGAGATCGGCCAGGTTTTTCAACTGCAGGTTGATATCGTAGAGGGCCACCGACGGCACCGGGTCGCCAACCTTGATGGGGGTGCCAAGCAGGTTCATGGTGGTCTTGCCCCCCCGGGTGATGCTGGTGCCGGGCTGCACCGAGCGGCTGTCGACGGGGATCACCGGCTTGGCGGCGCAGGCGCTCAGGGCCAGCAGGGCTGACAGGGTCATGATTGTGAGCAGGTAACGGGATCGCATGCGAAACTCCTTCCATGGAATCAGATTGAATACCATTCTACTCCATTTTTGTTTTTTGTCCCACATCCTCGCCGCAGCCTTCCAGCAGTTCCCGACAGACGGCGAGGATGCCGATGCCGGTGGGGCAGGCGCTGTCGCAGCGCCGGCAGAGGAAGCAGGTAAAATGCCCCCAGCGCGTCACGTCGGCCACCAGCTTGTGATGGATGCGCCGCCGGGTGCGCAGCCCCTCGCTCCCCAGGGGGTTGTGGCCGCTGGCCTCGCGCATGAAGCCGTCGAGTTGGCAGGAGTCCCACATCCGGCTGCGCTCCACGTGGGTCGGGTAGCGCCAGTCCTGCACCCCGAAGCAGTTGCAGGTGGGGCAGACCAGGTTGCAGGCGGTGCAGGCGATGCAGCGGTCGCCGATGGCGGCCCAAACCGCATCGGGTACCTGCCCCTCCCGGATCAGCGCGGCCGCCCGGGCCAGCAACGGACGGTCCGCATCCGCTACGGGGGCGCCGGCCTGGCGCAGCGGCTCCAGTTCCGAATCCGGCACCTCCCCGGGCAGGTCCGCCGTCAACCGCTCGCCGCTGGGGGTATGGGCGAGCAACAGCAGCCGCTCCCCGTCCAAGACCAGTTCCAGGTCACAGTGCCGTCCGGCCAGGGGCTCGATTGCTTCGCCGGGAGCGCAGCGGCCGGTGAGCCCGACGATGACCGCGCCGCGGCGGCGCTGCAGGTACAGATCGTCGGCGAAGCCGGTAGAGAAGAAGCGGTCGACGAACTCCAGGCAATCGAGATCGGCGGCAGTGAAGCCGAGGACGAACAGGGGTTTGTCCGGGTTCGGCGGCAAGGCGTAGCGCCCATCCCCGTAGGCGTCGAAGACCTTCTGCTGCTGGGGAAAAAACAGTTCCGTCGGCTTGCGGGGCAGGCGTCCCCCCTGCAGGGCCAGCGGCCCCTCGTCGAGACGGCCGAGGGCGCGGGTGCCGTCCCGCAGGCGGATGGGGACGCGCACCTCGAAATCCCTTTCCAGGGCCCGCAGGAATTCCATCAGGGCGTCAGGGGTCAGGGCTTTCATGACGCCACCTTGGAGATGCGGGCGCCACAGACCTTGTATTCGGGGATGCCCGCCTCGGGGTCGAGGACGTTGTGGGTCAGGGCATTGGCCGCCCCTTCGGCGAAGTGGAAGGGCATGAAGATGGTCCCGGGCGGCACCATGTCGGTGACCCGGGCGCGCGCCTCCACCGCGCCACGGCGGGAGGCGACCCGCACCAGTTCCCCCTCCCGCAACCCGAGCTGCCGGGCATCCCCGGAGTTGAGCTCGACGAAGGCCCAGGGCTCCTCCCGGTCGAGGAGGTGGCTGCGGCGGGTCATGGTGCCCGTGTGCCAGTGGAAATAGGTGCGGCCGGTGGTCAGCAGCAGAGGAAATTCGGCGTCGGGAGATTCGGCGGGGGGGATGAAGCCGGTGGGGCTGAAGCGCCCCGGGCCCCGGGCGAAGCGCTCCCGGTGCAGGATCGGCGTCCCCGGGTGATCCCGGTCGGGGCAGGGCCAGCACAGCCCGAGAGAATCGATGCGCTGGTAAGTGATGCCACCGTAGCTCGGCGTCAGGCCGGCGATCTCCGCCATGATTTCCGCCGGTCCGGCATAGCTCAGGCCATCGTAGCCGAGGCGGGCGGCCAAATCCCCGAGGATTTCCCAGTCGGCCCGGGCCTCCCCCGGCGGCGCCACCGCCTTGCGCACCCGCTGAACCCGCCGCTCGGTGGAGGTGAAGGTCCCCTCCTTCTCGGCGAAGCAGGCCGCCGGCAGGACCACGTCGGCCAGTTGCGCCGTCTCCGAGAGGAAGATCTCCTGCACCACCAGGAAATCGAGCCGCTCCAGGGCCCGGCGCACGTGGGCCTGGTCGGGGTCGGAGAGCAGCGGGTTCTCCCCCAGGATGAAGAAGGCCCCCATCTGCCCCGCGGCGGCGCGGTTCATGGCCTCGGTGGCCATCAGGCCGGGGCGCTCGGGGAGGCTCTCCACCCCCCAGGCGGCGGCAAACCGTTGCCGCACCGCCGGGTCGGCCACCCGCTGGTAGCCCGTCAGCACATTGGGCAGGGCCCCCATGTCGCAGGCCCCCTGGACGTTGTTCTGCCCCCGCAGGGGATTGACGCCGGTGCCGGGGCGCCCGATGTTGCCGGTGAGCAGCGCCAGGTTGGCGATGGCGCGGACGTTGTCCACCCCGTGGCGGTGCTGGGTGATGCCCATGGAATAGGCGATCATCCCCTTGTCCGCCCGGGCGAAGAGCCGCGCCGCGGCGGCGATCTGCTCCGCCGGCACGCCGGTCAGTTCGGCAGCCCGCGCGGGGGTCCAGTGGGCCAGCTCGGCCTGCAGGGCGGCGAAATTCTCGGTGCGTGCGGCGATGAACTCCCGGTCTTCCAGCCCTTCGGCCAGGATCACCTGCATCATGGCGTTGAGCAGGGGGACGTCGCTGCCGCAGCGCTGCCGCAGATGCAGGTCGGCGACCCGGGCCAGGCGGATGCGGCGGCTGTCGGCGACGATCAGCTTCGCCCCCCGGGCCTGGGCCTGGAGGATGCGGGCGCCGATCAAAGGATGCTGTTCGGTGGTGTTGGAGCCGGTGACCAGGATGCAGTCGGCCTGCTCGAAGCAGGCGATGCTGTTGGTCATCGCCCCCGAGCCGAAGGTCTCCGCCAGGCCGACCACCGTGGAGGCATGGCAAAGGCGGGCGCAGTGGTCGACGTTGTTGGTGCCGAACACCCCCCGCGCCAGCTTCATCAGCAGGTAGTTCTCCTCATTGGTGGCCTTGGCCGAAGAGAGGAACATCAGGCGCTCGGGGCCCTGCTCCCGGGCGATCTTTTTCAGTCCTGTCGCCACCCGCTCCAGGGCCTCATCCCAGCCGGCCGGCTGCAGCCGGCCGGCCTTTTTGACCAGCGGCGTGGTCAGGCGCTCGGGGTGGTGGACGAAGGCATGGGCGTTCCAGCCCTTGACGCAGAGCTGGCCGCGACTGACGGGATGGGTGGCGCTCGGGTCGACCCCCGCCAGTCGACCGTCGTCGTCTGCAAGCAGGTAGAGGGCACAGCCGGTGCCGCAGTAGGGGCAGACGGTCAGGGTCCGGCTCATAACGCCCCCCGCAGGCCGCTCACCTCATTGAGCCAGAAGACCGGTCCGTCGGTGCAGCAATAGAGATGCTCGATGGTGCAATGGCCGCATTTGCCGACCCCGCAGCGCATCTGCCGCTCCAGGGAGACGATGATCCGCTCCTCCCCCAACCCCTTCTTTCCCAATTCGGCAATGACCGGGCGGTACATGGCCGGCGGGCCGACCACCGCCGCCAGAGTCCGGGCCGGGTCGACCTCCAGGGGGGGGATCAGGGCGGTGATCAGGCCGACGTTGCCGCCGTAGCACCCCTCCCCCTCCGCCTCGTCCACGGTGTAGGCGCAGGCGAAGCGCTCCGCCGCCTGCCAGGCCGCCAGGTCCTCCTTGAACAGCTGCTCCAACGGGCTCTTGGCCCCGTAGAGCAGGGTGATGTGCCCGAACCGCTCCGACCGGTCCTCGCAGTACTGGACCAGGGAGCGCAGCGGCGCCATGCCGCAGCCCCCGGAAATCAGCAGCAGATCCTGCCCGGCGAGCTTCTCCACCTCGAAGGGGCGGCCGAAGGGACCGCGGATGCCGATTTCGTCCCCGGGCCGTAGCCGGTGCAGGGCGTAGGTGAGGGTGCCGACGGCCCGCACCCCCAACTCGAAATAGCCACTGCGGGTGGGGGAGCTGCAGACCGAGATGGGCGCCTCGCCGATCCCCAGCAGAGAGACCTGCACGAACTGGCCGGGTTGATGGCCGAGGTCGGCACCACCCGGCAGCTCCAGACGAAACAGCTTCTCCCGGGGGCTGAGGTCGGACACGGCGACGATGCGGGCGGGGCGGGGCAGATAGAGGGAAGCGGTGCCGGTGGCACCCGGGGCTGGAGTCATGGACGGCACATCCTCGCGGCGGCTCGGCCGGGGTACCTCAGCGGGCCGCCAGGCTGAGCAGGTAGATCAGGAAAACCGCGAAGGCGAAGAGCCACAGGGGGTTCTTGAACATCGGACGGCCTCCCGGGGTGAGGGGATCAGTCGAGATGGGTGCGCCAGTCCCGGCGCTTTTCCTGGCCGGGATAGAGGGGACGGACGGTCTTGCGCAGCGGCCCGCGGCAGGCTTCGACCCAGCCGTCTGAGCGCCAGAAGTGCGTAACCTCCCCGGTGCACAGAAGCCGCCCGAGAATGGCGGGGGGAACCTTGCCGCAGCGACCGCTTTTGAACATGACCAGAATCATGACGCCTCCGCACGGGGCTGGGTATTTCCGGTAAAGTAAAACACTTCCCCCGGTGCTTTGCAATCCTTTCCTGCACCGGCACCTTGCGCCCCTTTACCCTCCGGCCGGCATCACGTATGCTTTTGGGAAACCCGCCCCAGCCTGCGAGGACCCCATGCCCCGATTCGTGGCCGCCATCGACCAGGGTACCACCAGCAGCCGCTGCCTGATCTTCGACCAGGCCGGCACCATCATTGCCAGCGCCCAGCGCGAACATGCCCAGATCTGCCCCCGCCCCGGCTGGGTGGAACACGATCCCCTGGAGATCTGGCAGGCCACCAGCGCCGTCGTCACCCAGGCCCTGGCCGGCGGTGGCCTGAGCGCCGCCGACATCGCCGCCGTGGGGGTAACCAACCAGCGGGAAACCACCCTGGCCTGGAACCGCCGCACCGGCCGCCCCTACGGCAATGCCCTGGTCTGGCAGGATACCCGCACCGCCGAGCTCTGCACTGCCTTGGCCGCCGACGGTGGGCAGGATCGCTTCCGCCCCCAGACCGGCCTCCCCCTGGCCACCTATTTCGCCGGCCCCAAGCTGCGCTGGCTGCTCGACCACCAGCCGCAGCTGCGGGCCGATGCCGAGCGGGGGGAGGCGCTGTTCGGCACCATCGACAGCTGGCTGATCTGGCAGCTCACCGGCGGCCCGGACGGGGGGGTGCACGTCACCGACGTCAGCAACGCCTCCCGCACCCTGCTGATGGACCTGCAGCGCCTCGACTGGGATGCCGAGATCCTGCGCATCCTGGATATCCCGGCGCAGATGCTCCCCCGCATCCTTCCTTCGAGTGAACCGGCCGGCTACGGCCTGACCCGCGCCGACGGCCCCTTCGGCGGCGCCATCCCGGTCTGCGGCTGCCTCGGCGACCAGCAGGCGGCGACCGTCGGCCAGACCTGCTTCGCCCCCGGCGAGGCCAAGAACACCTATGGCACCGGCTGCTTCATGCTGCTGAACACCGGCACCGAGCTCATCCCCTCCCGCAGCGGCCTGCTCACCACCCTCTGCTACCAGTTCGGCACCGCCCCGCCGGTCTATGCCCTGGAGGGCTCCATCGCCATCGGCGGGGCCGTGGTGCAGTGGCTGCGGGACCAGCTCGGCCTGATCGCCAGCTCCGCCGACATCGAGCCCCTGGCGCGCAGCGTCCCCGACAACGGCGGCCTCTACTTCGTCCCCGCCTTCTCCGGCCTGTTCGCCCCCTACTGGCGCAGCGACGCCCGGGGGGTCATGGTCGGCCTGACCCGCTACATCAACCGCGGCCATCTGGCCCGCGCCGCCCTCGAGGCGGTCGCCTTCCAGACCCGCGAGGTGCTCGAGGCGATGGAGGCCGATTCCGGTATCGCCCTGAGCGCCCTCAAGGTCGACGGCGGCATGGTCGCAAACGAGTTGCTGATGCAGACCCAGGCCGACCTGCTGGGGGTGCCGGTGATCCGGCCGAAGGTGGCCGAAAGCACCGCCCTGGGCGCCGCCTACGCTGCCGGATTGGCGGTGGGTTACTGGAAAAACGAGGAGGAACTGCGGCGCAACTGGGGGGTGGACCGCACCTGGCAGCCGCAGATGGAGGAAGCCGAGCGGGAGCAGGCCTACCGGCTATGGAAGAAGGCCGTGACCCGCAGTTTCGACTGGGTCGATTAGGCCGACCGCCGGCGGGGCAACTGGCAGCAGAGCAGCCCGAGCAGGATGGCGCCGGTACCGAGCCAGATGCGGGGACCGAGGGGCTCGCTGTTGAGCAGGTGCCCGAGCAGCAGGGCGCTGACCGGCGTGACCAGGGTGATGAGCGCCACCCGGGTCGCCTCCAGGTAGCGCAGCACGTAGAAGTAGAGGGCAAAACCGAACACCGACCCCATCACCCCCAGGTAGAGGATCGACCAGGCGGTGCGCTCGGGAATCTGTGCCGGCCAGGCGAGGCCGAAGGCCAGCCAGGTGGCCAGCAGCAGCACCAGACAGACGCTCACCCCGCCGGCGGTGACCGCCAGCGCCGGAATCTGGGCATGCAACCGCTTGACCCAGATGGCGCTCAGACAGTGGAGGGTGGTCGCCAGCAGGATCGCCGCCACCCCCAGCCCGGCCTGCGGCCCCAGTTCCATGCCCCCGCCGAAAATCACCGCCAGCCCCAGCACCCCCAGCAGCATGCCGCCGATTTTCAGCGGCGTGGGCCGCTCCTCCTGCAACCAGAAGGCCGCCATGGCCGTGGTCAGCAGGGGGTTGAGGCCGAACAGCACCGAAACCCAGCCCGACGGGAGAAACTGCGAGCCCCAGTAGGTGCAGAGCATGGAGCCGAAGATGCCGGTGCCGCTGCACAGGTAGGTCAGCCGGGCGGCCCGGTGCTGCGGCAGGGGGATGCGCAGCAAGGCCAGCAGCGTCAGGCCGACCAGGGCACCGATAGCCATGCGGGCGGTCAGACCGAAAAAGAACCCGCTGCCTTCGGCGCTCCATTTGATCGCCAGGGGAGTGGTGGTCCAGATCAGGATGACGCCCAGGTAGGCGGCGGGAATCGACAAACCAAGCTCCTCATGAAATACCGGGGAGCGTGCCTCAGCAGGCCCCTGCTGTCAACCGCTTTCCCCGCCGCAAACCGCTGTCGCCAAACAGCGACGGCCAAACCCATCGTCCATCCCTCGTCACGGCCCGGTCCAGCGGACCGGGCCCTTCAGCCCTTCCCGATCTGGCCGAAAAATGTCGCGTGCTGGAGACCCCAGTCGCCGGAACCAGACATTTTTCCCATCCTCGGGTTGAATTTCACAACCATCACGCAATCATTTCAAGGTCTTGGCAATCGAGAATCCGCCGATATCCTGTTGGCAGGGTCGCTGCATAGGCCCAAATGAACGAAAATTTCTTCAGCTGCGCCCCGCGAAAGGATCTCAACATGCGGCACACCCTCGGTGCGGGCCTGCTAGGCCTGCTGCTCTTCGCCTCTCCCCTGCAAGCCTCCGATGTCGGTTTCAACATCAACTTGAGCATCGGCAACCAACCGGCACCCCGGGTGGTCCGCCCGGTCCCGGTCATCATCGAAGAACCGCCGGTGTTCCTCTATCCGGCTCAGCTCGGTTTTGCCGTCGCTGTCGGCATCCCTTACGACCTGATCTACATCGAGGGCCGCTACTACCTGTACGACGACGATATCTGGTACGTCGGTTCCCGCTACGACGGCCCCTGGACGGTGGTCAAGCACAAACACCTGCCGCCGGGCCTGCGCAAGCACAAGGTGAAATACATTCACGACTGCCGCGACCGGGAGTATCACAGCTACCGCAAGGTCTATCACGACAGCGGCTACCGCGGCAAAATCCATCATCCGGGAAAAGACAAGCACAAGCGCAAGCACAAACGGGACGACGATTAACGGCAGGCCGGCCCGCAAACACCCGCGGCCCCGGCAGAAACCGCGCAGGTTTCCGCCGGGGCCGCTTTTTTGCCAGCCACCAGCCTCAATCGAGCAGCAACTCCTTCACCGGGGTATAGGGAAGCCCGAAGGCCTCAGCCACCCCCCGGTAGGTCACCTTGCCCAGGGCCACATTGATCCCGTCCCGCACCCCGGGTTCGGCCTTGGCCAGTTCCTTCCAGCCCCGCTCCGCCAGATTGAGAGCGTAGGGGAGCGTGGCATTGGTCAGGGCCACCGTGGAGGTCAGAGGCACCGCCCCCGGCATGTTGGCCACGCAATAGTGGAGGATGCCGTCGAGCTCGTAGGTCGGCTCCTTATGGGTGGTCGGCCGGGAGGTCTCGGAGCATCCCCCCTGGTCGATGGCCACGTCGATGAGCACCGCCCCCGGTTTCAGGGTTTTCAGCATCTCCCGGGTCACCAGTTTCGGAGCCTTGGCCCCGTGCAACAGCACCGCGCCGATGATCACGTCGGCCTCGCGGGCCAGATCGCGGATGGTGGCCGGCGACGACATCAGTGAAAAACAGTTCTTGGGCATGGTTTCGTCCAGGTGGCGCAACCGCTCGAGATTGGTATCGAGCAGATAGACCTTGGCCCCGAGGCCGCAGGCCATCTGCGCCGCATGGGTACCGACCACCCCACCGCCGATCACCAGCACCGTCGCCGGTGGCACCCCCGGCACCCCGCCCAACAGAATACCCCGCCCCCCCTGCGCCCGCTCCGAATACTTGGCCGCCTGCTGGGCCGCCATGCGCCCGGCCACCTCGCTCATGGGGGTCAGCAGCGGCAGGCTGTTGCCGGGCCCGGTGATGGTCTCGTAGGCGATGGCCACCGCGCCGCTGTCGATAATAGCCCGGGTCAGGGGCTCCGAGGCGGCGAAGTGGAAATAGGTGAAGAGCATCTGCCCGGGACGCAACAGGGGGTACTCCGAGGGCTGCGGTTCCTTGACGTGCATCAGCAGGTCAGCCTGCCGGAAGATCTCCGCCGGGCCCCCGATCAACTCCGCCCCGGCTTGGCGATAAGCCTCGTCGGCAAACCCGCTGCCGACTCCGGCGCCTGCTTCCACCAGCACCCGGTGCCCCTTTGCCAGCATCGCCTCGACCCCGGTTGGCGTCATGCTGACCCGGTTTTCCGCCGTTTTGATCTCTTTCAGGATGCCGACGATCATGTCGATTGCTCCTTTCCCCCGCGAACTGAAGTTTGACATAACTGTACCGCAGTTCTGCTTCCCTGTCCGCTAGCATATTTGCCCAAGATGACAGAAAATTCAGAACCCTGTTCTGGAAAAATGCGCTATAATTTGACCTATCTACTCCGGCCAACACCCACGGCGGCCGCCATTGTCATCCATGTCACAGGAGAGCCGATGTCCCGGGAAAAAACCCTTGAATTCTTCAGTATCTTCTACGAAGCCAGCCAGGCGGTCCTGTCCTCCCGGTCGTTGCCCGACATCCTGCAGCAACTGGTTCAACAGGCCGCCACCGCGTTGGAGGTCAAAGGGAGCACCCTGCGCCTGATCGACGAGAAGGACAACCGCCTGCAGCTGGTAGCCTCCTGGGGCCTGAGCCCCGAGTACCTGGCCAAGGGCCCCCTGGTGGCCGACCGCAGCATCCCCGAAACCCTCGGCGGCCAGACCGTCTTCATTGCCGATGCCGCCAACGATCCCCGGGTCCAATACCGGGAGGAACTGCGGCGCGAGGGGCTGTACGCCATCCTTTCGGTCCCCGTCATCGCCTTCGGCGCCCCTATCGGGGTCCTGCGCCTCTTCACCGGCGGTCCGCGGGAGTTCAGCGCCGAGGAGGTCGAATTCGCGTCGGCTCTGGCCGAGATGGGCGGCCTGGCCATCGCCAACGCCCGCCTGATCCAGGAAGCGGGAGTTGAACTGGACAGCCTGTGGAAAGAACTCGGCATCGCGCTACCCCGCCGGGCGCCGGAACAAGCTCAGCGGCTGACCTGTTTCGCGGTGCACCCGGTGAGCCCGGACAAGAGCCTGGAGTATTTCCGGGCCCTGCACGAACTGACCCGCGAGGTATTGTCTACCCGCGACTCGGGTCAGGTCATGCGCCTGATCACCGAGCGGGTCATGGCGTTGATGCAGGTCAAGGCCTGCGCCCTGCGATTGGTCAACGAAACCACCGGGGAACTGGAACTGCTCGCAGCCAGGGGGCTTTCCCAAACCTATCTGGACAAGGGCCCCCTGCACGCCGACAAGAGCGTGCGGGAAGCCATCGACGGTGTACCCGTGCTGGTCGAGGACGCCGGCCGCGACCCGCGCATCGAGTATCCGGAAGCCATGCGCAGGGAGGGGATCGCCTCGTTGCTTTCCCTGCCTATCGTCGCCCATCAGCGGGTCATCGGCATTTTGCGCCTCTATACCGCCGAACTGCGCCGCTTCAGTCAGGACGAAGTCGCCTTTCTCGCCGCGGTCGGTGAAATCGCCGGCTTTGCCATCCGCGATGCCCGGCTCTATGAGAGCAGTCACTATGACCTCAACTTCTGGCGCGCCACCCTCAACTACATCAAGACACTGAAGGCCTGAAAACCTGCCTGTACCAAACCGCACAACACGAACGGCCCGGAACACCCCGGGCCGTTTTTTTTTCGGCACAAGCTTTGCTACAGTGAGGAGTTACCTGTACGGCCGAGTCGGGTTATCGGCCCGCCCTGTCCAGCAACCCTGCAGCCCCCGCGAGAGAGGCATCGGCATGGCCGAGTCCACCTGCCAGGTCATTTTCACCGGTCAATTCGCTCCCGGGTACAGCCGTCCGCAGATCCTGGCCAGCCTGTCCCAACTGCTGCACCGCGATACGGGTGCCATTCGCGCCCTGTTTCATGGGACCGATGCCGTCATCATCCGCAGCACCAGCTACGACCAGGCGCAAAAATATGTCACCTCCCTCAACCAGACCGGCGCCATTTGCACAATTCGGGTGGTGCCGCTGGATGAGCCAAAAAAACCCACGGTTATCCCCACCCCCATGCCAGAACCGGAACCCGTGCCGGCGGTAGCGGTGGTCGAACCGGTGCCGGAGACAACCCCGCCCTCCCCTGTCGCCCCCCCCCCGGCCGAAATCGCACCGGCCGTGCCATCAGAGCCCCCTCCGCAGGCGGAGAAATCGCCTGAGATCGCCCCTCCACCGGTCGGGGAAGCGGAACGCCCCCACCCCGCAGAGCAGCAACAACCGAAACGGCGTGCGCCAGTGATCCTCGACCCTCTGCCCGGTCCGGCCGACATCACCCTGTCGGCCCACGGCTGCGCCAATGCCGGGGCCATCCCGGAGGGGATCTGCACCAACCGCAAGGATTGGGCCGCCCTGCCCTTCACCGACATCCGCATGCTGGCCTGCTTCAAGGCCACGGAAAATCTCGACGAGATCAAACTGCTGCTGTTCCCCCGCAGTTCCCGCCGTCCGCTGCTGATCGAGGGGAACACCATCTCCTTCGCCCAGTTCCCCGGAGTGGCCGACGGCAAGCTGTTCGCCACCTTTCGCCGTTTCCTCAAGCTGATTTTCTTCGCCAATCCCCGCATCGCCGTCGACCGCGCCACCGCCCGCTTCATGCAGGGGGAGCCGCCGCCCCAATTCCTTAAAGACCCCGTCGTTCTCATCAGCGACCTCAGCCGCGCCTACGACGCCGCCAAGGGGCGTTGAGAGCGGTTTTCAGCCCTGCGTAGCCGAGCAGCCCCCCCAGCGCCCCGCCGACGTGGGTGGCGACGATGGGCAGACCGATCTCGCCCAGGTGGAGCCCCTGCAGCAGAATCCGGCCGCTGCCCAGCTCCCAGGCCAGTTTCAGCGCCAAGCCCCCCAGCAACAACCGGCCCAGGGACTTTTGCCCCTCGTGGCGCAGCATCTCCAGGGCGCTGATCACGGCCAGCCCGTGGGCCACCCCGGACAGGCCGCACAGCCCCACCTGCCGCAGCCGCCCGTCCACCAGCACCGGCAGCAGCAGCGCCCCGGCGACGCTCCCCGCCACCAGCAGCAATTTCCGCCCGGCCTGGCGCTCCTCCAGCCCCAGGTAGAGCAAAAGGAAAGCGCTGCCGTCGAGCAGCAGGTGATAGGGGCTGACGTGCACCAGCGGCCAGGTGAGCAGCCGCCACCACTCGCCCGCCGCCAGCGCCCCCGGATCGAAGGCGAGGCCCGCCGCCGGCCCCCGGCCCAGCAGCAAGCCGCCATTCACCAGCAGCAGGGCCGCCAGCCAAAGCCAACCATCCCAGGTGCAACGACCGATGGCGGCCATCCCGACCGCCGGCTGCCGCGCCTCCTTGTCCATCCCTGCGTTCCAGGTCCTGTCCATGGTCTCCTCCTGACGGGCGGGGCGGTCCGAGCCGCCCTGCCCGTCCTGGTCAATTCACTATTTCTGCTGCTTGCGCCGGTTCAGCCAGGCGATCAGCGGCACCGCCAGCAACCCCACCGGGCCGGAGCCCATGCCGATGCCATGGGAGGGGCGGTTGCCGAAGGCCCCCTGGCCGCCGTTGCTGCCGCTGTCGACCCGGTGGTTCTGCACCGGGGCATTGGCCCGCTCCTGCTGGGCCGCCCGCTCCACCTGCACCCGGCCGGCGTTGCGGGACTGGATGCCGGACTGCTCCCGCACATCGTCGGTGACCACCAGCATCGAGGTGTAATCGGTCACCAGGGAGTAGTTCAGACCGAGATCGACCACCTGGCTGCGCAGCGCCTTGGATTCCCCCTCCTCCCGGATCTGCGCCATGGCCTCGTCGATGCGGGACAGGGCCCAGAGCCGCTCCAGTTCGGGATTGGCCCTGGCCACCTCGGGCAGTTTGGCGGTGGTGGTCCAGGTCACCGGCTGGCCGGAGATCCGGGCCTTGATCCGGACCAGGACTTCGCCGGAGCCGGTGTACCGGCCGAACAGCACCGCCTGCTGCCCGGCATAAAGGTTGCCGAGGGTCTTGGGGGAAAGCTCCCTGACCCGCTCCCCTTCGATGCTCACCTCCACGTCGTGCAGCGCCTGGTGCAGCACCTTGGCCTTGGCCTGCAGCAGCCGCCCGCCGATATCGTCGCTGTCCGAAAGGTTCATGGCGAAGCCGCCCGACTCCTTGGCCAGCCGCTCGAGCAGCGGCTCGTTGGCGCTGTTGCCGATGACGAAAGTGAACAGGCGCAGGTCGTGGCTCTCCAGCAGCTTGAGAAAGGCCCGGTGTTCGGTGGGGCCGATGTTGGCGACGCCGTCGGTGACCAGGATCACCCCGGAGGTGCGGTCGTCGTCCAGCCGCCGGTAGGCCGACTCCAGGCCGGCATAGAGGTTGGTGCCGCCACCGGCCTGGATCCCCTTGACCTGGTTGATCCAGAGCTGCACCTGCTCGGCGCTGGCGTTGACGTAGCCGCCGGTCAGGTCCTGGGCGTTGTTGTTGAAGCCGATGATGCGGAAACGGTCGTTGGGGCGCAATTGGCCGAGCACCTTGCTGACGCCGGAGGCCAGGGTGGCGATCTTGTGCCCCCCCATGCTGCCGGAGGTGTCGAGCACGAAGGTCCAGTCGGTCCCTTCGCTGATCGGCTTGAGGTCCGCGGCCGGGGTCACCACCAGCATCAGAGTCCCCTCGCTCTTCGGGTCGGCCTTGTAGGGGATCAGTTCCACCCGCGCCGGCACGCTGTCGTCCAGGCGATAGTAGAAGACGATGTCCCTGGTCAGGGCCGCCCCTTCGGGCCGGTCGATGACCACCTCGATGATTTCGCCGACGCCCCCCTCGCCCACGCCGCCGGCGCGGCGGACCACCGCCTCCTGCTCCAGGCCGGGCAGGCGCACGTCCTTGACCGGGAAGGCCGACTTGAGCTGCAGGCGGAAGTGGAAAGGCCCGGCGACCTGGGCGTCCGTCGCCCAGAAGCTCAGCCGCTCCTCGTCCACGTTCCCCTCCGCCAGGGGATATTGGTAGCGGCCGATGTTCAGGTCGATGACCAGCGGCTGGTAATAGACCAGGCGCACCCGGGTTTCGCTCTGGGGCGGGATGCTGCCGACGCGGACATCGAAGGAGCGGTAATCGTTCTTTTCCGCCAGGGCGGTCTGGTTCCCCTGGGCCTGCTGCTCCTGGTAGAGCTTGCGGGCCGCTTCCTTCTCCACCACCTCGCCGAGAATCTCCTGTCCCCCCACCCAGAGGGAGAGCTCGGAGAGGCTGGCCTGTTTCGGCAGCGGGAAGGTGTAGAGCCCTTCGATGGGGGCCCCGCCGGGATTGCGGAAGGTCTGGTCGACCTCGGTGCGCACGAAGCCGTTGTTGATGGTGACATCGACCCGGTGGGAGCCGATGGCCAGGGCCGACGACGGCCCGCCGCCGACGGGCTTGAGCAGGCCGGCGGCAAAGCCGGTGGCGCTCCAGAGCAGGAGCAGCAGGGTGGTGAGCAGGGGAACGAGGAATCGGATCGGGATCGGTTTCATGGTCGGGCCTCCTTGTGAGTTGTCTAACCTGAGCAACTCCAATCGCAGAACCCGTGCCAGCTTTTTTCATGCTCGCAAGCTGCTGTAATTTCATGATTTTTTAATAGACATGGATGACCATCGGAATTTTTCCGATTTTCTGTATGGCATTTTATGAACAGCCCTTGTACATTTCCTGCATGACAACGAATGAACGACTGACATCGGAGGAGCGTCGCTTCTTCCACCTGGCCAGCGAGGCGGCTTTCAGCAATCCCTTCAGCGACGAGCGCAGCGAGCTCGACCTGCAGCTGGCCGGGCAGAGCGGCGCCGACCGCGAGCGGCTGATGCAGGCAGCCGTCGATTCGGTGCTGGAGCGGGTCGGGGAGATGGGGCGCGCCGGCAAGGCCAACCTGGCGCTGTACGGAGGGGAGGATCGGGAATGCCTGGCCAAGGGGCTGCTGTTCGCCCTCTACCACCGCTACCTGGGCGCCTTCGACGACCTGATCCAGCGGCAGCAGACCGAGGGGGACGCCCCCTGCGCCGTCCCCTTTTCCGGGGAGCTGCTGGCCCGGCTGCGGGAGCACGGCTTCAAGGAGGGGGAGGCGCGGCACTATTTGGCCTTTTTCTACCAGCTGCGCCGGGCCTTCCACTACATCAACCAGCTGGTGGGGCAGAGCGCCGCCATGCGCACCCTGCGCTGCGCCCTCTGGAACAACACCTTCACCTGCGACGCGCGACGCTACGAGGCGCAGCTCTGGGACCGGATGGAGGACTTCTCAACCCTGATCCTGGGGGAGACGGGGACCGGCAAGGGGGCGGCCGCGGCGGCCATCGGCCGCTCGGGCTACATCCCCTTCGACGAAAAGAGCGGCCGCTTCGCCGAGAGCTTCACCCGCAACTTCATTTCCATCAACCTCTCCCAGTTCCCCGAATCGCTCATCGAATCGGAGCTGTTCGGGCATAGAAAAGGCGCCTTTACCGGCGCCGTCGACAACCACCAGGGTTTGCTCTCCCGTTGCGTCCCCCACGGGGCGATCTTCCTCGACGAAATCGGCGACGTCTCGGTGCCGGTGCAGATCAAGCTGCTCAGGGTCCTGCAGGAGCGCACCTTCACCCCCGTGGGCAGCCACGAGCAGCGCCCGTTTCGCGGGCGCATCATCGCCGCCACCAACCGCTCCCTCGGGGAGCTGCGGCGCCAGGGGAATTTCCGCGACGATTTTTTCTACCGGCTCTGTTCCGACGTCATCGAAGTCCCCCCCCTGCGCCGGCAGCTGCGGGAGGATCCGGGCTCCCTCGACGCCCTGCTGGCGCACCTGCTGGTGCGCATCCTCGGCACCGCCGACGACGGCCTGGTAGCCTCCATTCGCCGCTCCCTGCAGCGGGAGTTGCCCGGCGACTATCCCTGGCCCGGCAATGTGCGGGAGCTGGAGCAGGCGGTGCGGCGGGTGCTGTTGACCGGCCGCTATGGGGGCGACCCCTTTGCGGCGGCGGCCCCGGCCGAGGACTGGCAGGCACAACTGGCCGCCGGGGAGCTGACCGCCCAGGAACTGCTCAGCCGCTACTGCCGGCAGCTCCACCAGCGCCACGGTACCTACGAGGAAGTGGCGCGCCGGCTCCAGCTCGACCGGCGCACCGTGAAGAAATACCTGCAGGACTGATCACTTCCAGAAGGCGGTGACGTCTTCGGTCTGCTGCAGGTGCATGGATTCGATCCGGGCCGGTCCGCGGGTCTTGATCAGCACCTCGGCCCGGTAGTAGTGATCGCCCGAATTGGCCGGAGCTGCATAGAGGGGTGCCGGCGGCGCGGCCGGGGCCGGAGCCGGGGCCTGCATCTGTCGCTGCTGGTAGCGGGGGTTTTCCTTGACCACATCCCCGGCGGTCTGGAAGGTTTCATCGATGGCCGTGGCGACGGTGCCGATGGGCGTTCCCAGGGAGCGCCCGATCAGGCTCCCCAGTTGCGCGGCATCCCGGGTGGTGCAGCCGGAAAATATCGCCAGCACGATCAGAATCACCCACAGCTGTTTTTTCTCCCACATGGTTAAGCCTCCTTTCCTGGTTTACCCGGCGGCCGCCGCGGCCAGTTTCCGCAGCCCGCCGAGATCGAGCTTGCCGCTGCCGAGCAGGGGCAAGGCATCCACCTTGATGAAATTCTCCGACTGCGGGCGCCAGAGGTTGGGCAGCTCCGCATCCTTGAGCGCCTGCACCAGCGCCTCCTTTTCCCCCGCCTCCTCGGTGTAGACCACCATCAGCTTCTCCCCCTTGCGCTCATCGGGGAGCGCCGTCACCGCCAGCACCGGACCGTGCAGCCCCAGGGCCGGGCAGATCGCCTCTTCCACCCGGATGTGGGGGACCATCTCCCCGCCGATCTTGCTGAAGCGGGCCAGGCGGTCGGTGATGAACAGGAACCCCTCGCTGTCGATGCGGCCGATGTCCCCGGTTTGATACCAGACCTCGACGATGGCCGCGGCGGTCAGCTCCGGCCGGTTCAGGTAGCCGAGCATCTGATTGGGGCCCTTGGCCTGGATCAGCCCCTCCTCCCCCAGGGGGAGCGGCTGCAGGCTGTCGGGGTCGACCACCCGCAGCACCACCCCGGGAATCGGCCGGCCGACACTGCCGGTCCGCTGCCCCCGCTGCTGGACGGTGCGCCGGGTCACGTCGGGGAGGCTCAGGGTGATCAGGGGAGCCAGTTCGGTGGCGCCGTACCCCTCCAGCGGCCGCACCCCGTATTTTTCCGCGAAGGCGTCGGCCAGCTGGCTCTTGAGCTTTTCGGCGCCGGTCACCACCAGGCGCAGGCTGGCGAAATCCTCCGCCTCGGCCCGGCGCATGTAGGTGGCCAGGAAGGTCGGGGTGGCCAGCAGCAGGGTCGAGCGCTGCTTGCGCACCAGGGCGGCGATACCCGCCGCGTCCATGGGATTGACGTGGTAGCTGGCGGAAAAGCCGCTCACCAGGGGGAGCCAGAGGGTCGCGGTGAAGCCCAGGGCATGGAAGAAGGGGAGCGCGCTGCAGACATCGTCCTGCGGGCTGGTCGCCGCCACCATGCGGATCGCCTCGAGGTTGGACAGGATGTTGTGCTGGCTCAGCAGCACCCCCTTGGGCTCGCCGGTGCTCCCCGAGGAGAAGATGACCGTGGCCAGCTCGCCCCCCTGGCACCGGGGCCCGGGCAGCAGCAGCGGCAAGGGGAGCAGCCGGGCCTTGAGCCAGGCCCGCAGCTTGGCGCCCCGGTCGAGTGCCGGCAACAGCTCCTCCAGGTAGAGGACCTGGGCCGGCAGGGGGAGTTGCGGCAGTTTGGCCAAAAAGGCCTTGCTGGTGATCACCGCGCTCAGGCCGCACTGGGCGATGGCCGAGCCGACCGCCGGGGCCGCCGCGGTGTAGTTGAGGTTGACCGGCACCCGCCCCAGCAACGGCAGCGCCAGGTTGGCCAGGGCCCCGCCGACCGAAGGGGGCAGCAGCACGCCAACCTTGGGCTGGCCGTCGAGACGGCTGCGCAACTGTCCCGCCAGCGCCAGGGCTCCGGTCAGGGTCTCGCCATAGCTGAGGGAGCGGCCGCTGCCGTCGGCCAGCGCCCGGCGGCGCCAGTTGCCCCGGGCGCTGCGGACGAACTCGGCGGCCAGGGAGGTGCGCTTGGGCAGTTGCCGCTGGAAGGAGTCGCAGGCCAGCTCCGCCACCGCCTGCTGCACCTCGGCGGCCTTGGAGCTGGCGGGCATGGGGGCGCCGAAGGCCACCGAGATCGGATAGGGGAAACTGGCCGGCAGGCGGGTCCAGAGCCGGCCGTGCACGTAGCTGAACAGGCTCCCCCAGGCGCCGCCGATGTAGACCGGGATGATCGGGTGGCCGGTCTCCTTGACGATCGCCTCCAGGCCGGTCTTGAAGGGCTGCAGCATGCCGGTGCGGGTGATCATCCCCTCGGCGAAGATGCAGACCAGGTAACCATCGTCCAGAGCCTGGCGGGAGGCCCGCAGGAACTCGGCACGCTGCTCCCGGCTCCCCCGGGGATAGACGGGGATGACCTGCATCAGCCGGAACAGGGGCTGCAGCAGCCGGACCTTGAAGACGTCGCCATGCATGATGAAACGGATGCGGCGCTGCTGGGTGGCGAGCAGCAGCAGGGCATCGACCCAGGTGACGTGGTTGGCCACCAGCAGCGCCGCCCCTTCGGTGGGGACGTGCTCCTCGCCGCTGACCTGGATGCGATAGCCGAGCTTCATCACCACCAGGGCGATGAAGCGCAGCAGGAAGTCGGGGAGGATCCACAGGGTCACCAGGCTCAGGCCGACGGTGAGCAGGCCGAGAATCAGCAGCGACTGCACCGCCGACAGCCCCAGGGGGCCGCTCAGCAGCCAGGCCGCCGCCGAGGCCAGCAGCACCCCGCACCAGCTCAGGAAGCTGCCCGCCGCCAGGATCCGCCCCAGCCGCTCCCGCGGCGCACGGAACTGCACGAAGGCGTGCAGCGGCACCAGAAACAGGCCGGCGCTCAGGCCGAGCAGGAAGATCATCCCCAGCAGGGGAACCAGGTGCCCCGCCAGCCAGTAGCAACCGCTGGCGCTGACCGCCAGGCCGAAGGCGCCGATGGGGACGACGCCGAACTCCACGTTGCGCCCCGACAGCCGCCCGGCCAGCAGCGAGCCGGCGCCGATGCCGAGGGCCGAAACCAGGAACAGGTAGCCGCTCTGCTCCTGGGTCAAGCCCAGCTCCTGCATCCCCAGGGGGATCAGGTTGATCTGGACGAAGGCGCCGAAGAACATGAAATAGGCCGAGCCGAGGATCGCCAGCAGCAAATAGCCGTCCCGGCGCAGCTCGCCGAAGGTTTCCCGCAGCTGCTGCCGCACCGGGGTGGCACCGGCATCGCCCGGAGCGGCCGCCGGGGTCGGGCCGATCTTGCGCCCGGCGCCCAGGCCGGCCAGGGCCACCAGAATACAGATACCGGCCGCCAGCCGGTAATTGGAGCCGGTGGCCTGCACCAGCAGCGGCGCCAGGGCCGAGCCGAAGATGATCGCCAGGTAGGTCAGGGTCTCGAGCAGGCTGTTGGCCCGGGAGAGCTGGCGGCGCTCCACCAGTTCCGGCACCACGCCGTACTTGGCCGGGCCGAACAGGGTGCTCTGCGCCGCCATCAGGAACAGGGTCCCGTACAGCCCCGCCGGGCTGCCCAGAGCGAAGGCGGCCACCGCGCCGAGGGCGATGAGCAGTTCCGCCCCCTTCATGGCCAGGATGATGCGGCTCTTGCTCAGCCGGTCGGCCAGGGCCCCCGCCAGGGGGGCGAAGAGCAGGAAGGGGATGACGAACACCGCCCCGGCCTTGGCGGCTATGGCGGTCGCCTGGTCGGGGCCCTGCAGGCCGATGAGGAAGAAGATGATCAGCAGCTTGAGCAGGTTGTCGTTGAGGGCGCCGAAAAACTGCGTCAGGTTGAGCCAGGTGAAGGATTTCGGCAGACCGGTCCCGGTGGCGGTCATGAGGTCCTCACAGCTTCAAGCAGAAGTTGACGGGCGTTGGTGAAGATGGCCGGGGGCACCCCGTGGGCCAGTTTCAGCCGCACGTCCTGGTCCCAGGGGTTGGCGATGCCGACGAGGGAGAGGGTCTGCCTCGGGGGCAGGCGCAGGGCCGAGAAGAGGGGGTTGTCCTGGCGAAAGACGCCGTGGGTCGCGAAGAGGGGGGAGGTCAGGCCGGTGCCGATCAGGGGGAAGTCGGTGCCGTAGAGCAGCCGCGCCGGGTCGATGCCCGCCGCCAGCACCCGGGGCAGGAAGCGCAGCTTGTTGGCCTGGGTCAGGGAGGAGATGTCCGCATACAGGTTGGGGTAGGCAGCGAACATCGGCACCAGCCGCCGCAGGTTGTCTTCCCCCTCGTTGCGGCCGCTGGTGGCGGCGTGGGCGACGATCACCCGCACCCCCAGGCGCAGCGGCAGGTGCAGCCGGCAGGGGTCCCCCAGGTGGTTGGAGGCGGCGGTGAAGGAACGCTCGTGGCCGGCATGGGTCAGCAGCGGCAGGTCGAGCTCGACCAGCTTGCGGTAGAAAGGAGTCAGGGCCGGGTCGGCCGGGTCGATGTGCTGGATCGCCGGCAGCCACTTGACCAGCAGGGCGCCGTCGGCCTTGACCTGCTCCAGGCGGGCCAGGGCGTCCCGGCGCCAGGGGTTGACGCTGGCGCCGAAATAGAGATTGGGATACCGGGCCGCTTCCCGGGCCAGGAAGTCGTTGGGAATATAGGTCTCGGTACGCCGGCGGTCGAGTTCGCCGGCGGCATCGATTACCCCGTCCAGCGCCAGCACCACCGCCGCTTCCACCTGACTGGAGGCCGCCAGGCGCTGGGCGATCCGCTCCACCACCAGGGCGTCCCCCTGCCCCTGCAGGTCGGCTTCGCTGACACCGAAGGCCCGCAGATAGACCCGGTATTTCCAGCTGCGCCGCAGCCGCTCGGAGATGAAGGCGCCGCTGCCGCCGGCGCCGATGCCGGCCACATGGCAATGCATGTCGAGAACCTGGCGACGCTCGATGCCGGCGGTGGCGAGGCAGGGCGCGGAAGGGAGAACTGCAGATCGGGACATGGGCGAGAACCTCCTGGGGACGGGTTGACATTCGAAGCTTTTGCAGCGCCCATGCCAGCCGCCACCCGCCTTGGAGCCAAGACCTAAGCGGCAGAATTTACACGGCAAAACAAAAAGAGCGCCTATCCCTTTCCAGGTTGGCGCTCATTTTTTGCATACCCGATAGGCATAAATTGCCGGTCAGAGGATATTGTCCAGCGGCAGCAGCTTGATTCCCTGCAGCTTCAGCCGTTTCCACAGCGGGGCGAAACGGTCGGGGTGGTCGGTGGCGGCGTTCCAGCTGTTGTCGGGGTGCATCTCCCGCTCGATCTGGGCTTCTACCTGCCCGGCCAGTTGCGGATTGGCGATGATCACCCCGACTTCGGTATTGAGGTGGGCCGAGCGGGGGTCGAGGTTGAAGGTGCCGATGTAGAGCTGTTCGCCGTCGATGATCAGGGTCTTGGCGTGGATGGCGAAAATCGGCGCGGCCTTTTCCAGCCGGGCGTAGCGTTCGATCAGCTCTTTCTGGATACGTGGGTTGGGCTTGAATTCGTAGATTTCGATGCCGGCCCGCAACAGTTCCCGGCGCTGCTTGCTGTAGCCGCTGAAAGCC
>CAZYXS010000042.1:0-22845 GCA_964650955.1 uncultured Desulfuromonadales bacterium | reverse complement strand
CCGCCGGCCTGCTGGAAGTAGGTGAACTGGGTGATCTCCATGCCGTCGAGCCAGACCTCCCAGCCCAGGCCCCAGGCGCCGAGGGTCGGCGACTCCCAGTCGTCCTCGACGAAGCGGATGTCGTGCTTCTTCGGGTCGATGCCGAAGCTGCGCAGGGAATCGAGGTAGAGTTCGAGGATGTTCTGCGGCGACGGCTTCATGATCACCTGGAACTGGTAGTAGTGCTGCAGGCGGTTGGGATTCTCGCCGTAGCGGCCGTCGGTTGGGCGGCGGGAGGGTTCGACGTAGGCGACGTTCCAGGGCTCGGGCCCCAGCACCCGCAGGAAGGTGGCGGGGTTGAAGGTGCCGGCCCCCTTTTCCACGTCGTAGGGCTGCTGGATGATGCAGCCTTGTTTGGCCCAATAGTTCTGCAGGGACAGGATCAGGTCTTGAAATGTCACGAGGCCTCCCGGTGGACATGCATAACCCCGGCGGGTTTCGCGGGGGTGAAATAAAGGTGCAACTGGTTAAAAGGGCTAAATTTTATCCCCCGCTACGGGGGCCTGTCAAGCTGGAATCGCGCAATTCTCAGGACCCCAGCAACTGTTCCAGAAAGGGGAGGGATTTCAGGGGGCGCAGCAGGTGCGGCTGCATCGCCGCCCCCAGCAGCGCCTCCCCCTGGGCGAGGGTGGTGGCGCCGAAGCGCACCCCCGCAAACTGTTCGATGGGCGCCCGCAGGCAGCGGGCCAGGGTGCCCAGGGTCAGCAGGTCGACCCGCACGGGACCGGCGCCGGCGCTGCATTGGGGGCAGAGGCTGCCGCCCCGCTCGGCGGAAAAATCGACCTCCGGCCCGGGCAACGGCCCGCCGCAGTCGGAGCAGTGCAGCAGATGGGGAATATAGCCGGCCAGGTTGAGCAGCCGCAGCTCGAACAGCAGCCGCGTATCCCGTACCGGGCCGCCGGCGCACAGGTGGATGAGAAAGGCCTCGAGCAGGTCGAAGGCGGCGGCCCCCCCATGCTCGGGGCCGAGCAGTTCTTCCAGCAGCTCGCAGCCATAGGCGGCCAGGGCGAACCCCTCCAGGTTGCGCCGCAGCCCCTCCCGCAGGTCGACCAGTTCCGCCTCCCGCAGGCTGGCCAGATCCCCCGAGGCCGGGCGGCTCCAGTGCAGCCGCACCCTCGCGAAGGGCTCGAGGGCCGGGCCGAAACGCTTGCGGCTTTTGCGGGCGCCCCGGGCAAACCCCTTGAGCCGGCCGTGCTCGCGGGTCAGCAGGCTGACGATGCGGTCGGATTCGCCGTAATCAAGATGCCGCAGCACGATGGCGTCACTGACCTGGGGCTGCATGTTTGTGACCTTCTATGAGGTTTGCGCGACCAGCCAACCCGAGAAAGGCGGCTGAATTTCACCGGACAGGAGAAAGCGGCTCAGAGCAGATCGGGTCGATGCTTGCCCAGCCAGGACTGGATATCCCTGAGCAGAGCCTTAGCTTCTGCAATGCAGGTATCAGTGGCGGATTGCTCCACGTAGCCCCCTATGTAATCGGCTGCATTGCGTTTGCGGCGCAGAGCGTCCAGGACGATCACCCGGTCGCTGGCCAATCCGATCGACTTAGGCAGCGACTGAATCATGGTCATGTGATGCCCGCTCCCGCTTCCTGGCCGATAGCCGTTGGCCATAAGCGCCGCCAGGGAGAGTTGCATGACAGCCTTGTAGGCGGCATCGAAGCGCGTTTCCAAACTGACTGCAGTCACCTGCGCATCGGCCAGATTTCGCCGCACGGCCTGGAGCAGGGTGCCGATCTCCTCCCGGGTGGCCTCATGCTCTTTGAGTTGCCCAGTCTGCAACAAATCTTGCAAGGTCATCGGCCCCTCCCATCACAAAGACTTTCGGCTCCTTCACCACCCGTTGTAAAAATGGGTCGGCCCCATATTTCCTGGCAAAATCCTCGCAGGTCATGATCACCGGATTGATTTCACGCCCAAGCAGCTCATGAACATCCGCCAGCGCCGCGACGACAGCGGTGAAGGAGACATTCCCCAGCACGAACAGATCGACATCGCTGCCGCTACGCTCTGCTCCCTGTGCCATCGAGCCAAAAACGAAGGCCAGTTCCACCTCCTTCGCCAGAGGCAGAAGCGCGGCCCGGAGCACATCTGCCAGGCCCGCCGTCTTGCGGAAGATCCCCGCCAACTCCGCAAAAATCGGGCTCTGCCGGTTGGCCTGATAATAGACCTGCCGGCCCACGCACTGGCGCATCAGCAGTTCGGCCTCGGCCAGCAGCTTCAGTTCCCGATGCAGTGAACCCGCCGGGATACCGGTGAGCCGGGCGATCTCCCGCACGTGAAAGCGCTCTTCAGGGCGCAGCAGCAACAATGCCAGCGTCTGGCGCCGGTAGCTGCCGAAGAGAATGTCAGCCGGTTTGGCCTGGGCCATGAAACACTCCGCGCCCTTGTTCTCACAATTGCTACAATTGTAGCTTTTTTGAGAACAAAGGCAAGCTGAAAAATCGAAGCGGGTCCTTCGCTTCGAGATATCTCACCCCCAGAACGCCCCGGTTTCGTTCTTCTCCACCGCTTGCAGCAGTTTCTCGATGTCGCGATGATAGGGCAGCGGCGGGTAGGGACGCCATTTGCTGTTGCGGTCGGCCCAGTAGAGCTGCCAGGTTTCTGTCTTCGGATCCTTCTTGAAGCGGGCCACCTTCATGGCGATCCACTCGCCGCCGCCCTGCCAGTGCGGACGGCTCTCGAGGAGGCTCACCTCGCTGCCGCGAATGGTGAATTCGATCCGAATCCGGTCGCGGAGGTCGGGCGGGATTTTGTTCTCGCAATAGGCGATCAACAACTTTTCGACTCTCTTCTTTTCAAATTCTGACAAGGCCATGATAATCCTCGGCATATCGACAATGACTCTTCAAACAACCATCTCCAACAAACCCTGCCGGAAGATCTGAAAACTTCTTGAGCGGTTGCGCTCTGGCTCCATGAACCTGGAAATCTCTCTGGCCGCCGTCACCTTGCCAAGGCCGCCCTTGAAATGTCCGGCCTTCTGCAGCACCTTCTCCAGCGCCTCCCAAGTGCCGCCGGCAATAGCATCGGGATCGCGAAATTTTTCCTGTGCTGCTAGATTCCTGTTGACGCCGGGATAGGCGGAACGAAGCGCTTCGACATCGCCCAGGAACCACGCCTCCAACTCCTCGATGGCTAAACGGTTGAGAACCTGAAACCGGGGGCTACCGGCAACCGTCCTGGTGACCAGACCAGCCTGTGCGGCCGTCTCCTCAAGCTGCCCTTTCAAGACCCGGCAATCGGCGCGGTCGGCATCCAGCAGCACCACGATCCGCCAGTCTTCCGGCAGCCAACCGCAGTAGCCCCGCAACCGGCCGGGAAGTTTGGTGAGCAGGTCAGATTTGCCCTGATAGGAATGGACTTTGAAAGGAACTTCAGGGCCGACGATCCGGGGCACCAGATTGTAAAGAGCCGTTTCGGCGGACGGCTCCTCCACGAGAAATTCGATGTGCATCCCCCCTCCTATCCCCGACTCCCCGCCAACGGATCGCCGAATTCGAAATGCCCCTCCATCCAAAGATGCCCGAGTTGGGCCCCGGCGACCATGAACTCCTTGACGCCCCGCATGTCCGCAGCCTTTTTGGCTTTCGTGTAGCCCTTGTCGTCGCGGCTCAAAACCCACAGCTCCTCCGGTCTGAGCCCGTTAACAAAGAAGGGGGAATGAGTCGTGACCATGAGCTGCGCATGGGCGGCCGCCTCGCGGCATTCCTCGGCCAGTTCGGGCAAGAGGCGGGGATGGAGATAGTTCTCCGGCTCTTCGATACCGATCAGTTGCGGCGGCTCGGGATCGTACAAGACCGTCAGATAGGCCAGCATCTTGAGGGTGCCGTCGGAAGCGAACTTGGACAAAATCGGCCGCTCGAACGGGGCATCCTTGATCTGCAGCAACAGCCTGTTGTCCTGCAGAACCTCGGCTTCGACCTTCTCCAGCCGGGGAATGCGCTGGGACAAAGTGGCGAGAATCTGGTTCAGTCTCTCTTCGTGCTGCTCCTTGAGGTATTGGATAACGTTAGGAAGGTTATCCCCCGAAGGCGTCAAGCGCTCCTGGGCGCCCGATTCGGGAGTGGTGCGCGTGCTGTCGGCGGAGAGGTACGACAGATACCAGCCGGTGATGAACCGGCGCAGGGCGCTGACCCGCGGGTGCTTGGCAAACTGGCCCAGCGTGTTGACCGCCAGCATATCGGGCGAATCGAGTTCTTCCTCCATCCTCTGGTCATGCTCATCCGGCATCTCGCCGGTAACGACCTGGCCCTTGCCGCGCTTGAAATCGAGAAACCGAAATGGCTTGCCTTTGGTCCCTCGTCGCCATTGCAGCCATTCCTCCGCAACGTAAGGCCCTTTGGCGCCTTCGTCGATCGCCAGGTGATAGGTGATGATCGGAGATTTCTTTGACTCCTTGTATTTCAGCTCGAAGACAATCGGCCCGTCGGCCCCCCGGCTGCGCAGTTCCTTGAACCGCCCCCGCTTGTCCCATGCCTTGCGCAGCCCGACCGAAAAGCACTCGGAGAGGAAGGCAAAGACGTCGAAGATGGTCGATTTGCCGCTCCCGTTCGGACCAAGGAAGACGGTAAGGGGCGTCAGCTTCTTGAGCTGCAAGTCGCGAAGCGCCCGATAGTTTTTGACCGTCAGTTCTTCAATTCGAGGGACTTGCAAGGTTATGCGAGCGTTCATCGCGTGCTCCTTCGACATCGAAAAAATCATTGCGGTGCCGTTATACCCAAGGCGCCTGTGGCGAGATCAGCGCAGATAACTCAGGAAGACCGTGGCGGTGCCGAAGTAGATCAGGATGCCGGTGATGTCGTTGGCAGTCTGGACGAAGGGGCTGGAGGCGATGGCCGGATCGACACCGATGCGCTTGAAGAAGGTCGGCGCCAGCACCCCCATACTGGCGGCCACGGTCATGGCCGTCACCATGGCCAGCCCCACCACCACCCCGAGAAAGGGATTGTGGTGCCAGCCGAAGGCCACCAGGCCGACGGTGAGGCCGCACACCGCCCCCATGATCATGCCGACGCGCAGCTCCTTGAAGAAAACCTGGCGCAGGGAGGAGGAATCGATGCGCCCGGTGGCGAAGCCGCGCACCACGATGGTGGCCGACTGGCCGCCGACGTTCCCCCCCATGCCGGTGATGACCGGGATGAAGGAGATCAGGGCGATGATCTGCTCCAGGGTCGCCTTGAACAGCCACATCAGGTAGCCGGTGATGACTCCGCCGAAGAGGTTGGTGATCAGCCAGGGGAGGCGCAGGCGGGCGATCTTGAAGGACTTGTAGCCGTAGAGCAGTTCCTCCTCGCTGGCGCCGGCCATTTTGAAGATGTCCTCGGTGGCCTCCTGGCGCATGACGTCGATGACGTCGTCGACGGTGATGATGCCCATCAGCTTGTTCCCCTCGTCGACGACGGGGATGGCCAGGATGTTGTACTTGGCGACGAGCTGCGCCACCTCCTCCTGGTCCATGTCGGTGCGGACGCTGATAACGTCGCGGGTCATGATGTTTTTCAGCAGGGTGTTGGGGGGCACCGTGAGCAGCTGACGCAGCGAAAGCACCCCGACCAGGTGGCCGTGCTCGTCGGTGACGTAGAGATAGAAGACCATCTCCACGTCCTCGGCCTGCTGCAGCGCCTCGATGGCCTGGCGCACGGTGAAGCGCTCGGGGAGGGAGAAGATCTCCGTGGCCATGATGCCGCCGGCGGTCTCCTCCTCGTAGGCGAGGAGCTGCTCGATCTCCTCGGAGCACTCGTCCTGCATGCTGCTGAGGATCTCCTCGGCCAGTTCCTCCGGCATGTTGCGGATGATGTCGACGGCGTCGTCGTAGGGCATCTCCTGCAGCACTTCGGTGATGCGCTCCTTCTCGATCTGCTCCAGCAGCTGGGCGCCGGCGCTGTGGTCGATCTCGGAGAGGACGTAGGCGGCCGTCTCGATATCCTCGATAAGGTTGAACAGGATGCGCTGTTCTTTGAGGTCGAGATAGCGGAACAGGTGGGCGACGTCCGCCGGATGGGACTTGGCGACCACCTTGGAGAGATTGGGGAAGGCGCCGCGGCGGATCAGTTTCTTCACCGTGTCCAGAAGTATCTGGAGTTTTTGATCCATGCAGACTCCTTCGGTGCGGCGGGATTGCCAAGGCAAGCCTCGTACCTTACCACCGCCCCCCCGGCACTGTCAACGCACTGACAGGGACCAGAAAAGGACAACGCCAGTCCCCGGAGAACGGAGACTGGCGCAGCACCTGGCTTCAATTGGTATCGGTGCTAAATTTGTGCCTCGTAGCGCTCCACCAGCGCCTGATAGCGCTGCGCCAGCCCGGCCGCGGCGGCGTCGGCCTTGGCGTAGGCTGCGACCATGGCCGGGCGCGGCGCCTCGGGGAGCACCCGCTCGGCCAGGGGATAGAGGATGTTGTCCTCCTTGTCGATGTGGTCCCGCAGCAGAGCCGCATAGCCTCGAGCGTTTTCCGCGATCCGCCCAATCTGCCCGGGCTCGCCGTCGAAGGCCTTCTGCGCCCCCTCTTCCATGCCGCGCACGAAGGCCCGCCCCTGATCGTGGGCCATCAGCATCGCCGCCACCGGCGAATTCTGCTCGGGCATGCCGTTGGCCACCAGGGCGCTGAACAGCACGTCTTCCTCTTTGGCGTGATGATAGCGGTCGGCGAAATTGCGAATGAAATCGACGGCGTCCAGAAAAAACTGCCAGTCGCGGAACTTGCCCGCGTCCATCAACGCGGTGTTGCGCTCGACCAGGGCAATCATCCGCAGGATCAGCTTGTGCTCCTCGACCATGACCTGGGTAATGTCGGTTTTCATCAGCTCCTCCGCGTGCCGTCGATGCCGAGCACGGCGATCTCGACGGGAATCTCCTTGCCGCTGGCGGCCACCGCCTGCTGGGCCATCATGCCGAGGCCGCGGCAGCAGGGGACTTCCATGATCGTCACGGTGACCGACTGGATGTCGTTGTGCTGCAGAATGGCGGTCAGCTTCTGCACGTAGTTGCTGGTGTCGTCCAGCTTCGGGCAGGCGTTGACCAAAGTGCGCCCCTTGATGAAATCCCGGTGGTACTCGGCGTAGGCGAAGGGGGCGCAGTCGGCGGCGATGAGCAGGTGGGCGTTCTGCAGCCAGGGGGCCCTCGGCGGCACCAGGTGCAGCTGGGTCGGCCACTGGCGCAGCTCCGACTCGATGCGGCCGCTGGCGGCGTTGTCGCTGGCTTTCTTTTCAATGCTCCGCACCATGGAACCGGGGCAACCGCAGGCGAGATCTTTCATGTTGGAACTCCTTTTTGTTGGATGAAGGGTCAGGATTGGCTATCGAGATAGGCGTTGATGTCCGCTTCGATCTGTTGTTCTGCCGCATCCCCCAGGGCATGGATGGAGACCACGTCCTTGAGCAGGCAGATGCCGACGCCGCAGGTGACGCAGCCGATGTCATGGCGCTGCAGGATCTCGCCGATGACCGGGTGGGCGGCGATGACCTGGTTGATGGGTTGCTGGCCGAGTCCGTTTTTCAGTTCCATGGGGTTCGCTCCTTCCGTCAGGGTGAGGCCAGCATACCCCCCTGGCGGCGGGCAAAACATGATGTGGGTCAAAAACGCAAAAAAACCTCCGTGCCGAATCGGGCGACGGAGGTTTTTTCTGGCGAGGAGAGTTGTCGGCTACCTGAGGGGACGCTCCACCATGTAGTCTTCGAAGGCCCGCAGCACGTCCACGGCGCTGAGCATGCCGACCAGTTCCTCTTCCTTGTTGAGCACCGGCAGGGCCCCGAAGCGGTGTTCGATGAAGGCGCGGTTGGCCTTGCGGATGCTGTCGTAGGTGTAGACCACCTGCACGTCGGTGGTCATCAGGTCCTTCACCACCAGGTTGTCGTCGAGGTTGTAGATGTGGGAGATGTCGAGGTCTTCGTCCACCCACTCGGGGCGGCGCAGGTCCCGGTCGCTGAGGATGCCCACCAGGCGGCGCTGGTCGTCGAGAACGGGGATGTGCCGGATGCGGTTCTCCCGCATCAGGAAGAAGGTCTTGCGGATGCCGTCTTCGGGGTGGGCGGTGATCACCTTGGGGGTCATGTAGTGGCTGATCTTCATGCAGGTCTCCTGGGAAAAGCGGCGGCCGCCGGCATGGGGCCGCCCGGTCAAGGGCACGGTCATTGTCAAGGATTCGACACCACCTCCCCCGGGACATGGGGGAAGGAGGAAAAGCGACCGAAACTGCAATATCCGCACCACAAAGCAACGGCGGCGAAGGTCGCCCTTCTCCGCCGCCTGGCTCCACCCCGTCTGTTTGCTGCGGGCTATTTCTGCTTCCAGCTGCCGTCCTTGCCTTCCAGGTACCAGCCGGCGCCGGCCTGCTCCCGCCAGGACTCGGCGAAGATGGCCTGCACTTCGGCCACCTGATCCGGGAAGCCGTTGGCCCGGGCGATCTCCTGATAGAGGCGCTGGCGATCGGCGTTTTCGGCGGCCAGCAAACGGTTGATTTCCCCCCGCCCCTTGAGATCGAGCCCTTCGCTGGTGCGCAGCTTGAGCAGGCCGTCGGCGCCGATACCGACCTGCCCACCGGCCAGGTAGGGGATCAGCGATCCGGCCCGCTGCTTGATCGACTCCTTCAGGGCACGGATCTCGGGGGTGCTGACGTTGATGTCCTGCGCGGCGTGGGCGGTGGCGGGCCCCACCAGGTTCAGAAATCCGCTGCCGGGGTTCTTCGGCGCCGGCGCCGGTTGTTGCTGCTGTTTTTCGATCTTGTCCCCCCAGACCTCGTTGACGATCTTGTCGGCGGCCCCCTTCATCTCCTCGGCGGGAAAATAGATGTTGATGGTGACGCAGGCGGCGACCAGCAGCGCGGTCAGGGCCGCCAGGGTGCGAAGCAGTCGTTTCATGGAGATCCTCCGGTGGTTTATGGGTCAATTCGGTTCTTCATTCTAGCAGGTTCCGGCCAGGGATGCAGCAGAGGGATTATTTGCCCGCCCCGCGGTCGAGACGGCCGAGGCGTTTGACCATTTCCTTGAAGGAGATGGTGCGGCTCGGAGCGACAATGTCGATCTTCGGCGGCCACAGCCCGCCGTGAATCAGGTAGCGATCCGACCCCTCGCGGGCGGTACCGCGCAAATAGAACAGATCGTTCTCCAGAAAACAGTCGAAGCCGATGCGCCGGTAGCGATAGAAGTCGATGAAGCGGTAGATGCCGCGGGAGAGGGCCGCCTGCAGCCCCCCCTGGCTGAGGATGGAGAGATTCTTCAAGGCCTTGACGCTGATGTTGCGCCGCCCCTCGAAGCGGGTGGCGAAGGAGGCCTCGAAGGCCGACGGGGTGGCGCCGAACAGCCGCAGGCCGTGGATATGGCCGTCGGCGATGCCGTTCATTTCGCCGAACTCGAAGGTACGGGTCAGCTCGAAGAGGTCGACGGCCTCGAAGTCGATGTCGGCCTCCAGGGTCCGGTAGCTGGAGAAGGGGGATTGCAGGCGGATGTTGCGCACCAGGATGCCGCCGCCAAAGACGTTGATGCCGGCGGTGCCGGCCGTGCTGAGCTCCTCGTCGACATAGCTGAGGGTCCCGAGATTGGCGCTCAGGCGCCCCTGCATGGGGGGAAGTTTGAGCTCGGCGGTCAGCCGCTCCAGGTCGACCTCGCCGATGCGGACCTGCCCGACCAACTCCAGCCCGGTGGCGCTGCGCCCCAGGGCCAGTTCGCCCAGACGCAGCTCCCCACCCGCCAGGCCGAAGGCCAGGGGGGTGTCGAAGCGCAGTTGGTTGCGTCCCGCCCGCAAGGCCAGGGTCCCTGCCGGCAGGGTCAGCGGACCGGCCTGCAGCCGCTGCAGGGAGAGGCTTCCCGCAGCTGGTGTGGCCCCCAAGGTGGCCTCCGGGGGGCCAAGATCCAGGGGCAGGGTTCCATCCAGGCCGGCGAGCTCCAGCTTCGGTCCCGGCCAGTTTAGTCCCAGCCCCTGTGGCCGGGCACTGCCCCGCAGTTGCCACCCCTCAGCCCCCCAGAAACCGCTCCCGTCCAGACCCAGACCGCCGGTCAATTCCAGCCCGGCCAGGGCCGGATAGGCGGCCGCCAGTGCCGGCAGCAGCTGAGGCTCAAGGGCCTCCAACCTGGGCAGTTCGACGCGGCCGGCCAACTCCCCCGCCTCCGCCGCGACCGTCCCCTGCAGATCGGCGCGCAGCAGCTCCCCCAACCGCAGGTCGATCCGGCGGGCCCGCAACCGGCCGGCGTCCGGGTCGAACCCGCCGGTCAGCGCCAGGTGCGCCTGCAGGCCGGAGAAATCGCCGTAGAAAGCCCCCACCAGCAGTTCCTGTACCCCCGCGCCAAGTCCCAGGTCGAGCTCCAGGTCGCCGCCGCCCCGACGGCCGGCGATGGTGCCCGAGCCCTGCACCTTGCCACCGGTGAGGCCGGACTGGCCGTCGGCGGCCAGCAGTTCGATCCCCTCCAGCTGGAGGTTTTCCAACCGCAGCCGGTAATTTTCCCCAGCCGTTGCCCCGGTGGCCGCCACCTGCAACTTCTCCACCGGCCCGTAAGGAGTCTGCAGGCGGCCCTGCAGTTGGCCGTTCAGCAACCGCATCTCCCCGGCCAATCCAGCCCTTCAACCGTCACTGGGGTTTTGCGCAGCGCCGCGGCGCTGCCGCTGGCCCGAGCCCGCCAGCCGGCGGCGCCGCGCTCCAGCAGCACCTCGGCCTGCAGCCCCTGGCCATCCTCGAGTTGCCCGGCCCCCGGCAGCAGCCGCTGCAGGTCCTGCCAACGGCTCGGCAGCAGGGTCAGTTCCACCCGCCGGGGGGTTCCGGCAGCCTTGAGCAGCGGGTGCCCCCCCACCGTCAGGGACCCTTGGGCGGTCGCGGCACCCTGCGCCTGGCGGATGCGCCCCTGCAACTCCACCGCGCCCAGGTCGACGACGGCCCCGCCCCGCTGCGGCGACTGGGGACGACCCCGCAGGCGCAGATCCACACTGGCATCCCCTGCGGCCATCTGTCCCTCGGCATTCAGTTCGAACCCGCCGGCCAAGGGCCAATCCCCGAGTCCGAGTTCCCGCAGCCAAGGCTCGGCCCGCAGGCTCACCAGGTTGAGGCTCCCCTGCCCCGCCCCCTCGCCGTAGGTTCCGGCCAGCTTGGCCGCCGCCCCGGCCAGGCGCAGGGTTCCTTCTCCGGCCCAGGCGGTCTCGCCACGGCGGGCGTTCAAAACCACCCCGGCGAGGGGCAAGCGCCAGCCATTTCCCCGCACCTGGGCGGTGGGGACCCCCAGTTCCAGCAGGTCCTCCCCGGTCTCGCCGCGGGACCAGGTCAGGCGGGGGTCCTGCAGGTCGAAATCCAGCCCCTGCGGCAGGGCCGCAGCCACCGCCAGGGCCCGGGCCACCCCCTCCAGTTCGTCGCGACGCAGCCGGTCGAGGCGCAGCTCGCCCGACCATCCCCCCGCGCTGCCCCGGGCGGCGTTGGCCCGCGCCGTCGCCCCGGCCCCGGGGCGGCCTCCCAGGTGTTCCAGGCGGCCGCGCAGCTCCAGCCCGCCATCCTTCCCCTCGGCCTCGAGCTGCAGGGGCATGCGCCCCGCCAGTTGGCCGGTCAGCTCCCCCTGCCAGTCGTCGGGAGTCCCGCCGAGATGCATTTCCAAACCCTGCACCGGCAGGGTCCAGGCGGGGCCGCTGACCGAACCGGCGGCCAGGTTCAACCGGGAGGAGAACTGCTCCGGCGTCGCATTGGCTTCCAGGCGCAGCCCCTGCAGCTCCAGGGCCAGCTCGGCGGGCCAGATCTCCTCGCCCCCCAGGGCCCGCAGCCAGCGCGCCACCGTCGGCCCATCCAGGGCCTCGACCTGCAGTGCCCCCTCCCCCCGCCAGCGCCAGTCCCGCTCCAGGGTCAGGCTCAGCGGCACGGCGAGGCGCTCGGCGCCGTCCCAGGCCAGGCGCTCCAGGTTCAGCTCGAACCCCTGGTTCCAGGCCAGGGTGCCGGCCAGCTCCAGAGGGACCGCCTCGGGCCCGGCCTTGGCCTGCAGCTGCAGGCTCGGCGGGGCGCCGTCGGCCAGTTCCAGGTCGAGCCCATCCAGCTCCAGCCGCCCCGGGCCCATCGGGAGGGAGAGTTGCCCCTGGGTGATCTTCAGATAGTCGAAGGGAAAACCGCTGCCGGGCGGCAGGGTTGCGGGTTCGGTGGTTGTTTCCGTCCGTTGCAGCTGCAGGCGGGGCCTGACCAGGTCGAGGGTCACCAGGCGGCGCTTCAGCAGCGAGGCGAAGGTCCAGGTCGCCTCCCCCCGTTCCAGGTCAAAGGTCAGTTTCCTCGGCCGCTCCAGGTGCAGCCCCGCCAGAACCAGTCGGCCCCAACCCAGCTCCAACCGCTCCAGGCCCGCTTCCCCGCCGGTCGCAGTCGCCATCCCCTGCACCAGCACCGGGCGCACCACCTGCTGCAGCAACCGCTCCCGCTGCCACAGCAGCAGGCCCGCCGCAAGCATAAGCAGGAAAAAAGCGCCCAGCAGGAGTTTTTGCCGCACTTTCGTCATCGGTTTCGGTCAACTCACGAGGGGAGGACAAATCCCAACCGTCCTTGCAACTTTGGGACCGGCGACGGCAACCGAGGAAATATCAGTGCGCCTCGCGCCAGTTGGCGCCGACGCCGATCTCCACCACCAACGGCACACTCAGGGGGATCGCCCCCTCCATCTCCTCCTTGACCAGGGCGCGCACCGTCTCCAGTTCCCCTTGCGGCACATCGAACACCAGTTCGTCATGCACCTGCAGCACCATGCGGGCAGCCAGTCCCTCGGCCTGCAGCCGTTGATGGATGCGCACCATCGCCACCTTGATCAGGTCGGCGGCCGACCCCTGGATCGGGTAGTTGATGGCGTTGCGCTCGGCGTAGGCACGGATCGCCCCGTTCGGGCTGTGGATCTCCGGCACCGCGCAACGCCGGCCAAGGATGGTGGTGACGTACTGCTGCTCCCGCGCCTCCTGCTTCTTGCTTTCGAGGAAGCCGCGGATGCCCGGATAGCGGGCGAAATAGTTGTCGATGAAACCCTGGGCCTCCTTGGTCGAAATGCCCAGGTCCTTGCCGAGGCTGAAGGCCCCCATGCCGTAGAGCACGCCGAAGTTGATGGTCTTGGCCTGGCGGCGCATCTCCGCGGTGACCATCTCCGGGAAGACCCCGAAGATTTCGCTGGCGGTGCGGGCATGGATGTCCTCCCCCCGCACGAAGGCCTCCCGCAGCAGCGGCTCGTCGGCGAGGTGGGCCAGCAGCCGCAGTTCCACCTGGGAATAGTCGGCAGAGAGCAGCCGGTTCCCTTCCGCCGGGACGAAGGCTTCGCGGATGCGCCCCCCCTCCTCGCTGCGGATGGGGATATTCTGCAGGTTGGGGTCGCTGGAGGAAAGCCGGCCGGTGGCGGTCACCGCCTGGTTGAAACTGGTGTGGATGCGCCCGGTCTCCGGATTGAGCAGTTTCGGCAGGGCGTCGCTGTAGGTGCTTTTGAGTTTGGCCAGGGAGCGGTATTCGAGGATTTTCCTGGCGATATCGTGATTTTCCGCAAGGTTGGTCAACACTTCCACGTCGGTGGACCAGCCGGTCTTGGTCTTTTTCCCCCGGGGCAGCTGCATTTCCTCGAACAGCACTTCCCCCAACTGTTTGGGCGATCCGATATTGAAGGGGCGCGGCGCCATTTGGTGAATTTCCTTCTCCAGGGTCTGCAGCTTCCCTTCCATCTCCCGGGAGAAGGCCCCGAGCTGGTCCGGGTCGATGCGCACCCCGGCCCATTCCATGGCGGTGAGGACCTGCATCAGCGGCATCTCCACCTCGGCGAACAGCCGCTCCTGTTCCGTCTCGGCCAGCATCGGTTCGAGCTTCTGGGCCAGGCGCAGGGTGATGTCGGCGTCCTCGGCGGCGTAGACGGTGGCCTTCTCCACCTCCACCTCCTCGAAGCCGATCTGCTTCTTGCCGCTGCCGGTGACCTCGCTGTAGCTGATGGTCTGGTAGCCGAGCAGGTCGGCGGCGAGGGCATCCATGCCGTGGGACTTGGCCGCCGGGTTCGCCAGGTAGGAGGCGATCATGGTATCGACATCCGCCCCCTGCACCACCACCCCGGCGCGGCGCAGTACCAGCAGGTCGTACTTGAGGTTCTGTCCGATCTTGATTTTGCCTGGATCCTCCAGCATCGGCCGCAGCCGCTCCAGCACCCGGGCCTGATCGAGCTGCTCGGGGACTCCGAGGTAGCGGTGCCCCAGGGGGATGTACCAAGCCGCCCCGGCCTCCACGGCGAAGGAGAGACCGACCAGATCGGCCCGCACCGCATCGAGGCTGGTGGTTTCGCAGTCGAAGGCGAATCGGGGTGCCCGCTCCAGCGCCGCCACCAGTTCCTCCAGGTCGGCCTCCTTCAGCACCGCCCGGTAGCCGGCGCCGCTGGCCCGCTCGTCGTTGGAGAATTCCTGGATCAGTTTGTGGAACTCCAATTCCTTGAACAAGGCCGTGAGGGCCGGCCGGTCGGGTTCGGAGAGGGCGAACTGGGCGTAATCGACCTCCAGGTCCATATCGGCGACCAGGGTGACCAGTTTCTTCGACAGTTCCGCCCGATGGCCGAACTCCCGCAGCTTCTCCTGCAGCTTCCCCTTGACCTGGTCGAGGTTGGCCAGCAGGTTCTCCACCGTGCCGAACTCGGCGATCAGCTTGACCGCCGTCTTCTCCCCCACCCCGGGAATCCCCGGAATGTTGTCCGAACTGTCGCCGGCCAGGGCCTGCACCTCGATGACCTTGTCCGGGGTGCCGCCGAAGCGCTCCGCCACCTCGGCCAGGCCGGAGACCTGGTCCTTCATGGTGTCGAGCAGCCGCACCCGCTCCGAGACGACCTGCATCAGGTCCTTGTCGCCGGTGACCACGGTGATCTCCAGCCCCTGGGCGGCGAAGCGCTTGGCCAGGGTGGCGATGATGTCGTCGGCCTCGAAGCCCGGCACTTCCAGCGCCGGCATGTTGAAGGCCCGCACCAGCTGCTTGATCCAGGGAATCTGCGGCACCAGGTCCTCGGGCATGGCGGCGCGGTTGGCCTTGTATTCGGGATAGATTTCCTTGCGGAAGGTCGGCCCCTTGGCGTCGAAGACCACCGCCAGGTGGTCGGGGGCATGCTCCCGCACCACCTTGAGCAGCATGTTGGTGAAGCCGAACACGGCGTTGGTGGCCTGCCCCTTGGAGTTGGAGAGGTGGCGGATGGCGAAATAGGCCCGGTAGATGTAACTGGAGCCGTCGATCAGGTAGAGCCGCTGGGGGGGGTGAGTCATAAAAGCCTCGTTTCGGTGGAGTGTGTCCGGCATTATTCCACAGCCCGCCGAAAATACAAAGGCATCCGCCGCCGCAACTCCCTGCCGGGGCGCAAAGCGCCCAAACACCTTGCATTTTTTCCCCTTTGAGCCTATTGTTTAGCAGTTGAATCACAGTTCGCCCGCCGTCTTTTTCCAGGGTTGCCTGATGCTTTCCACCTTCCAGCGCTACTTCCGAGAAATCGCCCTGGCCCTGACCCTGGTGCTCGGCCTGAGCCTCGGGCTGCTGGCCGCCAGCGGCCTCGGCGTCCTCTGGCGTCCGCCGGTGACCGCCCCCCGCCCCCAGGTCCAGGCCCCGCCTGCGGCGGCCCGCAAGCCGGCCCTGGCCGATTTCGAAATCATCCTGCAACGCAACATCTTCGATTCCTCCGCCCCGGGCTCCCAGACTCTGGCGGGCGCCAGCTCGGCCCTGCAGCCGGTGGCCGCCGCTCCCCGCGCCAACCTCACTCTGCTCGGCACCGTCGCCGCCGGGGTGCGTTCCCTGGCGCTGATCAAGGCCGACCAGGAAACCGCCGTCTATGCCCTGGAAGAGGAACTCCCTGGCGGCGGCAAACTGGTGGAAGTCAGCCGCAACCAGGTGCGCATCGCCTATCCCGGCGGCGCGGAGGTGTTGCTGGTGGTCGAGGAGCAGGCCCAGGCCGGCGCCGCCCCCGGTCGCCCCACCCCAGGCGCCGCCCCCCCGGCCGAACGCACCGGCGCCATCGGCGAGGGGGTCCGCTCCCTCGGGGAGAACCGCTGGCTGCTGCCGCGGGAGGAGGTGGAAAAGGCCCGCGCCAGCATGAACGAGCTGCTGCGCCAGGCACGCATGGAGCCAAACATCGTCGACGGCCGCACCGAAGGGTTCGTGGTGCGCATGATCCAGCCCCGCTCCCTGCTCGCCAACCTCGGCATCCAACGGGGAGACGTGGTGATGCAGGTCAACGGCGTCGACCTCGACAGTCCGGAAAAGGCGCTGCAGATCTTCCAGCAGTTGCGCGAAGCGAAAAACATCACCCTCAGCCTCACCCGCGGGGGCAACCGGCTCAATTTCCAATATGAAGTCAACTAGGAGGCAATCCGGGTGAATACCAAGACGATGACAGGCTGCAGCCTGCTGCTGGCCATTCTGCTGAGCCTGCCGGCCCCGGCGGCCCGAGCCCAGGACGAAGAACAGGAAGCGCCCCAGGCTCAGGCCCAACCCGCGCTCCCGCCCCAGACCGAGACCCCGCCTGCGGTCGCCCCGACCGGCGCGAAACCTGCCAGGGGGGTGAAAAAGGAAGCGACGACCGGCGGCGACAAGGTCTCCCTCGATTTCAAGGACATCGAACTGGCGGACCTGATCCAGACGGTCAGTGAATTGACCGGCAAGAACTTCCTCTACGACGACACCGTCAAGGGGAAGGCGACCATCATTTCGCCGGCGCCGATGAGCCTGGACGAGGCCTACAGGCTGTTTCTGACCGTGCTCAACGTCAAGGGCTTCACCGTGGTCCCTTCGGGCAAGGTCTACAAGGTGGTCCCCCTGGCCACCGCCAAGGAGAGCAACCTCCCCATCGCCACCGATGAGCGCCGGGTCTACACCGGCGAGCAGTTCGTCACCCGGCTGGTCCCCCTCTCCCACATCGACGCCAACCTGCTGGCGACCACGGTGCTCGCTCCCCTGGTCCCCAAGACCAGCAACGTGGTGGCCTACGCCCCCTCCAACACCCTGGTCATCACCGACAGCGCCGCCAATATCGAGCGGCTGCTGAAAATCATCCGTGAACTCGACATCCCCAGCGGTCTCGAGGCCATGGAGGTCATCCCCCTGCAGCACGCCAACGCCGACGAGGTGGCCCAGGTGGCCACCCAGGTGCTCAGCCAGGTGGTCGCCTCGCCGCGGCGCGGCCGCTCGGCGGCCATTCCCCAGGCCGGCGCCCCCATGGCCAGCAAGATCATCCCCTTCGGGCGCACCAACTCCCTGGTGGTCATGGCCACCCCCGAGGACCTGCAGATGGTCAAGCGCCTGGTCGCCGATCTCGACGCCCGACCCTCCCGGGAGCGGTCCAACATCAACGTCTATTATCTCGAAAACGCCGACGCCGAGACCCTGGCCAAAACCCTCAACGAAATCCTCACCGGCATCAAGGCCCAGACCCAGGGTCGCACCCTGGGCCGAACCGGGCAACCCGTCGCCGCCGCCCCCACCCCCGGCGCCCCCCTGTCCAACGAGCCGGTGAGCATCACTGCCGACAAACCGACCAACTCGCTGATCATCAACGCCACCCCGGAGGACTTCAACACCATCAAGGGGATCATCAGCCAGCTCGACATCAAGCGCAAACAGGTCTTCGTCGAGGCTTTGATCCTCGAACTCTCCATGGACGCGACCCAGCGCCTGGGCGCCTCCCTGCAGGGGGCGGTGGGCATCGGGGATGAGAGCGCCGTCTTCGGCACCAGCAACCTGAATACCGGCCCCGCCGGCCTCACCAGCCTGTCCCCCCCGACCAATGCTTCGGGGCAATCGGTGGGCCAGGTGCCGAGCCTGTTGACCCAGACCATCGAAGGCATCCTGCTGGGCGGGCTGTTCAAGACCATCACCGTCAAAGGCGCCAATGGCCAGGATATCCAGGTACCGGCCCTCTCGGCCCTGATCGACCTGTCGAAACGGGATTCGGACATCAACATCCTCTCCGCCCCGCGGCTGCTGACCTCGGATAATGAAGAGGCCGAAATCATCGTCGGGCAGAACGTCCCCATTATCACCCAGCGCCTCACCGACACCACCAACATCAATGCGCAGAGCGTCCAAGTGGAGCGCAAGGACGTAGCCCTGACCCTGAAATTCACCCCCCAGGTGACCGAGGGGAACCTGGTCCGCCTCAACGTGATGCAGGAGATCACCGACCTGGCCGCCAACAGCGTCGGCAATGTTGACCAGGTCGGCCCGACCCTGACCAAGCGTCTGGTGCGCAACACGGTGCTGGCGGAAAACGGGCGGACGGTGGTCCTGGGGGGCCTGATCGGCACCAACCAGCAGAAGACAATAACCAAGGTGCCGCTGCTCGGCGACATCCCCGGTCTCGGCTGGCTGTTCAAGCGGCAGAGCACCACCGAGAGAAAAACCAACCTGCTGGTCTTCATCACCCCGAGGATCATCAAGGACGCCCAGGACCTGGCCAACGTCACCCGCACCAGCCACGAGCTGATGAGCCGGGTGACCCAGCCGCAGCCGGAAGGGCCCAAATCGGCGGAGGAGATGGCCAAGGAGATGATCACCATCGAACCGCCGCCTGTCCCGGCGCCGATCCTGCTCCCGCCGCCGGCTGCGCCGCCGCAGGACGCCCAATGACCTGGACCCGTCTTGGCGACATTCTTTGCCGGGAGCACGGCCTTGCCCCCGCCCGCCGCGACGAGGCGCTGGAGGCGCAGCAGAACTCCCCCCTGCGCCTGGGGGAACTGTTGGTTACCGGCAAGGCGCTGAGCGCCGAAACCCTGGCCAGGGCCCTGGCCACCCAGTTCGACCTTCCCTTCCTGCCGGCCCTGGCCCCGGAGCAGCCGCCCGCCGAACTGCTGGCCGGGATTCCCATCGGCTTCGCCAAGGACTACAAGATCTTCCCCCTGCAGCGGGGGGAGGGGCTGATGCGCCTGGCGGTGGCCGACCCCAGCGACGCCCGGCCGGTCAACGACCTGGCCGCCTTGAGCCGCGACCGCATCGAACTGGTGGTCGCCACCCCCGAGGAAATCCTGCGGGCCATCAACCGCGCCTACGAGAACCAGGCCGGCGAGGCCCAGGAGTTCATCGAGGAGATCGGCGGCGGGGCCAGCCTGGCCAGCACCTTCCAGCCCGCCGACCTGCTCGACGCCTCCGACGAGGCGCCGATCATCCGCTTCGTCAACAGCCTGATCACCCAGGGCTACAAGGAGCGAGCCAGCGACATCCACATCGAGCCCTTCGAGACCGAGCTGATCGTGCGCTACCGCATCGACGGCATCCTCTACGAAGTGCTGCGCCCCCCCCACAAGGCCCAGGCCAGCATCATCTCGCGCCTCAAGATCATGGCCAATCTCAACATCGCCGAAAAGCGCCTGCCGCAGGACGGCCGCTTCCGGGTGCGCATCGCCGGCAAGGACGTGGACGTGCGCGTCTCCACCCTCCCCACCGCCTTCGGCGAGCGGGTGGTGCTGCGTCTGCTGGACAAGACCAGCAACGTGCTGACCCTGGAGGAGTTGGGGATGGGCCAGGGGATGCTGCGCCAGGTGGCGGGGATGATCGGCAAGAGCCACGGCATCTTCCTGGTCACCGGCCCCACCGGCTCGGGCAAGACCACCACCCTCTACGCGGCCCTGACCCGGCTCAACAACCGGGAGAAGAACATCATCACCGTGGAGGACCCCATCGAGTACCAGCTCGCCGGGGTCGGCCAGATCCAGGTCAACCCGAAGATCCACCTGACCTTCGCCGCCGGCCTGCGCTCGATCCTGCGCCAGGACCCGGACATCATCATGGTCGGCGAGATCCGCGACGGCGAAACCGCCGAGATCGCCGTGCAGTCGGCCCTCACCGGCCACATGGTCCTCTCCACCCTGCACACCAACGACGCCGCCGGCGCCCTGACCCGCCTGGTGGAAATGGGGATCGAGCCGTTCCTGGCCGCCTCCTCCATCGTCGGCATCCTCGCCCAGCGCCTGGTGCGCACCATCTGCCCCGACTGCCGCGAGAGCTACCAGCCCAGCGCCGACATGGTGGCGGAGATGGGGCTGCGGGAACTCCTCCCCGCCGGCGCCACCCTTTACCGCGGCCGCGGCTGCCCCAAGTGCATGGGCATCGGCTATCGCGGCCGCGCCGGCATCTACGAACTGCTCACCGTGGACGAGCAGGTGCGCGACCTGCTGCTGCAAAACAAGGACTCGGCGAGCATCAAGACCGCTGCGGTGCGCCGGGGGATGCAGACCCTGCGGGATGCCGGCCTGGCCAAGGCTTTGGCGGGGGAGACCTCCATCGAGGAGGTGCTGCGCGTGACCCAGGAGGAGGTCTAGGGTGCCCCTGTTCGACTACTCCGGATTCGACGCCGCGGGAAAAAAGGTCAGCGGCACCACCGAGGCGGCGGGCCGCCGCACCGCCCTGTTGAAGCTGCGCGAAGCCGGCATCTTCGCCACCGACCTGCAGGAGGAGCGCGCCGCCGCAACCGGAGGTTCGCGTTTTACTTGGCAACTCGGCCGCAAGGTCGCGACGGGCGAGCTGGCCGGCGCGACCCGCCAACTCGCCACCCTGCTTGGCGCCGGGCTCCCCCTCGACGAAACCCTGGGGAGCGTCGCCGAACAGATCGAGCATGCCGGCCTCGCCAAAGCCCTGACCCGGGTGCGGGAGGACGTCATCCAGGGGGATTCCCTGCACCAGGCCATGGGGCGCCACGAGCGGATCTTTCCGGTGCTCTACAGCAACATGATCCAGGTGGGCGAGAGCAGCGGCACCCTCGACCAGGTGCTGGCGCGGCTGGCCGATTTCCTGGAGGACCAGGCCCGGATGCGCTCTCGCATCAACGCCGCCCTGGCCTATCCGGTGCTGATGGCCATCATCGGCACCGGGGTGTTGATGTTCCTCATCGCCTTCGTCGTCCCCAAGGTCACCCGGATGCTCGAGGACCTCGACCGGGCGCTGCCGCTGCCGACTTTGCTGCTGATCCGCAGCAGCGATTTCCTCGGCCGCTGGTGGTGGCTGCTGCTGCTCCTGGCCGCAGCCGGGCTCTTCGCCCTGCGCCGCTACGTCGCCACCGACGCCGGCCGGCTGCGCCTCGACGCCTTGCTGCTGCGGGCGCCGTTGATCGGCAAGCTCAACCTGCAGATTGCCACTGCCCGCCTCACCCGCACCTTGGCGACCCTGCTGCACAGCGGCGTGCCGCTGCTCAGCGCCCTCGACATCAGCAGCACCCTGCTCCCCAACCGGGTGCTGCGCCAGGCCCTCGACGCCACCGCCATTGCCGTGCGCGAGGGGGAGGGGCTCGCCGGCCCCCTCAAACGCAGCGGGGTCTTTCCCCCCATGGTGGCGCAGATGGCGGCGGTGGGGGAGCAGAGCGGCGAACTCGAGGGGATGCTGCTGCGGGTGTCCGACACCTTCGAACACCAGGTGGAACTGGCCATCAGCGGCCTGCTCTCCCTGCTCGAGCCGGTGATGATCCTGATCATGGGAAGCGTGGTCGGTTTCATCGTCATGGCCATCCTGTTGCCGATCTTCGAGGCCAGCAGCGGGATGGGGTAAACCAGCATTTTCCAAAGGAGCCATAGATGCGCAACAGATCCAATCCGCTACGCAACAACCGCGGCTTCACCCTCATCGAAATCCTGGTGGTGGTGGTGATCCTCGGCATTCTCGCGTCCATCGTGGTGCCGCGGTTTCTCGACAAGCCCGACGAGGCCAAGGTGACCAAGGCCAAAACCGACATCAAGGGGATCGAGCAGGCCCTGGGGATGTTCAAGCTCGACAACGGCTATTTCCCCAGCACCGAGCAGGGGCTGGCCGCCCTGGTGGAGAAACCGACGGTGGGGCGCATCCCGACCAAGTTCCCCGACGGCGGCTACCTGAAGAAAACCCCCCTCGACCCCTGGGAAAAGCCCTACGTCTACCTCTCCCCGGGTATCCACGGCGAGTACGACATTATCTCCTACGGCGGCGACGGCGAAGCGGGCGGGGAAGGGAAGAATGCCGACATCAACAGCTGGGAACTGGACTGACCAGCGAGGTTTCACCCTCATCGAGCTGGCGGTGGTGGTGCTGCTCATCGGCCTCTTCTCGGCCCTGGTGGTGCCCCGGCTGCCCTGGGTGGGGGAGGATGACCTCAAGGCCTCGGCCCGCCGCCTGGCCGGGGTGATCAAGTACCACTACAACGAGGCGGTGCTCAGCGGCCGACCCCATCGCCTGACCTTCTACCTGGACGAGCAGAGTTTCGCCGTCTCCCGCCTGGAGCGGGACGGCACCCTGACCCCCCTGGACGGCAGCGGCCGCCGGCAGAGCCTGCGGGGGAACACCCGCTTTCGCGACGTCGACCTCTTCGGCCGGGGGAGCTCCAGCCGGGGGGAGGTGAGCGTCGAGATCCTCCCCAGCGGCTGGGTCGAACCGACGGTGATTCACCTGGCCCGGGGGGAACAGGAGCAGCTGACCCTGCGGGTCCAGCCGCTGACCGGCACCACCGAGGTCTTCGACGGCTACCGGGAGTTTCGCTAGCCCATGAACGGACGACGCCGCGACGCCGGCTTCACCTTGCTGGAAGTGATGATCGCCCTGGCGGTGGTGGCCGTGGCCCTGACCTCCCTGCTCGCTCTGGCCAACCGCTCCATCGCGGTGCAGGAGCGGCTGCAGCGCATCACCCGCGGCACCCTGCTGGCGCAGGAGAAGATGACCGAGATCGAGTTGGCGAGCACCGCCAAGACCCTGGTCAAGGACCCCTCGGAAGGGGTCTTTGCCGAGCCCTTCAGCGACTTCCGCTGGCGGGTCCGTTTCGAGGACACCCCCTTGCCGGTGGTGACCCAGGTTACCGTCACCGTCGCCTGGGGGGCGGAAGAGCGCAACGAGGCGGTGGACCTTTCCAATTTCCTGTTTGATTGAGGGTCG
>CAZYXS010000041.1:0-22957 GCA_964650955.1 uncultured Desulfuromonadales bacterium | reverse complement strand
GGGGAGGGGAGCCTGCATGGGGGAACCATCATCCTGGTGAATCGGCACAATGTCCATCATCTGCAAGGTTTGGCCACCCCGGTGGCCGATGGAGATGTGCTGGCGCTGTTCCCCCCGGGGGCCGGGGGTTGAGATGAGCCAGGGGGAGCGTTACACCAGGCATTTGCTGCAGTGGGGGGAGGAGCGCCTGGAGCGGCTGCGTCGCAGTTCGGTGCTGGTCGCCGGGGTGGGTGGTCTTGGCTGCGGGATGGTGCAGATCCTGGTGCGGGCCGGCGTGGGGCGCCTGCACCTGGTCGATTCAGGGGTGGTCGATTGGCCTGATCTCAACCGACAGGTTCTGTATGGGGAGGGGGATCTCGGGCGAAAAAAGCTCGATGTGGCCAGAGAGCGGCTCGCAGTCATCCACTCCGGCGTCGACCTGGTCACCTGGGATTGTCGGATCGATGCCGGCTTCAGAGTGCCCGAAGGTCTTGATCTGGTAGTGGACTGCCTGGATAATTATCAAAGCAGAATAGATCTTTACAATGTAACTCCTGAGAAAATGCTTTATGTCCATGGCGGGGTGCAGGGAGTCGCCGGGCAGGTGCTGACCCTGCGCAAGGGGGAATCCCAACCACTGGCAAAAATTTTCGCCGGCTGCCGTCAACCCCAGGGCCCGATTCCGGTCACTCCTGACAGCGTGGCGGTGATTGCCGGGTTGCAGGCCAGCGAGGTGCTCCATGCCCTCTGGGAAATGCCGAAACTGCTGAACCGCTTCCTGATCTTCGACCTGACGGATTTCCATGCATCGTATCTGCCCGTCTGATGCTGCCAAGGGGGGATTAACATGGCCGGGAAATTGGGTTATAAGGAACTGGTGGCACGGGCCGAAGCCGAGGTCGAAACCCTTCCGGTGGCCCAGGCGCTGCCGCTACTGGGGCAGGAGGATTGCGTTTTCGTCGATCTGCGGGATGTTCGAGAATTGCAGCGGGAAGGGAAAATTCCCGGTGCCTGGCATGTCCCCCGCGGGCTGCTGGAATTCTGGATCGACCCGGAAAGCCCCTATCACAAGCCCCGTTTTCAGGAACCGCGGCGCTTTATCTTCTATTGCAGCCTCGGCTGGCGTTCGGCATTGGCCGCGCAGGTGGCCCAGGCCATGGGGCTGGAGCGAGTCTGTCATCTGGAAGGCGGGCTCACCGCCTGGGGGGCTGCGGGAGGGCCCGTCGAGGCGGTGAAGAGAACGTAGGTCCAACAAACCTCAGGAGTTGGGAGTCGTCGAGTATGCAGGGAAAGGAATTGGCACTGCGGCTGAAATCCAAGGAGGCACCCCTGGTGCTGGATGTGCGCACCGGGATCGAGTATCGCAACGGGCATATTCCCGGGGCCCTGTATGCGCCGACGCTGCGCATTTTGACGTGGCGGGCCAAACTCCCCGCCGACAGGGGAACCTTGTTGGTGGTGACCTGCGAACACGGGCCTCGAGCCCAACTGGCGGCCAAGGTGCTTGGCTGGCGGGGTTATCATAACGTGGTACTGCTCGAAGGGCACATGGCCGCCTGGCGCAAGGCCGGGCTGCCCCTGGAAAAGAGCTAATCTGCCGCTCCCTGCCGGGTAGGACCGAATCCGGGGCAACCGGTCATGGCCGCATGCTGGGGGTGTTCGGGATAGGCGCGGCAATGGTCGGGTTTGATCGCCTCGATGGCGCAGTGGAAGCCAGCCTGTTCGGGCAGTTCCTGCAGCCAGGGGCAGCGCTCGACCTCTTCGCCGTTGGCCGGGTCGATCCAGGCCAGATGCAGGCGGTTGCCCGGGCCTAATTCCAAAGTCTCCACCCAGGCCAGCAGGTCGGCGCGGTCGGCAACCCGCCAGCGCTCCAAGTCGTCTTCGGAGACGCAACCCCGGTAGGCATCCACCAGGTTCAGACAGCAGTGGCCGCAGCGGCGGCAATTAAAGGTCGTCAAGTTCCCCGCTCTCCGATTCCTGCTCCGACGCCTCCTCCCGGGAAAGGTCGGTCGGGGATTCCAGGCTGACCCGCCCCAGTTTTCCGCCTCGCAGATCCCGCAGCAGCACCTCTCCCGCCCGCTGGTAATTGATCTCGCCGCCACCGCTCAGGCATCCCCGCCGCTGGCCGATGGCCTCCAGCACGCCAAGGGGGGTTTCCGGAAGTATGTCGAGGGTATAGCGTTTCCGCAGCGCTTCGGGATAGCGCTGCATCAGCAGTTCGGCGGCGAAATGGCCGACATCGGCATAGTCGATGGCGCTGTCGCCGATGGCCCCGCTGGCTGCCAGGCGATAGGCTCCCTGCTGGTCATCCAGCACCGGCCAGAGCACTCCGGGAGTGTCGGAGAGGATGATGCCGTTGCGCAGGTCGATCTGCTGCTGGGAGGTGGTGATGGCCGGCTTGTCGCCGATGCGGGCGATGCGCCGGCCCGCCAGGGTGTTGATCAGGGTCGATTTGCCCACGTTGGGAATGCCGATCACCATGGCCCGCAGCGGCTTGCCCGGCTGGCCCCGATGGGGGGCGAGGGCCTGGCAGAGTTTGAGCAGCTGATTGGCCTGGGAACGCTGCCGCGCCTCCAGGGGGAGGGCGCGGACTCCGCTTTCGGCCTCGAAATGCTGCACCCAGGCCCGGGTGACGGCCGGGTCGGCCAGATCGCTCTTGTTGAGCACCTTGATGCAGGGCTTATGGCGCCGCAGTTGCGCCAGCAGGGGGTTGGCGCTGGAGCGGGGAAGCCGGGCGTCGAGCACTTCGATGACGACGTTGATCGAAGGAAGCACAGCGGCAATCTGCTCCTTCGCTTTTTTCATATGCCCGGGGTACCATTCGATGGTCATGAGGCTCTGCACTTTCTGCTGAATAGAGGGTCTGCCGGCCCTGTTTGGGCTGAGCCGGTGAAGGGCACCATACCACAGGAAACCTGGGAGGTCGGAATCTTTTCTTGGTTTCCCGGGTCGGGAAATCGTGACCACCCGCATAAGGTTTTCCTGAAAGAAGGGAAATGTGGTAAAGTCTTCCCTTGGACCCCGATGGATTTCAGGAGGAATGACGAATGGTTGATCTGTCAACAACTTACATGGGGCTGAAGCTGGCCAATCCGATTGTCGTGGCGAGCTGCAGCCTGTCCGGAACCCTCGAGGGGGTCAAGCGCTGCGCTGCCGCCGGGGCCGGAGCCATCGTGCTCAAATCCCTGTTCGAAGAACAAGTCGTCGCCGAAACGGGGGCGCTGACCCAGTATGCCGACTATGCCAACCATGGCGAGGCGATGGAATACCTGCAGGGCTACGGCATGGAACTGGGCCCCCGGGAGTACCTGCAACTGGTCAGCGATGCGAAAAAAGCCGTGGACGTGCCGATCATCCCCAGCCTCAACTGCTTTTCCAACGAGCGCTGGGCCGATTACGGGAAAAAGCTGCAGCAGGCTGGCGCCGACGCCATCGAACTCAATATCGGCTTCATGCCCAACGATCTGCGGCAGGACGGCGCGGCGGTGGAACAGCGCTACTACCGGATCCTGCACGAGGTCAAATCCCAGGTGAGTATTCCGGTGGCGCTGAAAATCGGCCCCTATCTGTCCAGCCTCGCCAACATGGCCGACCGCCTCACCCGCGACCGGGTCGAAGCCCCCGACTTTACTGTCGGCTGGTGCGGCCCCTCCGCTTCGAGCGGGCGGGTGGTCTGGTCCGGGGCCGATGCGCTGGTGCTGTTCAACCGCTTCTACCAGTTCGACATCGACGTGGACAACCTCGGCCTGGTGGCCGGCAATCCCTACAGCTCTCAGGCTGAAATCCATCAAGCGCTGCGTTGGGTCTCCCTGCTGGCCGGGCGCATCGATGCCGACCTGGCGGCCACTACCGGCATTCACGACGGACGGGATATCGTCAAGCAACTGCTGGCCGGTGCCAAGGTGGTGCAGCCCTGTTCGACCTTTTACAAGAAGGGTCTGGGGCAGATCGGGGCGATGCTGCAGGAGTTGCAGGACTGGATGGCCGAGCATGGTTTCAACAAGATCGATGCATTCCGGGGGCGGCTCAGCCAGGCCCGCAGCAGCCGGCCCGAGAGTTTCGAGCGGATGCAGTACATCAAGCTGTTTGTCGGGATCGAATGATGCAAGCGGCGACCCAAGGGGGCCTGGCCGAGCTGGGCCGGCAGGATATCGGCCCCCAATTATGGAACGAACCTCTTGCCAGGCATTGCACCTGGCGCATCGGTGGCCCCGCCGACCTGCTGGTGGCGCCACAGACGGTGGCGCAGATTCAGCGGGTGGTCCGTTTCACCCACCAAGAGGGGCTTCCCCTGGTGGTGATCGGACAGGGCTCCAACCTGCTGTTTGCCGATGCCGGGGTACGGGGGGTGGTGTTGAAGCTTGGCAGCAATTTCGCCGCCCTGAAATTGGAAAACACGCGCCTTTCCGCCGAGGCCGGGGTTTGGGTGCCGCAACTGGCGCGGGTCGCGGCCCGGGCCGGGCTGAGCGGCCTTGAGCACACCATTGGCATTCCCGGCACCGTGGGCGGGCTGGTGCTGATGAACGGCGGCAGCCAGCGCCAGGCCATCGGCACCTGTGTGCGCCGGGTGGAGGTGCTGGAGCGGGACGGCCGCCTCGCCAGCCTGGCCCCCGAGGAGTGCCATTTTTCCTACCGCTACAGCGCCTTGCAGGCCCGGGGGGCGATCGTGCTCGGTATCGAACTGGAGTGCCAACCGGGGGAGCGACGGCAGATCTTCGCCACCATGCTGCAGGATCTGCGGGAGCGCCGCCGCAAGTTCCCCCGCAAGGAACCCAACTGCGGCTCCGTGTTCCTGAGTACCAGCGAAATGCACGCCAGTGTCGGACCGCCCGGGAAAATCATCGAGGAGGCAGACTTCAAGGGAACCCGCATCGGCGGTGCCGAAGTCTCTCTCCGGCACGCCAATTTCATCGTCAACCGCGGTGGCGCCAGTGCCGCCGACGTGCTGGCGTTGATTGCCCGCATCCGCGAAGTGGTTTTCGCCCGCATCGGCTTTGAAATGCTGTGTGAAGTGCGTTATGTCGACGCCGACGGCAGCGTCGCACCGGCGCACCTGGCCGCGGGACCCCTGCGGGTTCCGCCTGGGAAGGGCCTGTCATCATGACCAAGCGTGTGGTACTGGCCCTGCTCGGCCTGCTGCTGGTGGTTGGCGTGGTCGGGGGTATCAAGGCTTTGCAGATTCGGGCCATGATCGACCAGGGGAGTCAATTCGTGCCGCCCCCGGAAACGGTCACCTCGGCGACGGTGGAATCCTCCCGTTGGGGCATGACCCTTCAGGCGATTGGGAGCCTGGATGCGGTTCAGGGGGTCACCGTGGCGGCAGAGGTCGGGGGCAAGGTCAACGCCATTGAGTTTGAGGCCGGGCAGGTGGTGAGCCAGGGAGCGGTTCTAATTCAGTTTGACGCCTCCACCGAACTGGCGCAACTGCCCGGCGCCGAGGCGGAAACCGTCCTGGCCAAAGCCAACCTGGACCGGTTCACCGCCCTCCTTGAACAGCGGGTCATTTCCAAGGCGGAATACGATGCCGCACTGGCCGGTTTCCGGCGGGCCCTCTCCCAGGCTGACAACCTGCGGGCCCTGATCGCCAAGAAGACCGTTCGTGCCCCCTTTGCCGGCCGGCTCGGCATCCGCCAGGTCAACCTCGGCCAGATCCTGCGGGAGGGGGACCCCATCGTCAGCCTGCAGGCCCCCGATCCCCTCTACGTCAATTTTCAGCTTCCTCAAGGGGATCTCCCCCAGCTTAGGGTCGGCTTGCCGGTCCGGGTCGGGGTGGACGCCGTACCAGGGCAATCCTTCGAGGGGCGCATCACTGCCATCAACCCGGAGGTGGATGCCGCCACCCGCAACATCCGTATCCAAGCCACCCTTGCCAATCCGGAGGGGCAGTTGAGGCCCGGCATGTTTGCCCAGGTCGAGGTGGTCCTGCCCGGGGAGCAGGTCGTGCTGGTCATTCCGGCCACCGCCGTCCTCTACGCCCCCTACAGCGATTCAGTCTTTGTCATCGAACCCAAAGAAGCTGGCCAGGAGGACCTGGTCCTGCGTCAGCAGTTCGTGCGCATCGCCCGCAAGCAGGGGGATTTCGTCGCTGTCGGGGAGGGGCTCAAGGAGGGGGAACGGGTGGTCAGCACCGGGGTGTTCAAGTTGCACAATGGCCAACCGGTGGCGATCGACAACAGCCTGGCGCCAGAATTCCAGCTCAACCCCCGGCCCCAGAATAACTGACGCTTCTGCCATAGGCCGGTTTCGCCGGTCTGAAGGCTTTCCGCATGCACTTTACCGACCTTTTCATCAAGCGCCCGGTGCTCTCCCTGGTGGTGAGCCTGGTGATCATCATCGCCGGCCTGCAGGCCATTCGCAGCCTCAACGTTCGCCAGTATCCCCTCAACGAGAACGCCACCGTCACCGTCACCACCGCCTATGTCGGCGCCAGTGCCGACCTGGTGCGGGGTTTCATCACTACCCCGCTGGAGCGGGCCATCGCTGCTGCCGACGGCATCGAATACCTTCAGTCCCAGAGCGCCCAGGGGCTCTCCACCATCAGTGTCCGGCTCAAGCTCAATTACGATTCAACCAGGGCGCTGGCGGAAATCAGCTCCAAGGTGGACCAGGTGCGAGCCGATCTGCCGCCAGAAGCGGAGGTGCCGATCATCAATATCGAATCGGCCGACAGCCGCTTCGCCTCGGCCTATCTCAGTTTCACCTCCGACGTGCTCCAGCAGAACGAAATCACCGACTACCTGGTGCGCATCGTCCAGCCCCGGCTCTCGGCGGTGGACGGGGTTCAGCGGGCCGACATCCTCGGTGCCCGCACCTTCGCCATGCGCGTCTGGCTCAAACCGGAAAAGATGGCCGCCTTCAACATCACCCCGGCGCAAGTGCGCCAGGCTTTGGCCGCCAACAACGTCCTCACCGCCGTCGGCCAGACCAAGGGAGCGATGGTGCAGGTCAACCTGACCGCCAATACCGACCTGCGTTCCGTGGAGGAGTTCAAACGGCTGGTGGTGCGTCAGGCGGGGGGGGCGACCATTCGCATCGAGGATATCGGCGAGGTGGTCCTGGGGGCCGAGGACTACAATGCCGAAGTCCGCTTCTCCGGGCAGACTGCCGTCTTCATGGGCATCTGGCCGCTGCCCAACGCCAACTCCCTGGACGTCATCAAACACATTCGCGCCGAAATGGAGGCGATCCAGCGGGATTTGCCTACCGGCCTGGAGGCGCGGGTCGCCTACGACGCCACCGCCTATATCGACAACGCCATTCAGGAGGTGCTCAAGACCCTGAGCGAGACCCTGCTGATCGTGGTGATCATCATCTTCCTGTTTCTCGGTTCGGTGCGCTCGGTCATCATCCCGGTGGTGGCCATCCCCCTGTCGCTGATCGGGGCGGTGTTCCTGATGCAGGTCTTCGGCTTCAGCATCAATTTGCTGACCCTGCTGGCCATCGTGCTTTCCGTCGGCCTGGTGGTGGACGACGCCATCGTGGTGGTGGAAAACATCGAGCGGCACCTGAGCGAAGGACTTCTTCCTCGGGAAGCGGCGCTGCTCGGTGCCCGGGAACTGGTCGGCCCGATCATCGCCATGACCATCACCCTGGCCGCGGTCTACGCTCCCATAGGATTGCAAGGGGGGCTGACGGGTTCGCTGTTCCGGGAGTTCGCCTTCACCCTCGCCGGGGCGGTCACTATTTCCGGCGTGGTGGCACTGACCCTTTCGCCGATGATGTCCGCCAATCTGCTCAAACCCGGTCTCGAGGAGCATGGTCTCGCCGGGCGCATCGCCAGGGATTTCAAGCGCCTGCGGGTTTTTTACGGGCGCCTGCTGGCCGGCACCCTGAAGGTTCGGCCGGCGGTCTACCTGGTCTGGATCGGCATCAGCCTGGCCGCTGTCCCCATGTTTCTGATGTCGCCGGTGGAATTGGCCCCGACAGAGGATCAGGGGGTGATTTTCGGCATCCTGGACGCCGCCGCCAACTCCACCCTCGACCAGACCAGCCGCTATGCTGAGGCGGCCAACGACGCCTTCCAGAGCGTGCCGGAAACGGAATTCACCTTCCAGATCACTTTTCCCACCGGTGGTTTCGGCGGCATGGTGACCCGCGCCTGGGATGACCGGGAACGGACCGTTTTCCAGATTCTGCCCGAGGTGCAGCAGAAACTGATGGCCATCCCTGGCATCCGCATGTTTCCGGTGACGCCTCCCGCGCTCCCCGGCGGCGGCCAGTTTCCAGTGGAATTCGTCCTCGCTTCCACCGCAGAGCCGGAGCAGATCCTGGAACTGGCTCAACAGATCCAGTACCAGGCGATGCAGAGCGGCTTGTTCGCCTTCCCGCCGCTGATCGACGTCAAAATCGACCAACCCCAGGCGGAACTGGAAATCGACCGGGAAAAGGTCGCGGCCCTCGGGCTGAACCTGCAGCAGGTCGGCAGCGATCTCGGGGCCATGCTGGGGGGCAATTTCGTCAACCGCTTCAATATCGCCGGGCGCAGCTACAAAGTGATTCCGCAGATCCAGCGGGTTGACCGCCTCAATCCCGACCAGTTGAAGAATATCTACATCAGCGGTCCGGCCGGCGAATTGGTCCCCCTGTCGACCATCGCCAGCATCCGCAATACCACGGTGCCCCGTTCCCTCAACCGGTTCCAGCAACTCAATGCGGTGACCATCAGCGGGGTAGCGGTAAGGCCTCTCGACGAGGCGCTTCGCTATCTGGAGGATGCGGCTGCGAAAGTTCTTCCCAAAGGGTATGTCATCGACTACACAGGGGAATCCCGGCAGTTACGAACCGAGGGGAACAAGTTCCTGCCAGCCTTCGGATTGGCGGTGGTGTTGATCTTTCTGGTGCTCGCGGCCCAGTTCAACAGCTTCCGTGACCCTTTCGTCATCCTTGCCGGATCGGTACCGCTGGCCATGTTCGGGGCATTGCTGTTCACCTTCCTGAAAATGCCCGATCCCAATGTTCCCTTCTGGACCCATGGCTGGACCACCACCCTGAATATTTATTCGCAAGTCGGTTTGGTAACCCTGGTGGGATTGGTTTCGAAAAATGGTATCCTTATTGTCGAATTCGCCAACAAGCTGCAGCTGCAGGGTTTGAATAAGCTGGAAGCGGTGCAGGAGGCGGCCCAGACGCGTCTGCGGCCGATTTTGATGACCACCGCGGCGACCATTGCCGGGCATTTCCCCCTGGTGCTGGTCAGCGGTGCCGGTGCCGCCGCCCGGAACTCCATCGGGCTGGTGCTGGTCGGCGGCATGACGGTGGGCACCCTGTTCACTCTGTTTATCATCCCGTCGATCTACATGCTGGTGGCCAAGGACCACAGCCGGGAGCGGTTGCTGGAGGTTGGGGGGAGCACGGGCTGAATTCCATTGCCGTGCCGGTGAGGGAGGACAGCAAATGGCGCGCAAGATCTTTATCGCGGCAACTGGACAGAACTGCGGGAAAACCACGACCAGCCTGTCGCTGCTCTACCTGGCGCGGAAAAAATACCAGCGCATCGGGTTCATCAAGCCGCTTGGGCCCAAGCCGATCGTGCACCACGGCATCGAGGTGGACAAGGATGCCGCCCTGATGGCCGAGATCTTCGGTTTGCGCAAGGATCTGCGGCTGATGTCCCCGGTGGTGCTGCATCCCGGGGCGACCCGGCAGGTGCTGGACGGAGAACTGAATGTGGAGGTGTTGCGGGAGCGGATTCTCGAGGCTTGCGCGGCACTTGAGCGGCGCTGCGACTTTCTGATCATCGAAGGGGCTGGTCACACCGGAGTCGGGTCGATTCTCAAGCTCTCCAACGCCCGCATGGCCAGGATGCTCGGGGCCCCGGTGCTTATGATCACGGGCGGCGGGCTCGGCAGCGTGGTTGACGCCGTACACATGAACAAGGCTCTGTTCGAGAAGGAAGGGGCCGCAGTCAGGGCCATCCTGGCCAATAAGATCATTCCGGAAAAGCGGGAGGTGACGCTCGAATACCTGCGACGGGCCTTTGCCGAAGAGTCTCTCGAGGTCATCGGTGGTTTCAACTATCAACCGATCCTGGCCAATCCGACCCTGCGACGCATTTCAGATCTGCTTGAACTGCCGCTGCAGGGGAACCGCCGGGAAGCCAAGCGCATCATCCACCATGTTCAAATCGGAGCTGCCTCCACCCAGCGGGTGGCGGAACTGCTCAAGGATTCCTCTCTGCTGATCGTCACCAGCAGTCGGGACGAACTGCTGGTGACCCTCGCCAACATGTACCAGATCCCAGAATATCGCAGCAAAATCGTCGGCCTGGTCATCCCCGGCATCATACCCATCGGGCGCATTACCCAGCAGATCCTGGACCGCAGCAATATCCCCTACCTGCGTACCCAAAGCTATACCACCGCCCAGCTCTACCAGAAAATCACCGATGATGTCTCCAAGATTACCGCTCAGGACGCGGAGAAAATCGCCCTGGTCGAAAAGCTTGGGGAGCTGCGTTTCGATTTCGACGCTCTCGATACCCTTTTCAGCCGCTGAACCCGCCTAAAGATTTTCCTCCACCCACTGCTCGATCAACTCGCCGATGGTCGTGCGGCGGCGGGCTGCGGCAATCTTCAGTCGCAGATGCAAGTCCTCGCGGATGTTGGCAGTCAACCTGACATCCCCCTCCGGAACAGCTCGGCCCCCGGAACGCGCTGGCGTCGGGGCCTTTTTGCGCCCCTTGGCGCGGGATTTAGCCTTGTCGGACCGGAGGATGCTCTCTGCAGGCTGGGGGGAGGGCACCGCCGGGGTGGATGTTTCAGGAGCCTTGGGCGGGGCAGACGCGGTGGGTCTGGCCGGCCTGGTCGGCTCGGGGCGTGCGACCCGGGAAGGCGCGCTTTCAAACAGACCCATCTGTGGCATGTCGTTGGATTCAGACGGCTTTTTTTCTTTTGCCATGCAGGTTTCTCCTTCTGGAAATCCGTCGAAGCATAACCTTATTTACTTAGATGTTCAAGTAAGCCGATAAGTATCTCTGTATCTGGCGGGGGGATATAGAAAGGAGGCGGGAGGGTGCGAAGTCTCCGGGTTCCCAGCCCTGTCGCCGCATGGCGTCATCCGCGAATTCAGGGAGCAAAACGGTTGCCCGGTGGCAGGCGCTGTGCTAGCCTGAAACCGCTCTAAACCAAGGCAAAGAGGCTCCCGGGTGACCAAGGAACGACTGGATAAATTGCTGGTGCAACAAGGCCTGGTGCAGTCCCGGGACCGGGCCCAGGCGCTGATTCTGGCCGGCAAGGTGGTGGTGGACGACCACACCGTCGACAAGGCCGGAGCCAAAGTGCCGGTGGATGCGGCGCTGCGGCTGAAGGGGGAGGATATCCCCTATGTCTCCCGCGGAGGGCTGAAGCTGGCCAAGGGGCTCGAGGCCTTCGAGGTTCTGGTGCAGGGGCGGGTGGCCCTGGATGTGGGGGCCTCCACCGGCGGCTTCACCGACTGCCTGCTGCAGGCCGGGGCGACCCGGGTCTTTGCCGTCGATGTCGGTTATGGGCAGTTGGCCTGGTCGCTGCGGGAAGACCCCCGGGTGGTCAACCTGGAGCGCACCAACATCCGCGATCTGCGTCAAGAAGCCCTGGCCGAGATTCCCTCCCTGGCGGTCATCGACGCCTCCTTCATTTCCCTCGACAAGGTTCTGCCCGCCACCCTGCCGCTGCTGACCGCCGATGCGGAGATCATCGCCCTGATCAAACCCCAGTTCGAGGTCGGTCGCGGTGAAGTGGGGAAGGGGGGAGTGGTGCGGGACAGCGACAAGCATGCCTTGGTGGTCGAGCGGATCAGCGGGTTGGCCGAGGAACTCGGCTGCACCGTGCTGGGGACGGTGGAAAGCCCGATCCTGGGCCCCAAGGGGAACCGGGAGTTCCTGATTCACCTGCGCAAGGGGGGAGCATGAATCACGTCTATTTCATCGGGGCCGGACCGGGGGATCCGGATTTTCTGACCCTCAAGGGGGCCCGCCTGTTGGCTGAGGCGGCCACCGTCTATGCGCCGCCCCCCTTCGAGATCACCTTTGCCGCCCACCTGCGGGGCAAGCGGGTGCTGATTCCTTTCGATTTCTATTTCGAGGAACTGCTCGAGCAGATCCGTGAGGCACTGGGGCGGGGTCCCGTCGCCTTCCTCATCCCGGGAGATCTGACCTTCTATTCCCCCTTCCAGGCGCTGATCGACCAGCTTGGGGAATTGGCGGTGGTGGTTCCCGGGGTTGGCACCGCCAACGCCGCCGCGGCCCTGCTGAAAAAAACCCTCGACCTGCCGGGGGTCTGCAACCGCGCGATCCTCGCCTCGCCGCGCACCCTGGGGGATGAACCCGGTTCGCCGACCCTGGAGCAACTGGCCGCGCCCGGGGTCTCGCTGCTGATCTACATGAATAACATCCCCCTGCCCGAACTGGTGGCCCAGCTGCGGCGGGGTTACGGCAAGAATGTGCCCATGGCGCTGCTGCACCGCCTGGGGCTCCCCGGCGAGGAGGTCATCGTCGGCACCCTCGACGACATGGTGGTGCGGGTAGGGGGACGGGATTTCTTCAATCTCAGCGGACCGAAGAAACGGCCGGCCCTGACCCTGCTCATCGTCGGCGAAACCCTGGATGCACCGGTGGACGGCACCTGGTGGAATTTCCGCCGGGACACCATCTGGAAGTTCCGGGAGGGAGACTGAGCGGGCATGCGGGTCATCTCCCCCATCGACAACCGGGCCGAAGCCAAGCTCCTGCTTGAGGCCGGCGCCGACGAACTCTACGGCGGCCTGGTGCCGGCGCAATGGCGGGAGAGTTTTGACCTGCTGGCCTCCCTCAACCAGCGCACCTTTGCCGAGGCCCAGATCGCCTCATGGGACGATCTGGAGGCGATCCTCGCCCTGACCCACGCCGCCGGCAAGCGCTTTTTCCTGACTCTCAATGCCCCCTTCTACACCGACGCACAGATGCCCTTGCTGCTCGAATACGTGGAGCGGGCCGTCGCCGCCGGCATCGACGGTCTCATCCTGGCCGACCTCGGGCTGTTGCGGTTGCTGCGCCGGCACTATCCCGAACTGCAGTACCATGCCAGCACCCTGGCCCACCTGGGGAATTCCCGCGCCCTGCAGTTCTACGCCGATCAGGGGATGACCGGGGCGGTGCTCCCCCGGCATCTCAGCGTGGCGGAACTGGCGGCCATCGCGGCGGCGGTGCCGGGGATGCCCTGCGATGCCTTTTTGCTGGTGGGCAAATGCCCCAATACCGAAGGGTTGTGCACCTTCCATCATGCCAGCCCCGACAAGATCTGGCCCTGCGAAATCCCCTACCGCATCGAAGCCCTGCAGCCGCCCGCCAGCCCGGAACTGGCGCGGGCCATGGAGCGGCAGCACAGCTGGTCCCGCAGCAACCGCCGCCACGGCTGCGGTCTGTGCGCCATCCCCGGCCTGATCGCCGCGGGGATCGCCGGGGTCAAACTGGTCGGGCGGGGGGCGCCGACCGCGCAGAAGGTGAAAAACATCCTGCTGACCCGGGATTTCCTGCGCCTGGCCGCAGCCGAAGGGGACTTTTCCGCCTACCGTAGCCAGGCTCGGGCGGCCCATCAGCGGCGCTTCGGCTCGGCCTGCTCGCCGAACGTCTGTTATTACCCTGAATTCTATCAAAGCGAATAGGACGCAGCGATGTTGCGAATCTTGCATACCGCCGACCTCCACCTCGATGCCCAATTTCCCTCCCTGGGGGAAAAAGCCTTGCAGCGACGGGAGGATTTCCTCAAAACCTTCGAGCGGATTGTCACCCTGGCAATCAAGAACGAAGTCCACCTGCTGCTGGTCGCCGGCGACCTGTTCGATTCCCCCCGCCCCTCCGGACAGACCCTCGGGCGGGTTCAGGCCGGATTCAAACGGTTGCTCGACCGGGGCATCCTGCCGGTGCTCCTCCCCGGTACCCACGACAACCTGGTCTCCAGCGAATCCATCTACCGACGCCACGCCTTTCCCGGCGCGGTGGTGCTGGATGCTCCCCTGGTGCAGGAACCGGTGGCGGTCAGCGTCGCCGGGCAGCAGGTTTTCCTCTATGGCTTCGCCTACCGTTCTTCCGTCTCCGATCAAGCCCTGGCCGGCATGCAGCGGCGCCCCGGGGAAGGGGTGCACATCGGGCTGCTGCATGGCTCCCGGCAAGGGAGCCCCGAATGGGAATACCGCAAGAAAGACCTGCCTTTCACCCTCCCCGGGCTCAAGCATTGGGGGCTCGACTACGTCGCCCTGGGGCATTACCACAACTTCGAACTGCTGCAGGACGGCGGGCGGATCTGGGCCTGCTATCCAGGCTCTCCAGAGGGGAAGCGGTTCGGCGAAAACGGCCCCCGGCACTGCGCCCTGGTGAGTATTACCCAAGGGAAGGTCTCCGTCGAGCCGGTGGCGGTGCAGACCCGGATGCTGGAGGAGCACGCCCTGGAGTTGGCCGGCTGCGAAACCAGCGAGGCGGCGGTGAACGCCATCACCGCCCTGGCCAATCCCAACCTGCTGCTGCGGCTGACCCTGAGTGGCATCGTCGAGGCCCCCCTGGCCCTCGACCAGTTGCAGGGGCGCTGCGGTGGGGAGTTCTATCACCTCGACCTGGTCGACCGCACCCGCCTGTTCGACAGCGATTTCGCCCGGCGCATCGCCGCCGAGGAGACGGTGCGCGGGCTGTTCGTGCGGCGGCTGCAGGCCCGTATGGTTCAGGCCCAGGTTGCCGAGCGGCTGGTGCTGGAGGAGGCCTTCCGGGAAGTGCTGGTGCGCTTTCATGCCTTCGAGGGGGGTGCGGCATGATCCTGCGCAGCATCGAGCTCAAGCACTTCGGCAAATTCGGCGAGCGGACCTTCGAGTTCCGCCGGGGGATGAACCTGGTGATCGGCCCCAACGAGGCGGGCAAATCGACCCTGATGGAAGCCATCCCGGCGGTGCTGTTCGGGGTCCGCAACAAGGAACGGTTCCGCCCCTGGGGCAGACAGGGGAGCTGCCAGGCGGCCCTGGTGCTGGAGGGGAACCAGCGCACCCTGCACATCGAGCGGGACATTCTCAGCGACCGGGTGCTACTGGTGGAGCGCAACGACCTCTACCAGGTGGAATACAGCTTCGAAGGGAAGGTCTCGCCCCAGGGGCGCTCCTCGGAGCGTTCCGAATACTTGCGGCAACTGGTGCGGCTGTTCGGGGTGGCCGACGAGGATATTTTCCGCGCCTCCCTGTTTTTCGGCCAGGGGAGCCTGGAAGTCTCCGGCGACGGGGGGATGGCCGGCAAAATCAAGACCCTGCTTTCGGGTTTTGTCGAGGTCGACTACGACAAGGTCCTGACCTCCCTCAGCGAGGACTATTTCGCCATCACCCGCCATAACCCCTGGGGCAAGGACAAGACCCGGGAGCGGGAACTGGATGAGATCGCCGGCCGGCTCCAGGCCCTGGAGGAGCGCTGGCGCAAGGCCCAGAGCGGCCTGCAGGAACTGCAGGAGTTGCGGGAGCGCTCGCAACGCCTGCAGCAGGGCATCGCCCGGGACCAGGAGGATTTCACCCGGGGGGAACGCTACCTGGCCTGGGTCCGGCGCCAATACCAGTTTCAGGCCAAGGATGAGGCTCTGGAGAAGGATCTGGCCCGACTCAAGCGGCTGCGGGAAAAGGTTTCGCAGTTGCAGCAGCAGTGCGATCGCCTGCGGGACGCACTCGACCGGTTGCAGCTGCCCCACCGCATCGCCGAGGATCTGCCGTCCCTGCTGCAGGAGGCGATTGCCGGCCGCCGGCAGATGGTCGATCTGCAGGAGGAGGCGGCGCTGGTGAGGGAACAGCTGCTGGCGCTGGAGGATGCCCCCTGGAAGTTTTCCGCCGGGCTCTCGGCCTTGCTGCTCGCAGGCGGTGGCAGTCTCGGCTGGCTGCGTCCCGATCTGCTCTGGCCAGGCCTGATGGGGGGCGGGCTGCTGACTTCCCTAGTCTGGATCTTCCACCTGGTGCGGGTCGGGCGCATCCGTGCCGAGCGCGGCCGGCTCAAGGGGCAGGCCCAGGTGCAGGAAGAGCTGCGGGAGCGGCTGCAGGCCCGCCTCGAGACACTGGATGGCCGTTTCGAGCACCACGGCCTGTCCCCGGTCAACCTCGAACTGCAGCAACTGCTCCACACCCTGGAACAGAACCGGCACCTGATCGACCAGTTGCGGGAGGCCGAAACGGGCCTGGGGGTGCTCGACGATGCCGAAGACCTCGATCGGGAGATCGCCGCCCTGGGCCGGGAGCTTGCGCAACTGCGGCAGGCGGCGGAAAAAGAACGTCCGGCCCGGGTGCCCAAGATGATCCCCGCCGAGGAACTGCCCGAGGCCGAGGGACGGCTGCAGGAGTTGGCGGAGAGCCTGCGGACCCGGGAACGGGAACTGCTGGAGCTGACCCGCCGCGAGGCGTCCCTGGAAGGGGAACTGGCCGACCTGGCGCAACTGGAGGAGGAAGGGGAGCGCCTGGCCGAGCGCCAGCAGCAGCTGAATCGGCGCAAGGAGGCGCTGGCCGCCGCGGTCGAGCTGCTGGCCGGGGCCGTCGACGAATTCCGCCAGACCTACCTGGAGCGGTTTGCCGAGGAGATCGGCCGCCACCTGGCCGTGGCCACCAGCGGCCGTTACCCCCAGGTGCGGCTCGATGAGGATTTCGGCCTCTCCCTGCGGGGCCGGGGGGCGGTCTGGGCCCCGGCGGAGCAGTTCAGCCGCGGCACCGTCGATGCCGTCTACCTGGCGGTGCGCCTGGCCCTGACCCGCCACCTTTCCAGCGGACATCGGCTGCCGCTGCTGCTCGACGACCCCCTGGTCAATTTCGACAGCCACCGGTTGGCCGAAACCCTCAATGCCTTGGAACACCTGGGGCGGGAGCACCAGGTGATCTTCTTCACCCACGACGACGGATTGCTGCGGCGGGCCGCCCAGAAGCGCTGGAATGTGGTATCTTTGACCGAAGGCAAGGCGCAGCCCACCAACCTGACCCAGGAAAGGACGGACGATGTCGGACAACTGTATCTTCTGTAAAATCATCGCCGGCGAGATTCCGGCCAAAGTCACCTATGAAGACGAAGAGATCGTGGTCATCCCGGACATCAACCCCCAGGCGCCCCATCATTTCCTCATCATTCCCCGCAAGCACATCCGGACCACCCTCGACCTGACCACGGCCGACAACCACATGGTCGGCCATATTTTCCAGGTCGCCGGCAAGGTGGCCCACGACCTTGGTTTTGCCGAGGAAGGGTTTCGGGTGGTCAACAACTGCAACGAAGGGGCCGGCCAGTCGGTCTGGCATATCCACTTCCACCTGCTCGGCGGTCGCGACCTGACCTGGCCCCCCGGTTGACCGGAGGATTCGATTTCAGCCCCAGCGGCGTGCCACCCGGCGCGCCGTTTTTGTTCCACCTTTTTGGAAAGGATTCCCCTAACAATGTCCCCGAGTCGCCAATTGGTCACGGATGTTCTGATTGTCGGCGGCGGCATAGCCGGCCTTTGTGCCGCCGTCGAGGCGCGCCGAGCCGGGGCGAGGGTGCTGCTGGTCAGCAAGGGGCGCCCGGGGCGCAGCGGCAATTCCCTGCTGGCGGCAGGGAATATTTCTGCGGCCATGCCCGCCAGTGCCGAGGCCAGCGCCGGGTTCTGCCAGGACATCCTCTGGGGCGGGCGCAGCATCGGCGATCCGGTTCTGGCCCGGGCATTGGCCGAGGATTCCGCAGCGGCCATCGGTTTTCTGCAAGGTCTCGGCGTCCAGTTCTATCCGCCGGGCCACCCCCCGGAGAAAAAACTCGTCCCGGGCCACGGTGAACCCCGGACCTTCACCAGCGTGCAGCCCGGCTTGCCGCCCCAAACGGCCGGCCTTGCCCTGACTCTCCCCCTGTTGGGCAGGGCCGAGGCCCTGGGGGTGGAGTTTCTGGCGCCGGTCATGGTTCTCGACCTTTTGGTGGAGGAGGGGAGGGTGGTCGGTGCCCTGTTGCTGGAGCGGGACGGCACCCTGATCCAGGTGGGAGCCGGGGCCACCATTCTCGCCACCGGAGGCGGGGGGCGGCTCTATGCCCACAGCAACAACACCCGGGAAACCACCGGCGACGGCTTTGCCCTGGCCTGGCGGGCCGGCGCAGCCCTGCGGGACCTGGAGTTCGTGCAGTTCCATCCCGCCATGGGGCTGGAACCGGTGAAAATCATCCTCCCCACCACCCTGTTCGGCGATGGCGGGGTGCTGCGCAACCGCTACGGTGACGCGTTTCTGAGCCGCTCGGTCAGCGGAGGGGAGAAAGTAGCGGGGCGGGACGAAATGAGCCGCGCCATCATCGAGGAAATCCTCGCCGGGCGGGGCGTGCGCGGCGGAGTGTTTCTCGACCTTGGTGCCATCCCCCCTGAATGCGCCCACGGCCGCTACCGGGATTTGTGGACCCTGCTCGAGCGCCGGGGGGGGGATCCGGCCCGCAACTGGCTGGTCGTCGGCATCACCGTGCACTTTTTCATGGGGGGGATGGTCATCGATCCTGATGGTCGGTCGACCCTGGCCGGCCTCTTCGGCGCCGGGGAGGTGACGGGCGGCCTGCACGGAGCCAACCGCCTAGGCGGCAACGGCCTGATGGAAGCCTGCGTCTTCGGCCGCCGGGCCGGGATTGCCGCGGCCGCCCAGGCGAACACGACCCGGACAGGCGAATCCAGCCCCTCCCGTTTTACGCCATCATCCAGAGCCGGCAGAGGCGGGGATCTGCTGGCATTGCGTGACCAGGCCCGGGAACTTCTCTGGCAGGCCGGCGGCGTCCTCCGCCAAGGGGCTGCCCTGACGTCTGCTGTTGAGAAACTGATTCTCCTGCAAACCTCTTTTGCCTCCTGTGGAGATCAGGGCAACCCCTGGCTCTGGGCACAGACCCGCAATTTGCTCGACGTTGCACCCTTATTGCTGGAGGCGGCGAGTCGCCGTACCGAAAGCCGCGGCGCCCACTGCCGCAGCGACTTCCCGGCGTTGGACGACGCCTGGCGGGGGAGCCTGGTGGTCCGGCGGGAACCGACGGGTCCCCAATGGTCCTTTGTCCCGGCCCGGGGTCCAGAATGAGGGGCAACGACCCGCCGGTGGAATCGGGATTCCTGCGCCGCAAAAAACTTGCCGAGTTGCCATGTCTCCACTAAGATGCGGTAATATTTACGCAGTGAAGGAAGGGTGGAGTGAATTCGGTTACGACCAACTATGCGCGCCTGGAGCAGCGGCTGATCAATGAAATCCTCGAATTGCTGGTCACCCACTATGGCGGGGGGCTCAGCGAGGAGGAACTCGACCGCGGCCTGGAGCAGATGGAACGCGCCATTTCCATGGCTCGGGCGTCCCACGAAGGGGTCCTGCGTAAATCCGGCGAACCCTATTTCATTCATCCTCTGCGGGTCGCCCACCTGGCTGCCCGCCACTGGATGGACTTCGACTCGGTCATGGCCGCCATTCTCCACGACGTGGTGGAGGACACCCCTGTCACCCTGGGGGAGATCGAAACTCTCTTCGGTCAGGAGGTTGCTCTGCTGGTCAACGGCCTGACCAAGGCCGACGATGAAAAGCTCAGCCGCGAGGCGCTCAAGGAAAAGACCTACCGCAAGCAGTTGCTTGCGGCTCTCGACGATGTCCGGGTGCTGTGCCTCAAGTTCTGGGACCGCATGGATAACCTCGAGACCATTTCCGCGCTGCTACCCCACAAGCAGGCCTTGATCGCCGAGGAAACCCGCACCGTCTACGTCCCTTTGGCCCGACATCTCGGCATGGGCAACGTCGCCCGGGAACTGGACGCCCTTTCCCTGAGAATTCTCTATCCCCGGCGCGCCGCCCGTTACCAGCAGGCCGTCAAGGCTCTGCAGGGCCAGTTGGAAACCCCGCTGCGGCGGCTGCGTTCCGAAATCAACAAGGCCTTCGAACACCAACGCATTCCGGTGCGCCTGGTCGACCGCTGGCGGTTCTTTTCCATCGCCGCCGCCCAGGGGATGAACCGGGGCCTCTCCACCCTCTATACCCTCGAGATCCAGGTCGACCGGACCATGGAGGCCTATCAGGCCCTCGGCCTGCTGCACGGCCTCTATCATCCCATTCCCGGAAAATTGCGGGACCACCTCAACGTCCCCTCCCAGTTCGGTTACCAGGCCCTGAAGACCACCGTCCAGGCCGGGGAATTCCGCATGCGGGTCGAGATTACCACCCGCAAGCTGGCTCGCTTCAACGACGCCGGGGTGCTTGCCCCCGGGTTCGAATTCCGCAGGGACAATTTTCGCGAACTGATGCGTTCCCTGCTTGAAGGAGAATCCGCCTTCGACACCGAAAGCCTGCGCCTGGCATCGGCCACCATCCAGGTCTATACCCCCCGGGGCGAAGTCCGCATCCTTCCCGAGGGAAGCAGTGCTCTCGATCTCGCCTTTGATATCCACCTGGAACTGGGGCTCCATGCCCTGCGGGCGAGGATCAACGGGCAGACCCGCCTTTTGCGTTCCCGCCTGATGGATGGGGACCAGGTCGGTATCGAACGCAGCGAAACCCCGACCGTGTTGCCCAAATGGCTGGAATGGGCGGTAACCCCAAAAGCCCGCAACGCAATTCGCCGCTATCTGCGCAACCGGGTCAAGGAAGGGCAACTGCTGGCCGCCGATCTGGAAGCGGCATCTCATCGATCCTGAAGCAAATTGCAGACTCTGCGGCCGCCGCCCAATCTCAATCGGGAGTATTCCAATGGAAACCATCAAGACCGCCAGCTTCGAATACCTGATCAGTCTGGCCAAGGAAAAACCCGAGGGGGGCTACGAGTTCAATCTCGACGGCTCCATCTACGAAATCAAAGATGTTCTGGAAATTTCCAGAATTGCGGAAAAACACGGGTATATTGTAATTTATTAGTGATCAGAGGAGAGGTCATCATGGAAAAACAGGATCAGGTTTGTTACACCTTCGAGGCGGCCATTGAAATGGCCGTCAAAATGGAGGAGGAAGGGTTTCGCAACTACCTGAAGGCGATCCGCACCGTCAAAAACCAGGCGGCCAAGGAAATCCTCAAGGATGCGGCCCTTGATGAATTGGAACACAAGCACGAGTTGGAAAAGGCCCTGGTAGAGGGACATGTTGATGGCCACGCCATGGACCGTCCTGTTCCTACCATGAATCTCGACTACACCCTGCAGACAAAAACCCTGAAAAACGATGCCGGACCCCGGGAGGCGCTCGCCTATGCCATTCACCTGGAAAAAGGGGCCCTGGAATTCTATCGGGCCATGGCTTCCGGATGTAGCGGAGCCCCCATGGGCAACCTTTTCGAGCAGATTGCCAATGATGAAAGCCGGCACCTGCAAGCCTTGGAAGATCTCTATGAGGAGCACTTCCTGACAGAAAACTAGGCTGGATTTATTCCCAACTCCTACTTGGGGGCGCTATCGCAGCAACGGTGGCGCCCCTGCCTTTTTGGTCCGAATCGGCTCTTTGACATGGACGGTCGTTTTTTGATTGTTTTTCGGTTGGCACCCGAACCTACCTTTGTATAATATCGATATACGCTTAAATTTTTTATTCAGAGCTTCAAGTCTGGAGGTCGGTCATGGTTCTGGATGTCACCATCGCCAAAATCGCCAATGTTCATTTGGCGATGGGGTTGTTTGCCCTATTGGTGGTGGCAATCTCCCTGGCCCGCATCATGGCGGAGGTGGAATGCCCTGCACTGACCGCAACCAAGAAATTCTGGGGGCGGCGGCGTGGTCTGCTGCTCCATTTTCTCTCCCACGTAGGCCTTCCGCTGGTGGTGGGGGTGGTTTTTCTGACCCGAGGCATCACCGGGCCTGAGAGCGGAGCCAACATACGGTTGTACGACCCGGTTCCCCAGGTGCACATTGTGCAACACTTCATTGATCTGCAACAACAGGCGGCCGTGCTTATCAATCAGGCGGTGGCATCCTTGGATGCCGAAATGCTGCCCTATGGCCCCAACTGGTTCAAGCCGATGGTCCAGTCGGTCAAGGAACAGGTGGCAACTGTCGAAGTTCTAGAAGTATTACCCCGTATTTATCAGACGATTCCCTGATTCCAGTATTCCGTCCTGTTTGTTTACCTCGTGGCGGATACTATCCATAGCCAATACCGTCTGCGAACTGTTGCAGTGTGTGCGTCCCACCGGCAAGCTCAAGACGGTGGAATGTCTGGCGTTTTTGGAATCGTTGGAGGCTCGCGGCCTGCTCTATCTGCCGACGCGCCGTACTCAGCGCCGACGCGGCGAGGGAGCGCCGGCCCACGTTGCCTCTCATGGTGAGAGCGTCGCGCCGCTGGAAGGCCTTCTCCAAAACTTGCAGCCCCTTGAGCTCGAACCCGTCAGCTCCCCGGCCCATCAGGTGCTGTGGCGCGAATGGATGCAGCGCCATCGTTACCTGGGGTACCGCATTTCCTAAAATGCCCCAGGAGGCGGACGAAATGCGCCAATTTAACATCTGCCTTTGGTGCTCAAGGGGTAGTACGAACTTTTACTTCCCCAACCGGGGATGGCTCGACAAGGCCCACCCCGGCGATACAACCGCAATGTCGCATAAGATATATTATGTAAACCAAGGTTTTCATCTGGAGGTGTCCTGTGACATCTCCAGTTTTCTCTCTTCTCCGTGAACATCTGGCCATCAAGGTTTGCGAGGATGGCCAAGTTTGCGTCAGCGTCACCATCCCCCCGGAACTGCTCCGGCCTTACTGCCTTCTCCTGGAGTCCCTGGCGGGTTTCTTCCAGGTGGCCAACCGTCAAACCACCATTGCCAAAGCTCAGGCCAAAGCCGTAGCCGCCCGCCTGGAGCCAGAAGCACAGACCCACCTTGCCGCTTACCGCTCCAGGATCGTCGCCGCCTTTGATCGGCACACGGCCGCGGGCCTTGATCGTAAGGAAGCAATCAAGCGGGTTGCTGCGGAGCTGCGGAGCCAGTCCCACCCCTGGAGCTCTCCTGACCTGGTGCGCTCCCAACTGGTTGCAGCCGGTCGCGGTGCCGCCGCCGATGAAGTATGAACCCACCTACCACCGATAAACGGACCCACCTGA
>CAZYXS010000040.1:0-23517 GCA_964650955.1 uncultured Desulfuromonadales bacterium | reverse complement strand
CCCTACTCCTCCCTCAACCCCCGGTTGCGGGTGGGCCAGATCATCGCCGAGCCGTTGCAGGTCCACCGCCTTTGCCCACCAGCCGAGCAGCGACAGGAAGTGCTGCGGCTGCTGCGCACCGTCGGGCTGACCGAAGAACACATCGAACGCTATCCCCACGAATTCTCCGGCGGCCAGCGTCAACGCATCGGCATCGCCCGGGCCCTGGCGGTGCGGCCGAGCCTGATCATCGCCGACGAGCCGGTGTCGGCCCTCGACCTCTCCATCCAGGCCCAGGTGGTCAACCTGCTGCAGGATATCCAGGAAGAGTTCGGTTTGACCTACCTGTTCATCGCCCACAATCTCTCGGTCATCGAGCACATCAGCGACCGGGTCGCCGTCATGTACCTCGGCCGCATCGTCGAACTTTCCGCCGCCGCCGATCTCTACCGCGCTCCCCGCCACCCCTACACCGAGGCACTGCTCAACGCCGTGCCGATTCCCGACCCGGAGCGCCGCCGCCCTCACCGGCCGCTGCAAGGGGAGATCCCCTCCCCCATCAACCCGCCCACCGGCTGCCATTTTCACCCCCGTTGCCCCTACGCCCAGGTCGTCTGCAGGGAGCAGCGCCCGGCCCTGCTCGACCAGGGAAACGGTCATCTTGCCGCCTGCCATTTCAGCGAGCAGGTTGGCCGTTACCGCCTCGGCTGAAACCCTCCCCTTCGATCGCTGCCTGTCCATTGTATACGTTGACAGGCTGTGTCTAAGCTGGCACAATTCGCGCATTGTACCGGGGAATCCCCGGGTCCTCAGGATAAACCGGGGAGTATTCCACTGTCGGGAGCCGTTATGGGGCCGATCAAAACCGTCAAAGAACGTTGCCGCAAATGTTACGCCTGCGTCCGCAACTGCCCGGTCAAGGCGATCAAGGTCAAGCAGGACTACGCAGAGGTGATCTACGACCGCTGCATCGGCTGCGGCAAATGCATCAAGTGCTGCTCCCAGCAGGCGCGGGTCATCTCCGACTGCATCGAGGAGACCCGGGAACTGCTCGCCGCCCAGGAGCAGGTGGTGGCGGTGCTCGGCTGTTCCTACCCCGCCTTTTTCCATGACGTGCGCCCCGGTCAGCTGGTTACCGGCCTGAAACGCCTCGGCTTCTGCGAGGTGCACGAAGGGGCCAGCGGGGTGGAACTGCTCGAAGCCGACTATGCCAACCTGGTAAAACAACCGGGGGAAGCGCCGCTGATCTCCACCCACTGCCCGACCATCGTCGACCTGATCGAGCGCCACTACCCGCAGTTGCTGCGCAACCTCATGGACATGGTCTCGCCGATGGTGGCCATCGGCCGCTTCATCAAGGCCCGGCGAGGGCCGAAAACCCGAGTCATCTACATCAGTTCCTGCATCGCCGGCAAGTTTGAAATCGAGGGGGAACCGGTCTCCGGCGCCATCGACACGGTACTGACCTACAGGGAGCTCAACCAGATGTTCCGGGAACGGGGGCTCGATCTCTCCCGCCTGACCGAGTCCCATTTCGACGGCCGTCGCCCGGCGCTCGGCCGGCTGTTCTCCGTGGCCGGGGGCCCCTTCCAGGCCTTCGGCATCAAAAACGATTTTTTCAATCCCGAATTCGTTTCCACCACCGGCGAGGAGAGCGCCCTGGAGATCATCAAGGATCTGGCCGCCAAGCGCATCACTCCGCGCCTGGTGGATATCCGCTTCTGCAGCGGCGGCTGCATCGGCGGCCCCGGCAAGAACAACCGCCTGACCACCTTTTCCAAACGCAACCTGATCCACACCTACTTCCAAAATCAGGAAATCCCCTATACATCGGCTCCTCACTACCAGGCGCCCCTGCCGATGCCGAGCTTCAAGCGCCGCTTCATCAACAAGCATAAACGGCTGGAGCTGCCCAGCGGCGAAAGCATCCGCCAGATCCTGCAGTCGACCAACAAATTCGTGCAGCGGGATGAACTCGATTGCGGTGCCTGCGGCTACCCCACCTGCCGCGAGCACGCCATCGCCGTCTACCAGGGGCTGGCCGAAGCAGAGATGTGTCTCCCCTTCTCCCTCAAGCGCCTGGAGGAGGACCGGGTCAACCTGGCACAGAAATACGACCTCGCCCAGCGGGCCCTCGCCCAGGAGTACGGTGAGAGCGACATCGTCGGCAAGGACCCCCGGACCCTCGAGGTCCTCAGCCTGGTGGCCCAGGTCGGCCCAACCCCAACCACGGTGCTGATCCGTGGTGAAAGCGGCACCGGCAAGGAACTCACCGCCCGGGCCATCCACCAGAAGAGCCACCGGGCCGACAAGCCGCTGGTGACGGTCAACTGCACCACCATTACCGACAGCCTGCTCGAGAGCGAACTGTTCGGCCACAAGAAGGGGGCGTTCACTGGCGCGGTGGCGGACAAGAAAGGGCTGTTCGAAGCTGCCAACGGCGGCACCATCTTCCTTGACGAAATCGGCGACATCACTCCCAAGCTGCAGGCGGAACTATTGCGGGTGCTCGACAGCGGTGAAATCCGCCCCGTTGGCGGGACCACTCCCATCCGGGTGGAGGTGCGGCTGATCGCCGCCACCAACAAGAACCTCGAGTTGGGGGTGCAGGAAGGCTGGTTCCGCGAAGACCTCTTCTACCGCCTCAACGTCTTTACCATCACCATGCCGCCACTGCGCTCCCGCCTCGAGTCCCTCGAGGACCTGGTGCACAATTTCCTCGCCCGGGCCAGCAAACGCCTCAACAAACCGATCCTCGGCATCGAGGACCGGGCCCTGGCGGCCATGCACCAGTATCACTGGCCGGGGAACATCAGGGAGTTGCAGAATGTGCTTGAGCGCTCGGCGGTGCTCAGCCAGGATTCGGTCATCAGACTGGAAAATCTGCCGGTGATTTTTGCCGAACTGGCTTTGGGCAAGGGGGGAACGGACGCCGGAGAGGCAACCTTCCGCACCCAGCGGGAGAAACACGTCGGCCAGGTGGAAAAGGGCCTGCTCAAACGGTACCTGCAGGAGACGGGGGGCAATGTTTCGGCGGCGGCACGCAAAGCGAACATTCCCCGGCGAACTTTTTACCGCCTGCTGGAGCGCTACAACTTGAAAGGAACGGACTTCCAGACCTAAGTGTGCCACCTTCGACACATACCTAACCCACATCTGTGCCACATTCGGCACATAGAAAAAGCCTGACCAAACCTGACTTCATCCCGCAAAAAACATGCGACCGGCCCCGATTGTGCCAATCGTGGCACAATCGGACTAAAACAAGGTTGCAAAATATCCCCCTCCGCCAGCAAAAACCCCCGCTTTCGCCGAAAAACACAATTGGCACGCACATTGCTTTACAGGATAGCATCTGTCGGGGATTCAAACACGTTCCTCCCAACCGGAACTTTCTTCCCCTTTTGCGCCGACCGGGACCTCTCTCCCCCGGACGGCGCTTTTTTTTATCGCCAAATCAGGTAACTTCCGCTATCATTGCGGGGATTTAATATCCCTCCGACCCGTCCGGCATCCATGACCCCACGTTCCTCCGAACAACTTGGCATTACTACCCTCGAGGACATCAGCGCCCTCATCCTGCAGTCGCACGACCTCGATGAAACCCTGGCCAATATCGTCAACCTCGTGGCCCGGCGGATGCGCACCGAGGTCTGCTCCATCTACCTCATCGAAGGCCCCGAGCAGCGTCTGCGGCTGCGGGCGAGCAAGGGGCTCTCCCGCCGTGCGGTGGGCAAGGTCACCATGTCTCTGGGCGAGGGCCTGACGGGCCTGGCAGCCGAGGAGCGACGGGTGGTGGCGATCCAGGAGCCCCAGAGCCACCCCCGCTACATCTACTTCAAGGAGACCGGCGAGGAGCGCTACCATTCCTTTCTGGGCATCCCCCTGTTCGACCGCAAGGAGCCCATCGGCGTCATCGCCATCCAGACCAAAGAGCCCCGGCAGTTCGGCGCCGAGGAGATCAGCGCCCTCTCCACCATCGCCTTCCAGATCGCCTCCATCGTGGTCAACGCCCGGCTGCTCGACTCCATCCGCCACAAGGAGGCGGAAACCAGCCGCTTTGCCCAGGAGCTGGAAACCACCCGCCGCACCCTGCTGCAGCGGGAATCGGCGCTCAACGCCTCCGGCGAAGTGGCGCTGCGAGGCATCGTCGCCTACCCGGGGGTGGTCTCCGGCCCCCTGCACATCCTCGACCAGCAGATCGGCTTTGCCGATATGCCCGAGGACCGGCAGGGGGCGGTTGAGGAAGAACTGCAGCGCCTGGAGGGGGCGCTGGAAAAAGCCCGCATTCAGACCATCTTTCTGGAAAAACGGGTGGCGGAGCGACTTTCGGCCAGTGACGCGGCGATTTTCCATACCCACCTGATGATCCTGGAGGACCGTGGTTTTCTGACCAAGATGCGAACCAAGATCCAAGAGGGACACAGTGCCGCCTTCGCCCTGAAAAAGGTGGTGGGGGATTACATCGAGGCCTTCGACCGCATGGACGACCCCTACCTGCGGGAACGCGCCGCGGACATGGAGGATATCGGCCGGCGCCTGCTGGCCCACCTGGTTGGGCAGGAGAATCACCTGCTGCAGCTGCGCCACCCGGGCATCCTGGTGGCGAAGGAGATACTGCCGTCGGACATGGCGGTCCTCGACCACGACCAGTTGCTCGGCATCGTCACCGATGCCGGAGAGAAAAATTCCCATGCGGTGATCATGGCCAAGGCCCTCGGCATTCCGGCCCTCGTCGGAGTCAAGGGGGTGGTGCAAGCGGCCGGGCCGGAGGATCATGGCATTCTCGACGCCAATTCAGGGGCCTTCTACGTCAACCCACCACCCCATGTGGTGGTGGAATACCGCCGGCTGGAAGCCGACTCCAGCCGCGAAGCCCACCGGCTGGAAGAGTACCGGGACCGCCCGGCGGTGAGCGCCGACGGCGTGCGGGTGACCCTGCGGGGCAATATCGGCCTGGTCAGCGACGTGGCCGTCGCCCTGCGCCACGGCGCCGAAGGGGTGGGTCTCTACCGCACCGAGTTCCCTTACATGGCCCGGGCCAGTTTCCCAGACCGGGAGGAGCAGTATCAGCTCTACCGCAAGGTGATCGAGGGCTTCGCCGGGCAGCCGGTGACCATCCGCACCCTCGACATCGGTGGCGACAAGGCCCTGCCCTACTTTCAGCCCCCCAAGGAGGACAATCCCTTCATGGGCTGGCGCTCGGTACGGGTCTCCCTCGACAACCGGGACATCTTCCGCACCCAGCTCGAAGCGATCCTGATGGCCGGAGTGCACGGCCCGGTCAAGCTGCTGCTGCCGATGATCAGCGGGTTCGAGGAGGTACGCGCCTGCCGCGCCATCCTCGCGGAAGCCTGCCAGCAGTTGCGCCAGGAAGGGGTCCCTTTTTCCGACCGGATTCCCCTCGGGGTCATGCTGGAGGTGCCCGCGGCGATCCAGTTGGCACCCCAACTGGCCAAGGAGGTCGATTTCTTCGCCCTCGGCACCAACGACCTGATCCAGTACATGCTCGCTGCCGACCGCAACAACCCCCTGGTCAACAAGTATTACGACCCGCTGCATCCGGCCATCCTGCAGGTGCTCAATCAGGTGGTGGAGATGGCGGGGCGCAACGGCCGGGGCCTCTGCCTGTGCGGCGAAATGGCTTCCGACCCCCTCTGCTTCATCGCCTTGCTCGGCATGGGCCTGCGGGAGTTTTCCATGCCATCCCCCTTCATCCCCCGCACCAAGGCGATGCTTGCCGAAATTCCGGTGCGCACCGCCCGCCAGGCTCTGCGGGAGGTGCTGGGGCTGACCGACAGCACGGCGATCCGCGCCCGCTTGAGCCGGGTGCTGCCACGACCACCCCAATAGGCCGACGCCTGGTCGGCCCGGACACGGGTTCGACTGCCGGCGCCTTTCGGAGGTTCCCTTGCGCCTGCGCCTGCTCACCAAACTGACCATCGGCACCAGCGCCGCCCTGGTGCTGGTCATGGTTGCCTTCGCCTGGATCAACGTTTCCAACCTGCAGGATGTCTTTCTCGCCGAGGCGGTCAAAGACGCCGACAACCTGAGTGAGACCCTCATCCGCACCACCCATTACCAGATGCTGGAGGATGACCGCAAACGGGTCTACCAGATGATCGAGGAAGTGGGCTCCCAGAGAGACATCGAGCATATCCGCCTGATCAACAAGGACGGCCTGATCAACTTCTCCACCGAGAAGGAGGAGATCGGCCAGTTTGTGGACAAGAACACCGAGGCCTGCAACATGTGTCACCGGGAGGACACCCCCCTGACCCACGCCTCCTCCATGAGCCGCAGTCGCCAATTTCTCGACCGCGACGGGCGGCCGGTCCTCGGCATCGCCAAAGGGATTTACAACCAGGCAGCCTGTTACACCGCCCCCTGCCATTTCCACCCCAGGGAGGCCAAGATCCTCGGGGTGCTCGACACCATCATCTCCCTGCAACCGATGCATACCCAGATCACTCTATACCGCAACGAGGTCATCGTCCTGACCCTGGTTCTGGTGATCCTGCTCGGTTTCAGCCTGACCCTGCTGACCCAGAAGTTCGTCCAGCGGCCGTTGCGCCTGCTGGTGCAGCACACCCGGGATCTTGCCGAGGGGAACCTGAGCCGCCGCATCGCGCAGGCCCCCAGGGATGAGTTCGGCGATCTGGCCCAATCCTTCAACCACATGGCCAAGAATCTGGAGCAGGCGCAGGCCGAACTGGAGGATTGGGGTCGTTCGCTGGAAGCCAAAGTGGCAGAACGCAGCAACGAGCTCAAGCAGGTGCAGGGGCGGCTGGTGCGCTCGGAGAAACTCGCCTCCCTGGGGGAACTGGTGGCGGGCATCGCCCACGAGATCAACAACCCACTCACCGGCATCCTGATGTACGCGTCCATGCTCGGCTCCGACGAGCGCCTCGACCCGGAACTGCAGGGTGATCTGGCGACCATCGTGCGGGAGACCGAGCGCTGCGCCCTGATCGTGCGGGAGTTGCTCGATTTTGCCCGGGAGTCGGTGCCTCGCAAGGTGCCGGACTCGGTTCACCAGGTCATGGACAAGACCCTCTCCCTGGTGCAGCACCAGGCCAGTTTCCACAATATCGAGGTGGTCCGGGACTACGCCGGCGACTTGCCGAACATCCTGATCGACCCCAACCAGATCGAACAGGTGTTCATGAACATCGTGCTCAACGCCGGCCAGGCCATGCCCGAAGGGGGCACCCTGACCATCGTCACGGGGGTGAGCCAAGCTGTGGGCCAACTCTTTGTGCGCATCAGCGACACCGGTACCGGCATCAACCCCGAAAACCTCAACAAAATCTTCGACCCCTTCTTCACCACCAAGGGGACCAAGGGGACCGGCTTGGGATTGGCGGTCTCCTACGGCATCATCGAAAACCATGGAGGCGAACTGTCGGTGGAAAGCACCCAAGGGGTGGGGACCACCTTTACGGTCCTGCTCCCCCTCGCCACCGATGCGACCGCCCGCACTCCCTCCTCGGCCCCGGCCGGAGCCTGAAACCAGGGCGGGCCCCCCGCTCTGCGCGAGGGGCCCGCCTGCGATTCCCACCGTTCATTCTGAATCAGGCCCAGCCGGCGGCCCGTTCCCGAACGCAAATCCCCTGTTTTTTCAGCATGGCCTGAAAATTGGGCCGCAGCATGCCGACCTCCTCCGCCGCCCGGGTGATGTTCCAGTCGTTGCGCTCCAGGGCGCTCAGGACAAAAGCCCGTTCCACGGGCTGCACCGCCCGTTCCCGGATCCTCGCCTTGGTTTCCTTGAGTTCCTCGGTGGTGCGAGGGATGAAGGCATCGCCGATGGCGAAATCCTCGATGGCCTGGTTGGGCAGTTCCTGGTCCTCGGGCTGGATCAATTCCCCCTGGGCCAGCACTACCGCCCGTTCGATGATGTTTTCCAGTTCCCGCACATTTCCCGGGAAATTGTACTGCTTGAGCATGGCCATCGCCCCCGGGGCCAAACCCTTGATCTTCTTGCCGGTGGTCTGGCCGAACTTCTTGATGAAGTGCCCCACCAGATAGGGCAGGTCGTCCAGGCGCTCCCGCAGGGGGGGCATGTCGATGGGGATGATGTTGAGGCGGAAGTAGAGGTCGCTGCGGAAGGTTCCCTCCTGCACCATCTCCTTGAGATTGCGGTTACAGGCGGCGATCAGCCGTACGTTGAAGGGTTGCGGCTGGGTGCCGCCGATGGGGGTGACCTCCCGTTCCTGCAGCACCCGCAGAAGCTTGGCCTGAGTGGTCAGGCTGAGATTGGAAATCTCGTCCAGGAACAGGGTGCCACCATCGGCCACCTTGAACAGGCCGACCTTGGTCTGCACCGCGCCGGTGAAGCTCCCTTTGACGTGGCCGAAGAGTTCGCTCTCCAGCAGGCTCTCCGCCAGGGAGGTGCAATCCACCGCCACGAAGGGTTGGTCCCTGCGGGGGCTGTTGGCCTGGATGGCACGGGCTACCAGTTCCTTGCCGGTGCCGCTTTCCCCGGTGATCAGCACGGTGCTGTCGACGGCGGCCACCTGGATGATACGTTGAAAAACTTTGCGCATCTGCGGACTCTGGCCAACGAAGGCCTCGAATCCACGCTGGCGGTGGTACTCGATCTCTGCTTCGGCCTGGTCCACCAGCAGGGCCCGCTCGCCCAGAGCTTTGTCGGCCATGGCCTGGACCTGCTCGGGAGAAAAGGGTTTGCTCAGATAATCGAAGGCCCCGTTCTTCATCGCCTCCACGGCGGTTTCCACCGAGGCGTACCCGGTCATTATGCAGACCGGCACATCCGGTTGCAGCACCTTGATCGCCCCCAGCAACTCCAACCCGCTCATCCCCGGCATCTTCAGGTCGGTGATGACCAGATCGAAGGGAGAAGCCTGCAGGCTCTCCAGGGCCAGGGGGCCGCTGCCGGAGGTCTCCACGGCACAGCCGGCCTTCTCCAAAGAGCGCTTGACCCCGTCCCGGATCACCGCCTCGTCGTCCACGATCAAGATGCGTCCCCTGTTTTTCATTTTATGACTCCTTTGACCCTCGCGGGACTGTACCGCGAAATGCAATTTCAGACCGATTGGCCGAAGATTCGCCGCTGATTGTTGCGTAACCAGAGAAACTCCAGCAGCAGCAAAATCGAGCCGACCAGCAGCACCGCCAGCAGGTTGGTCGGCAGGGCCCCGGCAACGAAGTAGAGCAGGTAAAAGATGCTGCGGCAGAGCACGTGAAACCAGAGGGAACGGGGCTGACCCCCACAGACGATGCCATGCACGTTGATCACCAGCATGGAGAGGAAATAGACTGCCAGGGTCATGCTGATAAGCCGCGCCGGCGGAGGGTCACCGAGAAAGGGGCGGAGCCCCTCTGGAACCAGGGAGAAAAAACTCAGTGACTGCCCCGTGCAGGCCAGCATGCTGATCAGCAGAAACGCTAGCAGGGGCGCATAGAAAGAGCGTGCGTCGCGGGCCGACAGGGAATGCGCGTGGGCCCTGGGGTGGGTGCGGTGGTTGCGCTGGCGCTGCGGAAACGGATTGTTGATGGTTGCCATCGGTCCCCCTCGCCGCCGCTTGGGCGGCCCTGAGATTGTTTATTGCGGACGCAACGCTTTCTGGAAGGCCTGGAAGGCACACTCCACCGCCTGCCGCAGTTCCTCGTTGTCTTCCGGCCCCTGGGGCTTGAGCGCCCGGTAGAACACCCCTTCCTCACGGATCTTGCGCTCCTGGGTCGGGGCCTGCGGATCGGACACCAGGATGATAGTGAGGTGCCGGTTGCACTTTTTCAGCAGATGAATCAGGTTGGCCGGCGACACCTTCTGGTCGAAATCGCTCCCCATAACCAGCACCGGCTGCTTGCGATCGAGAATGGTCCCGAAGACATTGGCCGCCGAATCGGTCGTTTCCACCTGGTAGCCCTGGTCGCGAAAGTAGTCCGCCATCTGCTGCCGGCCGGTCGTCGGTTTGTCGGCGATGAGAATGCCGCGGGTCTTGGCCATGTTTCTCCATCCTTTCTCCAGGCGGAACCGCCCCTAGCGTTTCCGATCGTCCAGTTTCCTTTTCCCCTCGCCTGCCGTTCTCCCGGTGAGGAGCATGCTGCCGATCACCAACAGACCATCGACCAGGCAGATCAGCACCAGCACCGCCAGCACCCAGAATAACCACTGGAAGGCCTGGTGTTCCCAAGGGAGGGATCCCCGCCCACCCAGCACCAGGGAGGCGGCAATGGCCAAGAGGAGCATCAGGATCTGTCCGGTCGTCCGTTTCACGGGATCTCCACTGGTCATGCTGAAACATCGATGAAATCGTGATCATTGGTATTTCAACAAGAATGCCAAGGGGAAAAGGCCTGGTCGAAACTTGATTTCCTATTTAATTTCGGCAATTTGCGGGGAAAGAGCGAACCAGGGGAAGGCGCGAACATTCCTGCTTTACAGGAATTTTCCTGCGAAACAGGAAATTTCTCGCGAAACAGGAGCGGGCGGCGGGGTCAGACGGAGCGCTGGATCTGGTGGGTTTTGAGCAGGGCGTAAAGCCTGGACTGGGATAAACCGGAGAGTTGACAGGCGGCGGTCATGTCGTCCCCCGTCAAGCCGACCAATTGCTGCAGATATTCTTTTTCCGCCTGGCGGTAGACGGCCTCTCGAAAATCCTGCAGTTTGGGCAGTTGCGGGATTGCCACTCCGCCTTGAGACCCGGCGGTTGCCGATGGACCCGACTTGGGTGCGACGGCGGCGCGGGCCACTTCGGCCCGCAGGCTGGTCGGCAGGTGCTTGGGATAAAGGATGGGTTCAAGGTAGGCGGCATCCAGGGCCCGTTCCAGGGTCTGCAGCAGTTCCCGCACGTTGCCGGGCCAGGCATAGCTCTGCAGGGTGGGCAGAAAATCGGCGGAAAAGCCTTTGGGGGCCAAACGCTTGCGTTCACACAACTGATCGACGTAAACCCGGGCGAGCAGGCGGACATCCTCGAGCCGCTCCCGCAGGGGGGGCAGTTCCATGTGGAAAGCGCGCAGGCGGAACAACAGGTCGCCCCGGAACAGCTCCAACTCCACCAGCCGGTCGAGATCGCGGTTGGTCGCCGCCACCAGGCGAAAATCGCTCCCCCGCTCCTGACTCCCTCCCAGGGGGCGGTAGCGCCGCTCCTGCAGCACCCTCAGGAAGGCCTTCTGCAGGGTCACGGGGAGTTCCCCGACTTCATCGAGAAACAGGGTGCCGCCGTCGGCCTGGGCGATCAGTCCCTCGCGGGCCTTTTCCGCCCCGGTGAAGGTTCCTTTTTCGTGGCCGAAGAGCAACGCCTCCACCAGGTTGACGGGCAGGGTGGCGCAATCGACCACCACGAAGGGCCCCTGAGAGCGGCGGCTGTTGGCATGGATGGCGCGGGCGAAAAGCTCCTTGCCGGTGCCCGTCTCCCCGGTGATCAGCACATCGGCCTCACCAAGGGCGGCCTGGGCCACCTGGTCGAGACAGGTCCGCAGACGGGGGCTGTCGCCGATGATCCCCTCCCGCTTGAGGGCGGTGACGCGCCCTCCATGCTGGGCGGCCTGTTTTTCCCGCCGGTACTGCATGGCCCGGTCGAGGGCGAGCATGATCTCCTTGGCTGAGGAGGTCTTCTCGATATAATCCCAGGCCCCGGAGCGGATAGCCAACTCTGCCCCCTTGGGGTCGCCGAAGCCGGTGATGATGATCACCTCCGGCTGAGAGGGGCTGGCATCGATGCGTTGGAGCGCTTCCAGGCCGTTGCCGTCGGGCATCCGCACATCCAGAAACACCACATCCACCGGATGCTGTACTACCAGCCTCAACCCCTCGGCCAGGGTCGGTGCCTGCAGCGCCTGATGGTCCAGGCGTTCGCTCATCAGGGTCAGTGAATCCCGGATGCCGGGATCATCGTCCACGATCAGAATGGTTCCCATGGCAATCCCCCCAAAAAAATCAGTCCGGCGTCAGGCGAGGGCGCGGCGAATGGCCTGGGCCATGTCGGCGCGATCGAAGGGTTTCATCACCACCTCCCGGATCCCTTCGCTGCGCATCTCCAGCGAACCCAGGGTCGAGCGGAAGCCGGGACCGAATCCGGTACAGAGAATGATCGGAATATCCGGCCGCAGGCGCACCAGTTCGTCCGCCAGTTGGTCCCCCGACATTTGCGGCATGGTCAGGTCGGTAATAACCAGATCGTAATCCTGGGGTTCGTGCCGGAACAGCTTCAGTGCCTCCACCGGGCTGCGGCTGGACACCACTGAATAACCGAGGCGGGTGAGCATGTTTTCGCCGGAATAGACGATGTCCTCCTCGTCGTCCACGAACAGAATGCGGCCACCGCAGCCAGCCACCACGGACTGGGAGTCGACCTGCTGGCTATAGGCCGGCGCTGGAATGCGCGGAAGGTAGACCTGGAACATGGAGCCCTTGCCCGGCTCGCTGCTGACCTGGATGGAGCCGCCGTGGTGCTTGAGAATGCCGTGTACCACCGACAGCCCCAGGCCTGTCCCCTCCCCCTGCCCCTTGGTGGTGAAGAAGGGGTCGAAGATGTGCTCCATCACCTCCGGCGGCATCCCCTGCCCCGTATCCCGCACCGTCATCCGCAGGTAGGGCCCGGGTTTGAGTTCGGGAAAGGTGGCGGCCGCACGCAAGTCGAGGTCAAGGTTGGCCAGACTGATTTCCAGCACCCCCCCTTTTTCCGCCATGGCATGGGCGGCGTTGGTACAGAGGTTGATCAGCACCTGGTGCATCTGGGTCGGATCGGCCATAACCTGCCCGAGCCCGGGAAGCAGCTTGCGGCGGATTTCGATGGTGGCCGGGAAAGAGGGGCGCAACAGCTTGATGCATTCGTCCAGCACCGCCTCCATGCTGACCGGTTTCTTTTCCTGCTCGTTCTGCCGGCTCAGGGAGCGAATCTGCCGCACCAGGTCCCGCCCCCGCAGGCCACCGCGATGAATGACCTCGAGCAGCCGGCGCTCGGGAGAGTCGTTCGGAAGGTCGTCCAGGGCCAGTTCGCTGCAGGTGATGATGGAGGCGAGGATATTGTTGAAATCGTGGGCGATTCCTCCCGAAAGGGTAGCGATGACCTCCATCTTCTGAGCCTGACGAAGCTGCCGCTCCAATTGCACCTCGTGGGTGACGTCCCGCACCACCACCGCGTAGTTGGTGATGGCCCCGGCGACATCGAAGATCGGCGCCACCCGTGAGATAATCTCGTAGGCGCTGCCATCCTTCCGGTAATTGACCAGCTGGTCGGTGCGGCCGCTGTGCTTGCTCCAGGCTTCCAACATCGCCTGGTAGAAGGCGCGGTTGCGCCCGTCCTGGTGCAGTTCCGCCAGGCGTTTGCCGACGACGTTGTCCCGGGGGCAGCCGGTGGTGGCCTCGAAGGCCGGGTTGACATAACGCACCACCCCGCCAGGGTCGAAGATCAACACTCCTTCGGTCCCCTGCTCGAGGATCTTGGCCAGGTGCTGGCGTTCCTGCTTGACCTGCTCCTTCTCCGAGCGCAGGCGCAGTGCCCCCAGACCGAAGGCAAGATCGTCGGCCAAGGCCTTGAGCAGCACTACCTCGTCGGCGTCGAAGGCCTCCTTTTCCCGGGCATAGATGGCCAGGGCGCCAAAGCAGTGATCGCCATCCTGCAGCGGCAGGGCGATGGTGCCGGCATAGCCCCGCTTGCGCGCCTCCTGGCGCCAGGCACCATCGTGCTCGGCCTGGCTGACCGCGCCGGTGCGGATCGCCGTGGCCGTCGGACCCTGCCCCCAGTCATTGTCTCCCCAGGAGATCCGGGCCGTATCCAGGTAACCCTCCTCGAAGCCCCATTGGGCCACCGGACGTACCGTCTGCTCGGCATCCTCCTCCCGCAGCCCCACCCAGGCCATCAGATACCCCCCCTCCTCCACGATCAGGCGGCAGGTCTGCTGCATCAGCTCCTGCTCGCTGCCGGCCCGCAGCATCGCCTGGGTGCACTCGCTGCGGGTCTTCAAGGCCCGGCTCACCCGCTCCAGGCTGCGCTGGGCGCGGCTCAGCGTCCGCTCGCTGGAACGGATCAGCAGGTAGAGCAGCAGGGCCGAAACCAGGATGAACAGCCAGTAGTTGAGAATTTCCATCCGCTTGTGCCGGACGGGGTCGGTGAAAATGTAAGTCAGAGCGTGGCTGGAGAAAAAAAACAGGATGCCGCCGACATAGGCATATGTCAGGGCGATATTGAAGGGGGCCAGTTTGCGACGGAGAAACGGCTCGTTCATAGGCCTTCCCAGCATACCCGAGCATGAGTGGACATTCAATTTATTTTCTTAATCTTTTTGTATACGCCACCCGGGACCGAAACGGCAAAGGGCTGCCGTCAACGCAGGGGTTGACGGCAGCCACGATGGGGGAGGCACCCCGCGAGGATCAGTCGCGGGTGCGGAACATCTGGTGAGCCGGCGAGGTGCTGGACCCGAAGGGAACCCGGTCCCGCACCGCCTCGGGCACCTCGGACTCCTGATGCTTCCAGGCGTAGAGGATCGGCAACCGGTAGAGAATGAAACGGTAGACCACGATGTAGATGGCGAAGATGGTGATGCTGATCATCACTTCGCCCCAGTGGGGGATTTCCTGATAGAGCTTCCAGTTGAAGGCGATCAGGGCACAGTTGAGGCGGTTCAGGGCGATGCCGCCGATGGTGATGAAAGCACCCAGGCGCACCAGACCGATGCGGTTCTGCTTGATGCCGTAGGCGAACACCACCAGCGGCAGCACGACACCGACGGCCAGTTCGAGCAGGTACCATTGGCCCCAACCGGTGGCCAGGTAGGCCCACTCATTGTCATGAGCCACGGCCAGCAATTTGATCGCCAGGTAGGTGATCAGCCCCATGCAGGCGCCGCGGGCCATGGTGACCTGTTGGCTGTCGAGATTGTCGAGCCAGCGGGAATCACAGCGCCAGGCCATGGTCTTCTTGACGATGGTGGAAACCGCGATCACCATGCACAGGCCCGCCGGGATCGAGGAGCAGAAGAAGTGGATCCATTGGAACTCCGCCGAATACCAGAGGGGGTGCAGCTTGCCGGGAGCATAGGTGAACAGCGCCCCGAGCGCCCCCTGGTGCAGGGTGGAGAGGATGATGCCCGCCACCGTCAGACCGATGGTGATGCGTTTGATGAACTTCACTGCGTTGGGCCAGTTCATCCACTCGAAGAAGGCTTCGGCCACCTCGGCAATCTGCACCGAGAGATAGGTCGAGACGTGCCAGGCGACCAGGAACAGCACGGCACCGGTGCCAAAGGCGACGAACATCGGATACGGCAGGCGCCAGGGCTGGCCGAGGTCGACGATCAGGTAGACGACGGCGAAGAAATAGCCGAGCAGACCGTTGAGCAGCGCCAGGCGCTCGATGGGCGCCAGGTCGTGGCGACCGAAAAGGTTGGCGGCCGTCCCCAGCAGGAAGCCGGAAGCCGACAGCGGCACCATGACGAACAGGCCGAAACCGAGGAGCAGGCCCCAGGGATAGTCGTAGGAGGAGTGGGTCACCGCCCCCAAACCGAAGACGAATCGGTAAAGGATCAACGGAATGCCGATCAGGAAAATCAGACCGAGCACCCAATTGAAGGGGTTGCGCAGAGCCTGACCCAGGTACTGGCCCGGGGTCATGCCGAGAAACAGCTTCTCCTTCAGGGTCCAACGCTGCTTGTCGGGACGATGCAGGGAGTTCAGCGGCTGATAGCCATTATCGATGAGCGGTTGCATATGTTTCATGGTTACTTGCCCTCCTCTGCGTGATGGTCGTCCTCATGCCCTTCGCCATGTTTCTTTTTGGTCGCCAGCAGGTGGAAACCGGTGAAGAGCGCCGGCCAGATCGCCAGCACCATGGGGACGGTGCCAAGGAAGGCCTTGACATTGGAGATGATCGGTTCGCGCCCCAGGGTGGTGTCGAATCCGACCTGCTCGAAAGGAACATTGGAAAGATACATCCAACTGGTGCCGCCCACCTCGTTCTCGCCGTAGATATGGTCGACGTAGCGGGCCGGATTGGCCTTGATGCGCTGGTGGCCGAGCTTGATCAGGTCCTTGCGGTAACCGAAGGTCAGAGCCTCCTGCGGGCAGATCTCCACGCAGGCCGGGGACTTGCCCTGCTTGAGCCGGGTTTCGTGGCAGAAGATGCACTTCTTCACGATCGGGTCGAGCACGCTGGAATAGCTGTACGCCGGGATATTGAAGGGACAGGCGACCATGCAGGTACGGCAGCCGACGCAGACCTTGTCGTTGTAGACAACGGCCCCTTCCTTGGTTTTCTTGTAAGCATTGACGAAACAGCTGGTCAGGCAGGCCGGTTCGTTGCAATGGTTGCACTGCACCTTGCGGTAAACCGGCTGGCCAGCGTCCGTCTCCTCGTAGCGGTTGACCACCGTGTAGGCATCTTCGGAGGTGCGCCGCTTGTGGCCGACATGGTATTCGTCATTGAACACCGACGGATCGTCGAAGGGTTTGGCCGGTTCCGGCAGGCTCTGCTCCTTGTTGCAGGCCGCCTCGCAGCTGCGGCAGCCGACGCAGCGGGTCAGGTCGACCAGCACCCCCATGCCGTCGGGGTAGCCCTCGAGCCCAGCGGCGCCAAAGGAATTCTTGGTCAGGGTCAAAGTGGTGGCCGCACTCCCAGCCAGGCTGGCCGCCAGAAATCGTCTTCGGGAAATTCCGCTCATGATGTCATCTCCTCGCTGAATCGTTCCAGACACTATCCATAGGTTCCCGCCGGCGGCTCAATGCTTCTTGGCGGCGCTCTTTTTCGGGGCGAATTGGCCTGCGCGCATGAGGGCATCCCCCTCCTGGTTGCGGGAGTGACAATCCTGGCAGCCCGTCGGTCCGCCCATCTGCTGATGGCAGCCGAGGCAGCTCTGATGATAGGCCCCCTTCAGCCCGAGCTGGTCCTGGTGATAGCGCTGACTATCCTGTTTCTTGGCCAGCAGGTAATCGGCAGAAAACGGCTCCCGTGCATGGCAGTCGCGGCAGGCGACCTTGGCCAGCATCTCGCCGCCGCTGTGGCATTTGGCGCAGTTGCCTTCCTGCACCGCAGTCCCCGTGGTGTGGTGATGGCAAACAGCGCAATCGCTCGCAACGTCAAGGTGCATCGCATGATCGAAATCCGCCCCGTCATAGTACTGGGAGAGGGAATTCAGCTTCACGGTCTCGGGCATGTCTTTACCCAAGCCTGCCGAGGCCAAGCCGAGGCATACGGCCAACCAGGTCAATATGCAGATTGAACGGCGTCCCGATGTGCTCATCTTCCGGCTCCTTTTCCAGTTTCCTGGTGTCGTCGTTCCTCTTCGTTGATTTATGTCCCACCCCTCAATGCGGCTTCGAATCCTTCGATTCCGGATTGATGATGTGCTTGTAGAAGCTGTGGAAGGCGATGAAGAACCCGACACAGATCAGGTATTCCAAGCCCTTGATGTACTGGTAGAAATCCACCAGGGTGTAGACATGGGTGACTTCGCCGACCGATTGAAAGATTTTCTCGAACATGCCTCTCTCCTTTGGTATGGGGCTGTCTGATCAGTATTTGGCCCGGGCGGCAACCCGTCCCTTTTTCGATGAGCCCTTGAGCATGCTGCGGATGCTGCCGATCATCAGCATGATCGCGGGCAGCAGTTGCGCCACCACGATCAGGGCGCAGAACCCGAGGAACGCCAGGACCAGGAAGCCGCTGTTGTAAACCTTGGTGGTATCGACGGCCGCCAACACCGGGGAGGCGAGCAGAAGCGGGATAGAAGCGGCGGAAATGGTGGTCAGCAGGTGTTTCATATTGCCTCCTTGTGTCCCCCCTTCGGGGTTGTTTGGGGTTATCCAGCACTGAATGCCGGGCGTCTGGCTACGTGACGGTCAAACGCGCACTTCACGACCTGGCGGATTTCGTCGCGGTCGTCGGGGCGGGCGGGCTTGAGGGCGTGGTAAAAGATCCCCGCCTTGCGGGCCCGTCGGATAGACGGCAGCGGCACTTCGTTCCCGACCAGGATAATGGTCAGGTCCCGGTCACATTGCTTAAGCAGAGGAATGAGATCAGGCGCGGTCAACTCGTCGAACTGGTTGCTGAGCAGGATCACCTGCGCGGTTTTCTTGAGGATTCCATATAAGGCATTGGCCGCCGAATTGGTCACGGTCACATGGTAACCAGCATCAATGAACAGATCGGCCATCTGCTTTCTGGACTCGAGATCCTCATCTGCTATGAGAAGGCCAAACATCTGATCGCCCTTTCATGGTCAGGTGGTTGCCAATCTGCCGCCAACGGCTAGAGCTTCTCTCCCTTGGCCGAGGCAATGCGTGCATTCTGCCGGGCCGAGCCGAACAGGCCCTTGACCATGCCGATGAACAGGGCGATCCCGGGGACCAGTTGCATCACCACCACCAACCCGAGAAAACCGAGAAACAGCCACATCATCAGTGGACTGCCACTGGTTTCGCCGGCACTGGCCGCCGCTACGGCGGGAGTCAGCAGCAGTACTTTTACGGCGATACTGCGAATCGAGGTTTTCATGACGACTCCTTTCCTGAGATGTCGCAAGAGGTGCTGATTCACCTTGCATCCCTCTTTTGCAGAGGGCATACCAAGTTTTGGATTTTTTCATTTCTGATTTCTAATTGCTTGAAAAACCAGAGGTTATCAACCAAACAGACGTTGTCCGCGCTGATTTCAAGGCCTCTCACCGTATAGAAAACCACAACAACCACACCCGTCCCAAGTCGCCAGAGAAAAGCACAACCAACTGTTTTTAAACTGTTTATTCCACAGCCACAGCTGACAGTATGATTTCCTATACGGTTTAAAAGGGTCGTATCCACCAACATCCCCACCGGATTGCACAAAGGCACAGTTTCAAACTGTGCCTATTGACAAGTGAGGAAAATTTATTTAACCTAATTAGCAAGTTATGCTGTTTCTGTGATATTTCATCCCCTTAGCGGCACAGCCTGGGCGCATCTCCGGCCCAAGGAAAACGTTTTTTTTCAATCCGTTCAGGGATATGGGTGACTGTATAGGGAAAGACAACAGTAGGCCGTTTTCCCGGCACCCCGGGGTGCCCCGAGAAGGAGCAGTAGGCATGGCGAAGAAGCGCATGTTGGTCATCGACGATGACCAGGTCATCCGCAGAGGGCTGAAGCGGATTCTGGAGCAGGCAGGTTACGAGGTGGAGGACTTCGCCAGCGGTCACCTGGCCATCGAGGAGTTGCAACGCCAGAATTGCGACCTGGTGATCACCGATCTGAAAATGCCGGGCATGAGCGGCCTCGATGTGCTCAAGACCATCAATGTGCTGCAACCGGAGGTTCCGATCGTCCTCATCACCGGTTACGCCACCGTGGAAACGGCGGTGGATGCCATGAAACACGGCGCCGTCGATTTCATCCCCAAACCCTTCACCCCCAAGGATCTGGTGGAAAAAATCCAGCTTGCCCTGGAAAAGAAAGTCGTCATGTTCGACGACCTCTACCTGCGCAAGGAGTTAAGAGATCACCACGGCTTCGATCAGTTTGTGGGAGAGAGCCAGGAAATGCAGAAGGTCTATCGGCGGGTGATGCAGGTGGCCCCCACCGACAGCACGGTGCTGATCTATGGCGAGAGCGGCACAGGCAAGGAACTGGTGGCCCGGGCCATTCACCGTAACGGCCCCCGCCGCGACCAGGCCTTTGTCGCCGTCGACTGCACCGCCCTGGCGGAAAACCTGCTGGAAAGCGAACTCTTCGGCCATGTCAAGGGCTCCTTTACCGGCGCCATGCAGACCAAGACCGGCCTGTTCAAGGTCGCCGACGGCGGCACCCTTTTTCTGGACGAGATCTCCAACCTCAGCCTCAAGACCCAGGCCAAACTGCTGCGGGCCCTGCAGGAGCGGGAAGTCACCCCCATCGGCGGGACGCAGCCGCAACCCTTCAACGTCCGCCTCATCGCGGCCTCCAACCGCAATCTCAAGGAGTTGGTCGCCGAGGGGGATTTCCGCGAGGATCTCTATTTCCGCCTCAATATCATTCCCGTCGAACTGCCGCCACTGCGGGAGCGCAAGGGGGATCTGCGGCTGCTGATCGGCCACTTTTTGAAGAAATTTTCCGACGAGGTGGGCAAGGAGATTCGCGGCCTGGCGCCGGATGCCCTGGACCTGCTCGAGGGTTACCGCTTTCCCGGCAACGTACGGGAACTGGAGAACATCATCGAACGGGCGGTGGTGCTGGCCGAGGGGGATTTCATTCAGCGGGACGACCTGGAACTGGGGGCGGAGGAGGAGTTGGATGGGGCCATTCTGACCGACTACATCCCTCTCAATGCCGATGAACTCAAAGAGAAGAAGCGCCAGATTCGCGAGCGGGTGGTGGAACCGTTGGAACGGGCCTTTCTGCTCCACGCCCTCAAGCGCAACAGCTGGAACATTACCAAGGCCGCCGAAGAAGTCGGCATGCAGCGCCCCAACTTCCACGCCCTGCTGAAAAAGCAGGGGATTCTGGTCAAACGCAAACTGGTCAATTGAGCCGCTCCACTGGCGGCCCATTCCCCAAGGGATCACCCCACCGGCTGCGGCCGCGGGACAAGTCAAAGGAGTCTGCTGATGTTGCGCAATCTCGCCGCCCGGGCCTGCGTGCCGGTCGCTCTGGCCGTCACCGGGTTCGTCATCGTCTGCTGCATGCTGCTCTACAGCACTCTGAAGCGAGACTTGGTCAATGATGCCGTGGCCCGGGAAACCAGCCTGGCCGACATCGTCGTGAAATCGACCCGCTACACCATGCTCAAGGACGACCGGGAAACCCTGCGCCAGACCATCCAGACCCTGGGGGAGCAGCCAGGCATCGACCACGCCCGGATCTTCAACAAAAAGGGGGTGGTCATGTATTCGGCCGATGCGGCCGAGGTCAACACCCAGGTCGACAAGGTCACCGCCGGCTGCGTGGAATGCCACCAGGGGGAAAAGCCCCTGACCACCCTCGGGCCGATGGAGCAGGCCCGCTCCTTCACCAACGCCCGCAACATAAAGGTCCTGGCGATCACCGCCCCGATCTACAATGAACCGGCCTGTTCCCAGGCCGCCTGCCACTTCCATTCCCCCGAAACCAAAATCCTCGGCACCCTCGACATCGGCCTGGTGCAGACCCCCCTGGAAAGGAGCCTGGCGGCCCTGCGCCTGAAGATGATCCTGTTCTGCGGGATGGTGCTGCTGCTGACCGTCGGCGGAGTTTTCGCCCTCCTGCGGCGCAATGTCATTCTCCCGGTCCGCCAGTTGCTGAGTTTTGCCGACGCCACCGCCCGGGGCCTGTCGCCCGAGCCACCGTCCCGAGGAGCCGAAGAGGTCGATGCCCTGGCGCGGATCCTGGCCGACCAGAACCAGCGCTACCGCGATGCGGCCCAGGAATTGCACAAAATCAAGGGCAAGATCGTCGAACTCGGCAAGGCCGCCGAGACCTCCGAAAGCAACTGACTCTCCGCAGACGGCAACCATGGTCCATCCGTCCCAACATCAGGAAGCGGAAGAACTGTCTCTGGGGCGCACCTGCGAGGAATCCCGCCGGCGCATCGACGATCTGCACCGTCTCTCCCGGCGCGGGCTCTGGGGGCTGCTGGCCTTTTTCGTCCTGACCACGGCGGTGGTCCAGGCCTCGCAGCTGGCACCGGACCTCCCCCCCTCGGTGCGCCAGACCCTGGGCGCCTCCCCCTCGGAAAACCTCATCAGCATCGCCCTGGCGGTCTATATCTTCTCCGCCCTGATCCTGATCCTGGCGCGGATGATGGGTGGCGCCAGCCGCTACCGGGGGTGGTCGCATCTGGGCTACCTGGGAGCCTTCTATCTCTTCTACTACTATGCCCGCGCCCTGGAGCAGAATTTCTGGGCGGTGTTCGCCGGCGGCGTCACCATCCTGGCCCTGGAATATTACGGTGTCTGGAGCTGGAGCAACGAGGCTCTGCGGCGGGAGCGGGAGAACCTGCTACAGCTCGAGCGCAAGCGCCAGCACGGCCTGGAATCCTGAAACGACGGAGGGCGGATCCAACCAGGACCCGCCCTCCGTCGTTTCAGGGAATGTTCATTCCAATCAACCCTGCCGCATGCTCAAAATGCGCGCCAGACTTTGCTGCAGGATCTGCAGCTTCTCCTCCGCCTCCCGCAGCTTGCCCCGGTCCTTTTCCAGCACCTCAGGGGGCGCCTTGGCGACAAAGGCCTCGTTGGAGAGTTTCTTCGCGAACATCGCCACATCCTTCTCCCACTTGGCGATCTCCTTCTGCAGCCGCTTCTCCTCCTCTTCGAGGTTGATCATCCCCGCCAGCGGCAGCAGGATCTCCACCTCCCCCGCCACCTGGGTCGCCGCCTGGGCCGGGCGGGCGATCCCCACCCCGTAGTCGAGCTCGCCAAGGCGGGCCAGGGCCCGCAGATAACCCTCGCCGGCCCGCACGATGGCCACGGCCCCTTCACTGCGGCAGTCGAGGGCCGCGGCGATCTGCTTGCCCGGCGGCACATCCATTTCGCCACGGATGTTGCGGATGCCGCGGATGATCTCCATGACCGCTTCCATCCGTGCCGCCCCTTCGGCGAACACCGGGAATTCGTCGGCCTGGGGATAGCTGGTGGCCATGATCGAGGCGGCCGGCCGCTTGCCTGGCAGGGCCTGCCAGATCTCCTCGGTGATAAAGGGCATCAGCGGATGCAGCAGCCGCAGCAGGGCCTCGAGCACCGTGTACAGCACGGCCTGGGTGACGGCCTTGGTCTCGGCGTCGGCGCCGTAAAGCGCCTCTTTCGAGAGTTCGATGTACCAGTCGCAGACCTCGTGCCAGGTGAAGGCGTAGAGGGCGGCGGCGGCATCGTTGAACTTGTAGCCCGCCAGGGCCTGGTTGACTTCGGTGGCGGTGGCGCCGAGGCGGGTCAGAATCCATTGGTCGGCCAGAGAGAGCTGTTTCCCCTCCAGACGAAGACCGGCCGGATCGAAGCCTTCCAGGTTCATCAGCGCGAAGCGGCTGGCGTTCCAGAGCTTGTTGGCGAAGTTGCGGTAGCCGGCGATGCGCTCGGTGGAGAGCTTGATGTCCCGCCCCATGGCGGCAAAGGCGGTCAGGGTGAAGCGGAAGGCGTCGGTGCCGTACTCCTCGATGACCGTCAGCGGGTCGATGACGTTCCCCTTGCTCTTGCTCATCTTCTGCCCCTGGGCATCCCGCACCAGGGCATGGATGTAGACCTCCTTGAAGGGGACCTCCCCCATGAACTTGAGCCCCATCATCATCATGCGGGCCACCCAGAAGAACAGGATGTCGAAGCCGGTCACCAGGCAGGAGGTGGGGTAGAACTTGCGCAGGGTATCCGTCTGTTCGGGCCAACCCATGGTGGAGAAGGGCCACAGGGCCGAGGAGAACCAGGTGTCGAGCACGTCGGTCTCCTGCCGGATGGTCTCGCTGCCGCAGTGGGCGCAGGCGGTCAGATCCTGGCGGGAGACGCTGATCTGGTCGCAGGCGTCGCAGAACCAGGCGGGGATGCGGTGGCCCCACCAGATCTGGCGGCTGATGCACCAGTCCTGGATGTTGAACATCCATTCGTAGTAGGTCTTCTCCCACTGGGCGGGGACGATTTTGGTACGGCCGTCCTGCACCGCCTTGA
>CAZYXS010000039.1:0-23829 GCA_964650955.1 uncultured Desulfuromonadales bacterium | reverse complement strand
GCGCCGACCGCATCGCCGCCAACGGCGACACCGCCAACAAGATCGGCACCTACACGGTGGCGGTGCTGGCCAGGGAGCACGGCCTCCCCTTCTTCGTCGCGGCGCCGATCTCCACCATCGACATGAACCTGGCCAGCGGTGCGCAGATTCCCATCGAAGAACGGGACCGCCGGGAAGTGACCCACAGCGGCGAGCGGCAACTGGCCCCGGAGAACATCGCGGTGCGCAACCCGGCCTTCGACGTCACCCCGGCGCGCCTGATCAGCGCCATCATCACCGAGCGGGGGGTCGCCCAGGGGGATTTCACCCTGCGCCTGCGGCAATTGGTGGAAGGAACCCCCTGACATGGATGGGGCTCAGCTGCTGCGACAACTGCAGCCGGCTTGCGAGGCTGGCGACGAAGGGGCGCTGGCCCGGCTGGCGGGGGAGCTCGGTTTCCACCAGCCGAAAAAGACCGCCACCAACCTGCTGCTGCTGCATCAGTGGCTGGGCGGTTGTGAACTCCTCCCCGCACTGCTGACCGCAGCGGGGGGGGCCGCCGATCCGGACCTGGCCCTCAACAACCTGGAGCGCCTGACCAATACCGTCCCCCGGGAGGAGCTGGCGCCCCTGCTCGCCACTCAGGCAGCCGGGCAGCTGCTGACCATCCTCGGCGCCTCCCCCTTTCTGACCAACATTCTCTGCCGGCGCAGCGCCTATTTTCATGACCTGTTTCCCGGCGGGGAACTGCAACGGGCCAAGGACGAGGCCGCCATGCTCGCCGAGTTGGCCGTCCTGATTCCCGACGACGCCGACTTTGCGCTGCTGCAGAAAGGGCTGCGCCAGTACAAGGCCCGGGAGATTCTGCGCATCGGCGGTCGGGATCTCTGTGGCCTCGCCGATCTGGCCGAGATCACCGCCGAACTGGCGGCCCTGGCCGCCAGCACCCTGCACCGCGCCTACCAGGTCTGCGACCAGCTGCTGCGAGCCGAGCACGGCGCCCCGCTGCTCGACGCACCGGATGGGGCTCCGGCGGAGGAAGCGGAATTCACCGTCTTCGGCATGGGCAAGTTCGGCGGCCGGGAGCTCAACTTCTCCTCCGACATCGACCTGATCTACTTCTACTCCTCGGAAAAAGGGATGACCGCCGGGGTGCCCAACGCCCTGGGGGAGCGGAAAAACCGCCTGCACCTGCACCGCTACTTCTGCAAGCTCGGCGAAATGGTTACCAAGGCCGTCGGCCAGGCCACCGAGGACGGCTTCGTCTTCCGCGTCGACCTCAACCTGCGCCCCGAAGGGAGCCGGGGGGAGATGGCCATTTCCATGCGCGGCGCGGAAACCTATTACGAGGCCTGGGGGCAGAGTTGGGAGCGGGCGGCGATGCTCAAGGGGCGGCCGGTGGCCGGCTCCCTGGCCCTGGGCCAGCGACTGCTCAAGAGCCTGGAGCCCTTCGTCTACCGCAAGCACCTCGACTACGGCATGCTCGAGGACATCAAGACCATGAAGCAGAAGATCGACCACAGCCTGGCCCGGGAGCGGGAGGGGGAGCTCAACCTCAAGCTCGGCCGCGGCGGCATCCGCGAGATCGAGTTCTTCATCCAGGCCCTGCAGCTGATCTACGCCGGCAAAAACCCCGACCTGCGGGAAAAGAACTCTCTCAAGGCCCTGACCCTGCTGCGCCAGGCCGGGCTGCTCAAGGAGGAAGACGAGAGGACCCTGCGCGAGGCCTACATCTTCCTGCGCAGTGCCGAACACCGCATCCAGGTGGTGCAGGAGCGCCAGACCCATAACCTTCCCACCGCCGCCGAGGAACTGCGGGCCCTGGGCCGCCGCTGCGGCTTCCCCGACGCCGCCGCCTTTCAGGCCGCCCTGAAGCGCCACCGCGCCGGGGTATCCGCCATTTACCACGATCTCTTCTATACCGAAGAGGCGGAGGGACGCCCGGAAGTGCGCCCGGAGGTGAGCCTGCTGCTCGACCGCGGCGCCGATTCCGACCTGATCAAAGACCTGCTGGAAGAAAAGGGGTTCAAAAACCCCGACGCCGCCTACGAAACCCTCGCCGCCCTGCGGGACGGCCCGCCCCATTCGCACCTCACCGAGCGGGGCCGCCGCCGGCTGGAGCGCATCGCCCCGCTGCTGTTGCAGGAGGTGCTCGACTCCCCCGAGCCGGACATGGCCCTGCGCAACCTCGAGCGGTTCCTCTTCGCGGTGCGGGCACGGGCCACCTTCTATGCCCTGCTGGCGGAAAATCCGGCGATCATCAAGATGCTGGTCAACCTCTTCGGCACCAGCCAGTTCCTCTCCCGCATCTTCATCCAGCACCCGGAGATCCTCGACTCCCTGGTCTCCCGCTCCTATGCGGTCTCCTTCAAGGAGCCCCGGGTGATGGCCCAGGAACTGGCCGGCCTGCTCGCCGCCTGCGACAATTACGAGGATCAACTGGATGTCCTGCGGCGCTACCGCAACGAGGAATTCCTGCGCATCGCCCTCAACGACATCCACGGCCACACCCCCCAGGGGGAAGGGACCTTCCAGCTCTCGGCCCTGGCCGACACCTGCCTCAATCAGGCCCTGGCCATCGCCCGGGAGGAGCTCCTGCCCCGCTTCGGTCTCCCCTTCTGCAAGGATGCGGGCGGGCAGGAGCACGAGGCGGAGTTCGCCATCATCGGCATGGGCAAGCTCGGCGGCATGGAACTCAATTACCACTCGGACCTGGATATCATCTTCATCTACGAGGGGGAGGGGGAGACCCGGCCCGCCGCCGGCACCGATGCCGGCCGTTTCCGTTCCCAGACCAACCAGGAGTACTTCTCCCGCCTGGCCCAGCGCATCATCTCGGTGCTGACCCTGATGACCCGCGAAGGTTACGTCTACCAGATCGACACCCGCCTGCGCCCCTCGGGCAATCAGGGTCCCCTGGTAACCAGCCTGCCGGCCTACGAGCGCTACCACCAATCCTCCGCGCAGGCCTGGGAGCGTCAGGCACTGACCAAGGCGCGGGTGGTGGCCGGCTCCGCAGAGTTCGCCCGTCGCGTCAGCGAAACCACCGCCCGCATCGTCTATGAGCGACCCCTGCCGGAGGATCTGCGGAGGGAAATCTACCGCCTGCGCGGCCGGATGGAGACGGAAATCGCCAAAGAAGGGGAGGAACTCCTCAACATCAAGACCGGCCGGGGGGGGATGGTCGATGTGGAGTTTTTGGCCCAATACATGCAGCTGCTGCATGGCCAGGCTCACCCGGAGCTGCGGCAGCCCAACACCCTGCGGACCATCGAGGCCCTGATGTCGCTGGGGCTGCTCTCCCGCGAGGCCGCCGAAGCCCTGAGCAACGGCTACAAGTTCCTGCGCCGCCTGGAAAACAAGCTGCGCCTGGTCCACGACCAGTCAATCAACGAGATTGCCACCGAGCGGGCTTCCCTGCTCAAACTGGCCCGGCGGCTCGGTTATCCAGAGCGGCCGCGCCGCCCCGACGAGGTACTGCGGGCGGATTATGCCCGCATCACCGAGAAGGTGCGGGCTCTCTTCGACCAGCACCTCGGATCGGGTGCGCCGCAGGAGCCGGAAACCTAGCCCAAGGGGGAAGGAGTCGAACAAGATGGCCAAAAAGCTGCTGCTCATCGAAAACGAAGTGGCCTTTGGCCAACTGCTCGGCCAGACCCTGCGGCAACACGGCTACGAGGTCATTCTCCATACCGAAGCCGAAACCGGCCTTGATGCCCTGCTGGAAACCCCCTTCGACCTGGCCCTGATCGAGTTCGCCCTGCCGGCCATGTCAGGGGTGGAAATCCTGCAGGCGCTACGCAATCATTCCCTCACCCGCGCATTGCCGGTACTGTTGTTGACCGCCTTCCACAGTGCCTACGACACCGTCACCATCGAAGACGACTACACCAGTTGCCTCACCAAGCCCTTCTCCAGTCATGACCTGATCGCCATGGTGGCCGCCCGCCTCGATGAAGCGGAACTCCCCACCCCGGGCCTCGCCGAGGAGTTGCATGGCAACCTCTCCGAGACCCCATTTGCCCGCCTGCTGCACAACCTCTACACCCTGCGCGCCTCCGGCCAATTGCAGCTTGAGCACGGCCAAACCAAGAAGGTCATCTACATGAAGGACGGGGTGCCGATCTGCGCCCGCTCCAACCTGACCCGGGAGCGGCTGGGCCAGCGACTGGTCGACAGCGGCCGCATCACTGGCGAGCAGTGTGAAGCCTCCCTGGAGCGGGCCCGGCAGTCCGGCCGCCTGCATGGCACGGCATTGATCGAACTCGGCCTGCTCACCCCCCACCAGCTCTACGACAGCCTGCAGGAGCAGGCCCGGGACAAACTGCTCGAGGTCTTTTCCTGGCGTGAGGGTCATTTCCGCTGGATCGTCGGCAAAGACTTCCGGGAGGAAATCACCGCCATCGACCTCCCCCCGGCGGCGGTGATCGCCCAGGGGATCCGGCGCCATTTCTCGCCGGCACAGATCGCGGAACTGCTCTCCCCCCATAGCGGACGCTACCTGCTGCAGTCGGCCAACCCCCTCTACCGGTTCAGCGAACTCGAGTACTCCCGCGAACAGAGCACCCTCTGGGATGCGTGCACCGGCGAGGCCACCCTCGAGGAACTGCTCGATCGACACCCCCAATCCCGGCGGGACGGCGAGCATTTGCTGGCCACCCTGCTGCTCATCGAAATGCTCGAGAGCCGGGACCAACCTCTCTCTGCAGAGGGGAGCGGGGACCTGTTTCAACGGGTCAAATACCAGCAACTGCAGGAAACGATCCTCGTCGATTCCGATCAGCTGATGGATCAGGATTATTTTGCCCTGTTCGGCCTGGCCGAAACAGCGACGGCCGCCGAAATCCGTCAGGCTTATTTCGCCCTGGCCAAGAAGTACCACCCCGACAGTTTCAACCAACCAGGTTTTCCCCTCGAGCTTGGCGACAAGGGACGAGAGCTTTTTCAGCGCATCAACGAAGCCTATGCCGTGCTCGGCGACCCGGGCCGGCGGCGCGATTATCTCGCCCAGTTGCATGCCGGCGGCACCTCGGCGCTGGAGCGGGCACTGGACGCCATTGACGCTGAGGCCAATTTCCAGAAAGGACGGGTCTACCTGCGTGCAAAAAAATACCCCGAAGCCTTTCAGCACCTGGAAAAAGCGATCCGCCACCGGGCTGAGGAACCCGAATATCTCACCCTGTATGCCTGGGCCATGGCCAGAACCTTCGCCCAGGAACCTGCCCGCATCGCCACTGCCCGGCGAATGCTCCAGCATTCCCTGGAACTCAATCCGCGCCTCGACCTGACCCACCTCTACCTCGGCTACCTGCTGCAGGATGCCGGAGAAGGCAAGCCAGCGGAGCGCTCCTTCGAACTGGCCATTCAGTGCAATCCCAACAATATCGAAGCTCTCAGGGAACTGCGCCTGGCCGGCCGCGCGGACGGACCTCGACCGGCTACCTGACCTGTCACCGGATCTAGTGCTGACCCCGCGGCCCCTTTCCCTGCCATTTCATCCGGACCCTGCCAATGGCCAAACGCATCTACCTGATCGAAGACGACCCCGCCTTTCGCCGCCTGCTGGAACAGGCCCTGCGGCAACTGGGCTACGAAGTCCAGAGTTTCTGTGCAGCCGAACCAGCCTTGGATGCCCTGTTGGACCATCCGGCCCAGCTGGTCATTGTCGCCCCCGGCATCCCGGGCCTCAGCGGTACCGAAGCCTGTCTGGCCCTGCGCCAGCATAACGCCACCCAAGGGTTGCCGGTGCTGCTGCTCGAGCGACTGCGGGAAGGCGAGGAGCAGGATCCGTCCCTGCCGACCCGACACCTGGCCCGGCCCTTTTCCCTGACCGAGTTCCTGCGCATGGTGCACGCCATGATCGGCCCCGCTCCTGTCGGCGGCGCCAAGGCTGGCGATTTCCAGGGAGAGTTGAGCGTAGCGCCGCTGCCGCAGTTGCTGCATGCCTTCTATTCCCTGCGCAGCACCGGCCTGCTGCACCTCGAGCAGGGGACGGTGCACAAAGTCCTTTATCTGCGTGACGGTTACCCGATTTTCGCCCGTTCCAACCTGGTCCGGGAATGCCTGGGCCAGATGCTGGTGCGGCAGGGCCGAATCAGCCTGGCCGAGTGCGAGGAATCCCTTTGCCGCGCCAAGGCCTCGGGGCGCCTGCAGGGGACCGAACTGCTGGATATGGGACTGCTCAGCCCGCAGCAGCTTCATCAGGCTTTGCAGGACCAGGCCCGGGAAAAAGTATTGGAGGTTTTCACCTGGCCGGGGGGCAGCTGGCGGTTTCTGCCCGCCAAGGATTTCCGCAAAGAAATCACCGCCATCGACCTTTCCCCCGCCTCCCTGATCCTGCAGGGGCTGCGTCGGGGCATTCCCGCCGGCTGTCTGGAAATGATTCTGCTGCAGCACCAGGACCGCTACCTGTTGCCGACGGACAATCCCCTCTATCGCTTTCAGGAAATCGATCTGGACGAGGGGGATGCCGAAACCTGGGCGGCATGCGACGGGACCCGCACCCTGCAGGAGATCCTCCTGCAGAAGCCTTTTCAGCGGCGCAGCCGGGAACAACTGCTGGCGGCTCTGCTGCTGGCGGAAATGCTTGAAAGCCTGGATCTGCCACTGCAGGTGGCTGAAGTCCCTGGGCTCGACCTGTTCCAGCATGCCCAGACACGCCTGCGGAGGGAAACCTTTCTGGCAGAATACGAACGACTGATGCCCCTGGATCATTTCGCCCTGCTTGACGTCGATGAGCGCACCGATGCGGCGACCATCCGCAAGGCCTATTTCGCCCTGGTCAAACGCCTGCATCCCGACCACTACCACCAGAGCGGTTTTTCTCCGGAACTGATGTCCAAGGTGGTCGACCTGTTCCAGCGGGTGAGCGACGCCTACGCCGTGCTGACCGATCCGGCCCGGCGCCAGAAATATCTGGCGAGCCGTCAGGGTATCCCCGCCAGTGACAGCAACGACATCGGCGACATCCTGCGCGCCGAGGAGGCGTTCCAGAAAGGCTGCGTGCTGCTGCGCCGCAAACTTTACCCGGAGGCCTTCGAAACCCTGAAATGGGCCTGCGAACTGCAATCTCAGGAACCCGAATATCTCACCGCCTATGCCTGGGCCCTGTTCAAGGCCCACCCGGACCAGGTTCCCCGCCGGTTCGAAGCCCGCGAACTGCTGCTGCGTTCCGCCGACCTCAACCCCCGCCACGACCTCACCCACCTCTATCTCGGTTACCTGCTCCAGGCCGACGGTCAGGACAAACCGGCGGAGCGGGCCTTCGAAATGGCGATCCAGTGCAACCCCAACAACCATGACGCCTTGCGGGAGCTGCGGCTGTGCGGCCTGCGTCGCGAGCAATCCGCTACCGGCAAAGGGTTTTTCGACCGGCTGCGGCGCTAAACGAACGCGCCCGGGTGCCGCAAGGCTCCCGGGCGCGTTTCAATTTGCTGACGACGGTCAGTTCTGGCGAAAAAAGCCCATGCCCTGCTCTGCGTCCGCCCCCCCAACCGCGAGGGCGGCTGCCATGACCTGCCGGCGGACATAGTTCCGGATGGCTTGGCGGATCTCCCCGCTGACCCCCTCGAACAGCAGGCCGAGTTCAAATCCACTCTCCTCGCCGCGGGGGAAGCTGTAAATCACCTTGGCCCCGAACTCGAAGACCTGGGCGTCGATGGGCAGCCGTAACCGGACCCCCTCGTCCCGCGCCAGCTCCCGCCCGAAATACAACCGCCCACCCATGTCGGAAAGACTCTCCAACCGCGCCTCGCCATAGCGATGACGGGCCACCAGCCCCACCTCGAGATCCACCGCAGTGCGGATATGCTGCCGTGGCGGGCGGTGAAAGCGCTGTTCCAGTTCCAGCCAGAGATCCTCCAGCGCCAGCGGAAAGGGTAAATGCCGGCTGCCGTGGGTCTCCCCCAGGCGGATCAGCGTCACCCCGGCGGGCTCGCCCCCCCTTTGCTCGACCAGCAGCATCCCAGCAGCGCTTGTATCGCTCACCAGATGAAACCCCCAGAGTTCCAGCAGCGCGCACAGCAGCTGTCTGAAACCGGGGGTTTCCAACTCGATGGCCACCCGCCGCAGCTCTGTTTCGTATCCGGTTCCCAGCAGCATCGACGCGACGGGTTTCTATATCTGGTGGAGATCGACGACAATGGCGGTGCAGTCGTCGGTCAGTTCAGGCACCTCGGAATACTCCCGCAAGGCGGCGTAGAGATGGTCGAGAAACTCCAGATGGTCCCCCTGGTGGTTGCGCAGCGCCGCTTCCAGGCGCTTGCGGCCGAAGGTCTCCTGATCGCGATTGAAGACCTCGACGATGCCGTCGGTAATGAGCAGCAGTCGGTCGTCCCTTTGTAGTTGGAAACGGCCGAGGGTGATTTCCGGCTGTTCGAAAAAGCCGATGGGGGGTGCGGTGACGTCCAGGTGCATGACCCGATCACCCCGCCGCACCAGCGGGGCGGGATGGCCGGCATTGACGTAGTGCAGCTCCCGGGTGACCGGGTCGATGATGCCGTAGAACAGCGTGGAGGAGAAGTAGTGGTCGAATTTCACCGAGCGCACGGCGAAGGAGCGCAGGAAGTCATTGGCCTGGCGCACCAGTTCCGGCGGGATGCACTGGTCGCGCACCGAGTGGTGGATGAAGCCGTAGAGCAGGGCCATGACCACCGAGGCGTGCACGCCGTGACCGGTCACATCGCCGATGAACAGGGCCTGACGGCCATCGGGCAGGCCGATGAAGTCGAAATAGTCGCCGCCGAGGGCGTTGGCCATGCGGTATTTGACGCCGATACAGGCCCAGTCGCAAACCGGCGAGCTTTTCGGAAACAGCAACTGCTGAACCCTGCTGGCCAGATCGAGGTCCAGATTGCAACTGCAATGGGGGGCCATGAAACCTCCTGCGGCCGCAGCGGCCGCGGAACGGGCTAGAATGCCTGCAGACTCGGATCGAGCAGATGGCGCGGATGCACGTTGCCCAGGGCACCGAGCATGCTGCGCTTGAGCTGGGGATTTTCCGCCGCCAGTTCCTTGAGCAGCCGCTTCATCCGCTTGCGTTTCTGGTCGACCACTCCGCACACCGGGCAGGCGCAGCAGATGACCGGAAAGCCGTTGGCGCGGGTGAAGGCGATGATATCCGCCTCCTCGACGTAAACAAAGGGGCGGATCACCGTGTGCCGGCCGTTGTCGGCCAGCAGTTTGGGGCTCATGGCCGCCAGGGTCCCGACATAGAACTGGTTGAGGAGCAGGGTCTCGATGAAATCGTCGAGATGGTGCCCCAGAGCGATCTTGTTGCAGCCGAGCTCATCGGCCAGGGTGTACAGGTAGCCCCGGCGCAGCCGGGCGCAGAAGGAGCAGTAGGATGACCCCGGGCGCCGCTTTTCCTCGATGATCTGGTAGCAGTTGGTGCTCTCCATGCGGTACTCGAAGCCCTGGGCCTGGAGGTACTCCTCGATCACCGACTTGCGGTAGCCGGGATAGCCGGCGTCGATGTTGACCGCCACCAGCTCGTACTTGATCGGAGCCCTCCGCCGAAGTTGCTCGAGGATATGCAGCAGGGACCAGGAATCCTTGCCGCCGGAGACGCCGATGGCGATACGGTCCCCCTCCTGGATGAGGTTGAAATCGCCGATAGCCTGGCCGGTCTGTTTCTTGATCTTGCGGTAAAGCGCGTCTTCTACGAGGGACAATCCGCTTCTCTCCTGACAATTGCTGGTCCGTTAGGGTGCACGTGAAGGTCTGGTCAGACCCCCAAAAACGCGCAACCTGCCTTTGATAGCCCGATTCACCGGTCGTTGTCAATTCCCCCCGCCGACCGACTCCGCCGAAGCCATGTTTTCCCGCAGCCCGATTCCCCTTCGAAGATCCTCCAGGATCATGTAGAGGGTCGGCACCAGCACCAGGGTGATTGCCGTGGCGAAAAGAATGCCGAATCCGAGGCTGATCGCCATGGGAATCAGGAAGCGGGCCTGAACGCTGGTCTCCAGGATCATTGGCGCCAGACCGAAGAAGGTGGTCAGGGAGGTGAGCAGGATCGGCCGGAAGCGCCGCTGCCCCGCGGCCATGACCGCCTCCAGCAGGGGCAGCCCTTCGCGGCGGCCACCGTTGATGCGGTCGATGAGCAGCAGGGCGTCGTTGACCACCACCCCGGAGAGGGCGACGGTGCCGAAGATGCTGAGGATGCTCAGATTGTAGCCCATCAGCAGGTGCCCGAGCACGGCGCCGACGATGCCGAAGGGGATCGCCGCCATGATCAGCAGCGGCTGGCTGTAGGAGCGGAAGGGGATGGCCAGCAAGGCATAGATGGCGACCAGGGCGAGGAGGAATCCGTCCTTCATGCTGGACAGGGACTCGCGGCGCTCCCTCTCCTCCCCTTCCAGGTTGTAGCTGAGCCCGGGGTAGTCGACCCGCAGCTCGGCCAGTAGCCCGGCGCGCAGGTCGGCCAGGATCTCGCCGGCGTTGCCCTGGCGGGAATCGACGCTGGCGGTGACGTTGATCACCCGCTTGCGGCCGGTGCGGTTGATTTCGGAAAAACCGCTGCCCGACTCGACCCAGGCGGCCCGCTGCAGGGGGAGTTCCCCCCCCTCGGGGGTGCGGATACGGAGGTTTTCCAGGTCGGCGAGACTGCGGCGGTCGGCCTCAGGGTAGCGCACCATGACCCGCACCTCATTGCGCCCCCGCTGCAGCCGCAGCGCCTCGGCGCCGAAGAAGGCGGCCCGCACCTGGCGCCCCAACTCCTCCTCGGCGATGCCGAGGGTACGTGCCTCCGGTTTGAGGCGCAGCTTGATCTCCTGCTGGCCGCGGGCGAAGTTGTCCTCGATATCCCCCACCCCCGGGTACTCGGCCAGGGCCTGGCGCAGCCGGTCGGCCGCCGCCTCCAGCACCCGGAAGTCGGTGTGGGCCAGTTGCACGTCGATGTTGGCCCCCATCCGCACCAGGTTCGACTTGAACACCAGCGCCTCCACCCCCGGCAGCTCCCCCACCCGCTGCCGCCAGCGGCTCTGGATCTCGCTGGCGGGGACGGCGCGGTCCTCGCTACGGGTCAGGAACAGGGCGATGTCGGCCAGGTGCGCCCCGGAGGTGGTGGTGCCCCCTCCCGGCCCGCCCCCCGCCAGGGTGGAGCCGACCACGGCGTAGACATTGCGCAGGATGGTGCTGCCGTCCGCCGCCTGATCGTCGAACTCGGCCACCGTCGCCAGCGCCTGGTCGACGATCTGCTGCTGTACCCGCCCGGTCTGCTCCGCTGTGGTCCCCGGGGGCATCTGCAGGGAGGCGGTGATGACATCCCCCTCCACCTCGGGCATGAAGACGAACTTGATGATGCCGCCGCGTACGATCCCCACCGTCAGCAGCAGCACCGCCACCCCCAGGGCCAGGGTGGTGTAGCGGTGCGCCAGGGCCAGGGTCAGGGTGCGCCGGTAGGGACCGACGATGACCCGGTCGAGGCGCCGGCCGAACCCTTGGCGGATGCGGTCCAAACTCCCCAGCACGCCGCCACCGAGCGCGCGGCGGGTACCCATGGCGAGGTGGGCCGGCAGCACAAACAACGATTCGATCAGGGACATGAGCAGCAGCGAGATGACCACCAGCGGTATGGTCTTGATGAATTTCCCCATCATGCCGTCCACGAACACCAGCGGCAGGAAGGCTGCCACCGTGGTCAGCACCGAAAAGATCACCGGCAACCCCACCTCCCGGGTGCCGTCGATGGCCGCCTGCAGGTAGGGTTTGCCCAGCAGCCGCTGCTCGAAAACGTTCTCCCCGACCACGATGGCGTCGTCGACCAGGATCCCCAGAGCCAGGATGAAGGCGAACAGGGAGATCATGTTGATCGACACTCCCAGCTGCGGCAGCAGCAGCAGGGCGCCGAAAAAGGAGATGGGGATGCCGAGCATGACCCAGAGGGCGAGGCGGATTTCCAGGAACAGGCCGAGCACGATCAGCACCAGCGCCAGGCCGAAACCGGCGTTCTTGGTCAGCAGGTCCATGCGGCTCTGCAGGTTCTCCGAGGTGTCGTTCCAGGTCGCCAGGCGGATGGAGGGGGGCAACGCCGCTTGCCGGGCCGCCACGAACTCCCGCACCGTGCGGGCGATTTCCGTCGGCTTCTGTTCCCCGACCCGGAACACCCGCACCATCGCCGCCGGGTGGCCGTCGAAGCGGGCGAATTCGTCGGTTTCGCGGAACCCCTCCCGCACCTGGGCGATGTCCCGCAACCGCACCTGGCTGCCGTCGGGCTGCACCAGCACCACCGTGTCGGCATATTCGGGGGCCAGATAGCGGCGCTCCTTGGTGCGCAGCAGGATCTGCCCCCCCTCGGTCTTGACCAGACCGCCGGGCAGGTCGAGGGAAGCGCGGCGCAACCGGGCAGCCACCTGCTCGAGGGTCAGATGGTAGCGGCGCAGGGTCTCTTCGCTGATTTCCACGGCGATTTCGTAGGGGCGCACCCCGCTCAGGTCCACCTGGGTGATACCGGGCAGGCCGAGCAGCTCATCGCGGATCAGCTCCGCCTGCTCCCGCAGGCTGTGCTCCCCCAGTTCGCCGTAGACCACCAGGGAGATCACCTCCCTGCGGTTGAGCAGTTTGCTGATGACCGGCTTTTCCGCATCCTGGGGGAAGGTGACGATGCGGTCGACTTCGCTCTTGATCTCCTGCAGCAGCTGGTCCGGGTCCTCCCCCGGCACCAGCTCCGCCGTGACCGTGCCGAACCCCTCGCCGGCGCGGGAGCGCAGCTCCTTGATGCCGTCGACCCCGGTGAGGTTCTCCTCGATCTGCAGCAGGATCCCCTCCTCCACCTCCTCCGGGCCGGCGCCGGGATAGGCCACCGCCACCTGGATGCGGTCCAGGGAGACCTCGGGGAAGACCTCCTGTTTCAACCCCCGTCCGTGAATCAGCCCCCCCACCACCAGCACCAGCATCAGCAGGTTGGCGGCCACATGGTTGCGGGTCATCCAGCCGATGGCGTTCATCTGCCCGCCTCACCTTCGGCACGGATGCGCAACGGCAGGCCTTCGGCCGCGCCGCTGATGCGGGTCAGCACCACCCGGTCACCGCTGCGCAGCCCCTCCCCGACCAGGACCTGTTCTCCCTCCAGCCGCGTCACCGTCACCGGCTGCAGGTGCAGGCGCTGCTGGTCGTCCACGGTCCAGACCATCCCCCCCTCGCGCAGGGCGGCGCGGGGGATTGGCACCACCCCGGCCAGGGTACTGCCGCCCAGCTCCACCTCCACGAACATGCCGACCTCCAGCGCCGGCCGGCCCGGGGCGCCGCCGCGAAGGCCGTAGGGGTCGTCCACCCCCACCACCAGGCGGGCCATGCGGCTGTGGGAATCGACCTCGCCGAGGGAGCGCAGGATCCGGCCCCTCCATCCTTCAGCCCCCTGCCCCGGCAGGCGCACCTGGGCCGGCGAGCCCGGACCGCCGTTGCCGGCCCGGGGCACCTGCAGCCATTGCAGTTCCTCCAGGGGGAGCGGGACCAGGATATCCACCGCCGCCGTTCCCGCCACCTGGGCCACCGGGGTGCCGGCGCGGACGAACTGGCCGATCTCCGCTTCTTCGGAACGAATCCGGCAGTCGAAGGGGGCCTTGACCCGGGTGCGTTCCAGGTCGAGGCGGGCCTGCTCCAAGCCGGCCCGGGCCGCCGCCACCGCCGCCCGGGCGTTCTTGAGCTGGGGTTCCTGCACCACCAGCGGGGGCGGTTCCCCCGCCTCGGGATGCAGCCGGAACCACTCCTCCCGGGCCACCCGGGCCTGCCCCTCCACCAGCGCCTGGTCGACCTCGGCCCGGGCCAGGGCCGCGGCGGCCCGCTCCACCGCCAGCTGGTAGTCAACCGCTTCGATCTCGAACAGCAGCTCCCCCTGGCGAAACAACCCGCCCGCCTGGAAGCCCGACGCCAGCCGTTGGATGCGGCCGCTGACCTGGGGGGTGATGGCCGCCTCCTGGCGGGGCTGGACCGTGCCGGTGGCGACCACCTGCACCGCGTGATCACGGGGTTCCACCGCCAGCGCCTCCACCAGCACCCCGGGATTGCCCCGCGGCTGTTTCGGCGGGGCCTGGCGCGAAAGCATCAGCAGGCGCATCCCCGCCACCCCCAGCAGCAGGATCAGAATCGGCAGGGCTATACGGATCAGGCGTTGGCGGCGGGTCATGGCTGGATTCCTTCGGCAGGCGGGGATGAGGTCGCAGCGGCGGCGGCCATCCAGCCGCCGCCGAGGGCCCGGTGCAGGCTGATGCGGTCGCTCAGCAGTTGTCTCCTGGCGGCCAGCAGCTGGGCTTCGGCGTCCAGTTGCAGCCCCTGGGAGGTCAGCACCGGGAGGTAATCGGTCAAGCCCTGCAGGTAGCGATCCAGGGCCAGGCGCAGGGTCGCGGAGGCGGCCGCCTCCCGCTCGGCCAGCAGTTGCAGGCGCTCGGCGGAGGCGCGGTTGCGGGCCAGGGCATCCTCCACCTCCTGCAGGGCGGTCAGCACGCTCTTGTGGTAGCGGGCCAGCAGTTCCCGGAACAGCGCCTCGCTGCGCTCCACCTCGGCCTGGCGGCGGCCGCCGTCGAGCAGCGGGGCGGAGAGGTTGAGCAGCAGATTCCAGAACACCCCGGAGACGTCGCCACTGACCAGGGCGGTTTCGGCGCTCCCCCAGGCGCCGGCGAGGTTGAAGGCGGGAAAGCGCTCGGCGATGGCGGCGCCGATGCGGGCATCGGCGGCCTGCAGCCGCTGCAGGGCCGCGGCGACGTCGGGGCGCTGGCGCAGCACCTGCGAGGGGAGCAGCAGCGGCAGCTGCTGGCCGAGGGCCGGCAACCGGTCCGCGCCGGCGGCCTGGGCTGCGCTGGGAGGGGCCCCGGTCAGCACCGCCAGAGCGTGTTCGGCCTGGGCCAGGGTCGCTTCCACCTGCGGCCGCCGGGCCCGGGCGACGGCCAGGGACTGGCGGGCCTGGTAGACATCCAGGGCCGGCACAAGCCCCTCCCGGTAGCGTCGGTCCACCCGCTCCAGGGTGTCGGCGAAGGCGGCGCTGGTGGCGTCGGCCAGGGCCAGTTGGCCCCGTTGCTCCGCCGCCAGGAAATGGAGGTCGGTGAGCTGGGCCGCCAGGCTCAGCCGCAGGGCCTGCAGGTCCAGGGCGCTGGCCGCGACCTCGGCCCGGGCGGCATCCCGCCGCAGGCGCAGCTTCTGCCAGAGGTCAAGCTCATAACCCGCGGCCAGGGAGAGCCGCTCGCTGCTGCCGGTAAAGGGGCCGGCAAACGAAACGTTGCGCTCCCGTCGCAGTTGTCCCTCCAGGGCGAGGCTGGGGCGACGGGCCCCTTCCGCCCCCTGCAGCAGCGCCTCGGCCTGCTCCAGGCGGGCCAGGGCCTGGGCCAGGTCGAGGTTGCCGGCCAACCCCCGCTCGATGAGTGCATCCAAGGCCGGGTCCGCAAATGCCAACCACCAGCGCTCCTCGGCAGGGACTGTTCCCGCCGCCGTTGGTACCTGGCGGAACTGTCCGGGAAGCTCGGGCAGGGAAACCGGCCGGGGAGAGTGCAGGCTGCAGCCACCGAGCAGCAAGCCGACCGCCAACAGCGGCAAAACCGGAACCAGCGACCTCATGGCGCCTCCATTCCGGCCGTGACGAAGGCCAACAGTTGGGCGGTGAGGGTTTGCGGATCGCAGGCAGGTTCCACACCCGGGGGGACGATCCGCAGCCGACCGGACATGCAGAGGGTATGGCTGATGGCCCCCAGGGCAAATTGCAGGCGCAGGAAGATCTGCGACCGGGATTGCTGCGGCAGGGCAGCGACCAGGGCCTCGAATAAAGCGAGGAAGGCCGGCTGGATGTGGCGCAGGAAGCACGCCCGCACCGTTTCGTCCGGTTCGGCCAGCGCCCGCCCGACCAGGGCCGAAAAATCTTCCGCCCCCGGAGCCGAGGTCCGGAACTCCAGGGTCGGCTCGATAAAGGCCCGCAGCACCTCCCGGGCCAGGGGGGGCACCCCGTTGCTGCGGGCGGTTTCGGTCACCGCCGCCAGGCGTTCCAGGCGCAGTTGGTTGAGAGGGACCAGACGCCGCTCGAATACCGCCTCGAGCAGGTCCTCCTTGGAGCCGAAATGGTAATTCACCGCCGCCAGGTTGGCCTCGGCCGCCGCAGTGATGGCCCGCAGGGAGGTGGCGTGAAAACCCTCGCGCCCGAACAGACGCTCGGCGGCATCGAGGATGCGGAGCTTGGTTTCAGTCTGGCTCATTAGGTGCATTCTCCCGGCAAGTCAATAGGGCTACCCTATAATTAAAACAAACGTTTGATTTAGAGACAAGACAAATAAATCGTTGAACGAAGCGAAATTTTGCTTCGACCGCAACGGGCGGCAGTGCTAGTCTCCAGAACAGGCGCGGGCTTCCCCCTCGGCGGGGTCGATAGTTCCGCACCCTGCCCTCCCCAACCGCCCGGACCGACGGCCCCTTTCATGACGACCCCTGCCGCAGCGCCATCCAGCCAGCCCCCCCTGGATCATTCCCCGGGTTTTCAACGCCGGATCATCGCCCTGCTCTGTTTCGTGGTCTTTTTCTCCGTGCTCAACGGTACCATGTTCAACGTCGCGGTGCCCGACATCGCCAGGGATTTCCGCCTCACCCCCACCGCGGTGAGCTGGGTGGTGAGCGGCTTCGTCCTGGCCTTCGCCCTGGGTTCGGTGACCTACGGCAAACTGGCCGACCTCTACCCGGTGCGCACCCTCATCACCCTGGGGCTGCTGCTGTTCAACTGCGGCTCCCTGCTCGGCTTTTTCTCCGAAAGCTATGCCGGGCTGCTGGCCGGCAGGCTGGTGCAGGCGGCCGGCGCTTCGGCCATCCCCGCCCTGGCCATGTACACCGCCACCCGCTACGTCCCGGCCGCCATCCGTGGGCGCACCCTCGGGGCCGTGTCATCCACCGTCGCCTTCGCCACTGGAATCGGCCCGCTGGTTGGCGGCAGCATCGCCGGCGCCTTCCACTGGCGCGGGCTGTTCCTGCTCTCCCTGGCGACCCTCGCCGCGATTCCCCTGTTCCGCCTCGTCCTCCCCCGGGAGGCGGCCCGTCCCCAGGAATTCGATCTGCCGGGAGCGCTGCTGGTCGCCGCCTTCGTCACCGGCCTGCTGCTTGCCGTCACCGAAGGGCGCCTGCTGCCCCTCGGGTTGAGCCTGCCGATGCTGGCCCTGCTGCTTCTGCACCTGCGACGGGTTCCCCGGCCCTTTATCGCCCCGCAGTTGTTTGCCGACCCGCGCTATCGCGGCGCCCTGCTGACCGCGCTGCTCGCCCTCGGGGCGGTTTTCGGCATGATGTTCCATCTGCCGTTGCTGCTGCGGGCGCAGCACGGCTTGACCACCATGGGGATCGGCTGGGTGATTTTTCCCGGGGCAATGAGTGCGGCGCTGCTGGGAGTGGTCGCCGGCCGGATGGCCGACCGCCATGGCTGCGCGCTGATCGTGCAATGCGGGCTGCTGCTGCAGGTGGGGGGATTTCTGCTGTTCTCCGCTTTTGTCGGCTCGGCACCCTGGGTGCTGGCCCTGGTGCAGATCGTCAATTACATCGGCTTCGCCTGCATCCACGCCTCCCTGGCCAAGACCGTGTCGGTGCTGCTGCCCGACCGGTACAGCGGAATCGGACTGGGAGTCTACAATCTCTGCTTTTTCCTCGCCGGAGCCTTCGGTGCCGCCCTGACCAGCCGGTTGCTGGAAACCTGGGCCGGTGCCCCAGCCCTCAATCCCCTGGGGGCTGCCGTGCCGGCCTCCAGCAACATTTTCCTGCTCTCGGCCGCTGCAGCCCTGGGGGCGGCGATCCTGTTCCACCATGGCATCGGCCGCTCCCTGGAAAACCTGGGCGGACACTAACCAACCGTCTGCCGGAACAGCCGGTCGATCAGGGCGCAGTCGATTTCCTCCCCCTCCTCGGCCAGCGCCTGGATCAGGCTGATCTTGTGGGTATCCTCGGCATTGATCTTGGTGACGTCCTCGCTGATGGTGGTGAACACCTCGGCCGTCGTGCGATGGGTACGCATGTAGGGGATGTCGCTGCCATCGAGGATCTGCTGAGTGATCCGGCTCACCGGCGCCGTCCCGGGGATGACCAGGCCCGCCAGTTGGGCCTTGAACTCCGGGATCTGGTAGAGGTTGGCCAGCATCACCAGCAGCTCGTCGCGACTGCTGGTGACCAGCAGCAGGGTCGATTCCTGCAGCAGGTCGGCCACCCGCTGGGAGGAGGCCGCGCCGAGTTGGACATGGTGCACGATGCGGGTCCCTTCGTTGCGATTGCCCTGCAGTTCCAGGCCGAGAATGCGGGCGATGCGGTTGAGGGTCGGATTGGCCAGGATCGGGGAATAATTGAAACTGGCCGCAACGGGAAAATCCTGCCCCTCGAAAGCCCGCTGCAGATAGCCCAGGGTTCTTTCCCGCTTGGCCGCCTCCAGCTTGTTGGCCAGCAGCAGCCGCACCTCTGACTCTTCGGACCGATACAGGGCCAGATTCATCGCCACCGCGTCGATGACGCTGCCGACCCCGCCGCCGGTGACCAGCAACACTGGAGCACCCAGCAACTTCGCCACTCGTGCGTTGCTCAGACCGATAGCCGCCCCCACCCCGCTGTGGCCTGCCCCTTCGATCACCAGCAGGTCGCAGGTGCGGGAGAGTTGCTCTGCGGCCAACACAATTCTGTCCTGCAGTTCCTCCGGTCGGATGAAACCATCGAGTACCTGCCGGGTGGTCGCCCCGTGCAGCACCACCGGCGACATCAGACCCAGGTCGTGCTCCAGATGGAAGACCTGAGCCACCAGGGCGACATCCTTGTCCACGTCCCGCCCCCTCAAGGTCGCAGGCTTGGGCCCCACCGGCTTGAGAAATCCGATCCGGCGTCTCGCCTGCCGGGCCATGTGCAACAGGGCCAGGCTGACCGTGGTCTTGCCGCAGTTCTGGCCGGTTCCAGCCACAAAAATCTTTTGCGCCAAAGGCAACTCCTCCCTTCAACCGGCAGCATAGGCCCTGAGTTCCATCCAACGGGCCAATCCGTATTCAAGTCTAGCAAACCGGACCGATGCCGTCATCCATTCAACGCCTGAGTCAGCAAACTTCATTCCGATCCCTCCTCCCGATGGGCACGCTGCTTGCTTTTGAACAGCAGGACAATACCCCTCGCCACTCCTTCGACCAAGGCCTCACCGATGTCTACTTCCAGCCAAAATCTTTCCTCGTCCAGCGACCACCTCGCCAAACTGCTGCAGGCGATTGAATCCAATCCCGTCATCATCCTGGTCGCCGACGCCAACGGCCTGATTCAGCATGTAAATGCCAAGTTCTGTGAAATTTCGGGATATTCCAGGGAGGAGGTACTGGGCAGACCTGCCCAGTTTCTGGCCACTGACGCTGCAGAAAACCTGGATCAGATGTGGGAGAACCTCCGCGCCGGGCTCGAATGGCAGGGGACGTTTCGCAACCAACGCAAGTCTGGCGAGACCTATCTTGAAGACGCCACCGTCTTTCCCATCAAGAACTCCGGCGGTTTCATCACCCATTTCGTCAAGGTGGCCGAGGATGTCACCCTCCGCCGAAAGACGGAAGAAACGGTCCGGTTCCTGGCATTTTACGACCCCCTCACGGAATTGCCCAACCGCCGACTGTTCAGCGATCGCCTCGGCCAAAGCCTGGCCCGCAACCAGCGCAGCGGCGAGGTGCTGGCGGTGCTTTCCCTGGACATCGACAATTTCAAGGCGGTCAACAACTCCTATGGCCATCGTACCGGCGACGAGGTTCTGCGCATCATATCCGAGCGGATTCTCAGCCGCATCCGCACCAGCGACACCGCCGCCCATTTCTCCGGCGACGGATTCAACATCCTGCTGCCCAAGATCAACCGGGCGGAAAATGCCGCGAAGGTGGCCAAGGAACTGCTCGACGCAATCGCCCAACCGATCCCCGTGGGCAGTCAGCACCTGTTCCTCACCGCCAGCATCGGCATCGCCCTGTTTCCCATGGACGGGGAAGACATCCCCACCTTGATGAAAAATGCCGACCTCGCCCTGCACCGGGCCAAGTCTCTGGGGCGCAACAGCTACCAGATGTTCACCGCCGCCATGAACGACCAAGCGGTGCAGCGCATGGCCCTCGAAACCGACCTGCGCCTGGGATTGGAAAACAATGCCTTTGAACTTCACTTCCAGCCCCAGTTCGACAGTGCCAACGGGGTGATGGTGGCCTGCGAGGCGCTGGTGCGCTGGCAGCACCCGAGCCGCGGCCTGATCTCCCCCGGCGAGTTCATTCCCATGGCCGAAGAGACCGGCATGATCGTTCGCCTGGGGCGCTGGGTACTGCAGCAGGCCTGCCGACAGACCCGGGAATTCCAACTCGCCGGCCTGCCACTCCTGCGGGTTGCCGTCAATTTGTCGGCCCGCCAGTTTCTGCAGCAGGATCTCCCCGGCATGGTTGCCCAGGCCCTGCAGGCCAGCGGCCTGCCCCCGGCCAGTCTGGAGATCGAAATCACCGAGGGGACCATCATCGAAGATTTCCCCCGCGCCCACGCCACCCTGAGCGAATTGCGGTCCATGGGAGTCTCCATCGCCATCGACGATTTCGGCACCGGCTACTCCGCCCTGAGTTACCTGCAGCAGTTCCCGGTGGATGTGTTGAAAATCGACCGCTCCTTCATCAGCAACCTGCAATCCGGCAGCAGCGCCGTGGCCATCGCCCGCGCCATCGTCACCATGGCCCACGAACTCAACCTCAAGGTGCTCGCCGAAGGGGTGGACAGTGCCGCCCAGGTGGAGATCCTTGCCGATCTGGACTGCGACCTGCTGCAGGGCTTCCACCTCAGCCGCCCCCTGGCGGCCGAGGAGTTTCTTGATTTCGGTCGCCGTCACCAGCAGGGAAATAATATCTCCTCTGCCAGCTTCGTTCCCCCGGCGCTGTAATCTTTTCCGACAACAAACGCAGAAAGCCCCGGTGATCAGCCGGGGCTTTCTGCGTTACGGAACCTGCTTTATCAGGAACGATCAGGCCTGCTTGCGCTTGCGCACATACCAAGCTACGCCGGCCAGACCGGAACCAAGCAGCAGCAGGGTGCCAGGCTCGGGGACGGGGGGCGGGGGATTGCCACCGGATGCGAGGAAGGTGCTGGTCACTCCGTTCATATTATCGAACCCGCGAAGATGCCCGGCGAAATACCACCCATCAGAATTGGCGACATAAAAATCATCCAGGTTGAGCCCTGCAATCTTAATAGTGAAATTAAGCGGGTTAACCGAATTATTACGAATACGCGTCCCTTCATTGCCAAAGTCGAAACGGCCAAAAGTCGAAACATTCTTGTTAATGTCAACAGACCATCTTCCTACTTCAGCCGTCGCGAACTTGCTAGTATCGAGCGTGCCGTTGTAGTTAAAATAAAATTTATCCCAAGTCAAATTATTCGCGGGTTGGAAGTAATCGGTGTTGGCACGAACCTCAAAAAAGACCCAATCATTCATGCCTTTTGAAATGTCAATAGACCCGTAGCCCGCGGGAATGGAGCCAGTCCATGCCCCGAAGGTATTCGACTGGTTAAAGTAGTATGTCACTGCCTGGGCTTGGCCATAAACTCCTAGGCCAACAATAAAAACCAGTATTGAAAAAAGTTTTTTCATTTTTTCCTCCATTCCTCGATGGCCAAACAAGGCCCGACTGGCCGGACACTTTGTCCGACACGATTACAGGAAGCTATTGCAACCCTCGGGCCAACTATTTTCTATCGTAATTTCAGTGTCTTGCACATGAATCGGCCGCTTTACCCGCTCATGTAAAAAACTTCGACAAACAATATCGCTCCGGACACTCAACAAAAATAGGCGAAACCCTGACAATTCAAGGGTTTCGCCTCTGGAGCTAAAAACCGTCTCGAAAACCTCTTTACACCACCTGCTCCATCGCCCAGATGCCGCAGGGGCAGAGGCCTGCGCAGATGCCGCAGCCGATGCAGAGGTGGTCTTCGGACTGGTACTGGAACTTGCCGCCGGGCTGCTCCACCCGCACGATGGCCCCTTCGGGGCAGGCCTCGAGGCACATGGAGCAGTCGCGGCAGGTGCCGCAGGAGATGCAGCGGTTGGTCTCGCTTTTGGCGTCGGTGACGCAGAAGCGCCCGCGGTTCTGCGGCCGGAAGAGCTCCTTGGAGAGGCACTTCTGGGGAATCGTCTCCAGTTTCTTCTTCGGCTCCAGGGGCAGGCCGGCGAGATAGGTGTTGATATACTCGGCCACCTCGGCGCCGCCGCCGATGGCGTGGGTGAGCAGCCCCGGCTTGATGGTGTCGCCGATGGCGAAGACCCCGGGGGCCTTCACCGACTGCCAGCAGCCGTCCACATCCATCATCCCCCGGTCGGTGAGCCATTCCCGCGGGACGTAGGAGAGATCGGGACGCTCGCCGATGGAGATGATGACGGTGTCGGCCTCGAGCAGGCGGCCGTCCTTGCCGTGGACTCCCTGCTCGTCGATACGCTCGGTGAAGAAGGGCCAGATGATCTGCCCGCCAAGCTTCTGCACATGCTCGATCTCCTGCTTGTAGGCGGCAGGACGCTGCACGTCGATGGCGATCACCTGTTTGGCCCCCATGGCGTAGGCGCCGAGGCAGACGTCCATGCCGGCGTTGCCGGCGCCGATGACCACGACTTTTTCACCGACCTTGGGCTGCAGGCCGGCGTTGACTTCCTTGAGGAAGTCGAGCCCCTTGACCAGCCGCTCGTGGCCGGGGAAGGGGATCACCACCGGGTTGTGGGCGCCGCTGGCGATGACCACGGCGTCGTAGGTTTCCTGCAACTCCTCGAAGCGGGTGGCGTCGACGGGGGTGGAAGTCTGGACCTCGATGCCGAGCTGGCGGATGCGGTCCACTTCGGCCTGCAGGATCTGCCGCGGCAGGCGCTCGTCGGGGATGACCTGGCGCAGCTTGCCGCCGATCTCCTCATCGGCCTCGAGCACGGTGACGCCGTGGCCGGCCAGGCGCAGGTGCCAGGCGGCGGAGAGGCCGCCGGGGCCGCCGCCGATCACCGCCACCGACTTGCCGCTGGCCGGCTTGGGCTCCGGAGCGGCCGCCTCGAGGGAGAGCCGGCCGAGCTCCTTCATCGCCACCGGCTTGTCGAGGAACTGGCGGGTGCAGGCGTCCATGCAGAGGTTGGGGCAGACTTCGCCGCAGACGCTGCTCGGAAAGGGGGAGTAGTTGAGCACGAGTTCCAGGGCCTCCTTGACCTTCCCCTGGCGCAGCAGGTTGATGCGGTCCTGGGTGGGGATGGCGCTGGGGCAGACCGACTCGCAGGGGGCGGCGTAGCGCTTGTCCTGCCAGCGGGGGACCTTGAGGCGGTCGTGGCCGGTATTGACCAGGCCGGCGACATGGTCGTAATCGTCCTTGACGATCTCGCCGAAAATCCCCCCCGGCACCCAGTGGCCGAGGCGGAATTCCCGCATGGTCATGCGGGAGTAGACCTGGCGCTCGGCCAGGGTCTTGGCGACGATCTTGCGCCACAGGCTCGGCTCCCCGAGCTGTTCCAGCAGCTCCGGCCGGGCGATCTTGGCGAGGAACACCGGCAGTTCGGCAGCGAGGAAGTCCCGGTCGGCCTGATCGAGGTCGAGCAACCAGACATCCTCGGACAGCCCCGCCACCGGCCCGCGCACATAGATGGTGCCGCCGACCATGCCGACGCAGCTGCGGTCGCCGAGGATCGACTCCTCCTGCTCGCAGCCGAGGCCGCAGATCACCCCGATCCCTCCCCCCATGAACTCGAAGGAGAAGCTGCCGGTGTTCTTCAGCACCCAGAACTGGGGGGGCTGGTAAGCCGGGTCGTGTTTCATCAGCGAGCCGGAACGGGTGCCGACCCGGCCGCCGACGTAGATATTGCCGCTGGCGGCGCAGTGGGCGGTGGTGTCGCCGCCGTCCCCCCTG
>CAZYXS010000038.1:0-24045 GCA_964650955.1 uncultured Desulfuromonadales bacterium | reverse complement strand
GGTGGTGCTCCTCTCTCCAGGCTGTTCCAGCTTCGACATGTTTCGCAGCTACACCGAGCGGGGGGAGGTCTTTACCCAGGCGGTACTGGCTCTGCCCGAAAAGGAGATCGGCCGGTGAAGGTGAAGGGGCAAGGTTTCGACACATCGATCCTGCTGCTGGCGGTGGTACTCACCTGCCTGGGCGTGGTGATGGTCTATTCCTCCTCCTCCATCATGGCGGCCAAGCGCTATTCCGACGGTTTCTTTTTCCTCAAGCGCCAGGGGGTGTTCGCGGCGGCCGGGCTGCTGATCATGTTCGCCCTGATGCATCTGGACTATCGCAAACTGCGGCCCCTGGCGGTGCCGGCGCTGCTCGGCTGCATCGTGCTGCTGGTGGCCGTGCTGATTCCCGGGGTCGGTTCGAGCGCCGGGGGCGCAGCCCGCTGGATTCCCCTCGGGCCGATCAACCTGCAGCCGGCGGAACTGGCCAAGTTGGGGCTGATCCTCTACATGGCCCACTCCCTGACCAAGAAGCGGGACAAGATCAAGAGCTTCAAGCTCGGGTTCATTCCCTACATGGTGGTGCTGGCGATCCTGCTCGGACTGGTGCTCAAACAGCCCGACCTCGGCAGCGCCATGATCATGGGGGTGGTGGCGATGCTGATGCTGCTGGTGGCGGGAACCCGGTTGAGCTATCTGCTCTCGGTGGTGATCCTGGCCCTGCCGTTTCTCTATTTTCTGGTGATGAACGTCGATTATCGGCGCCGACGCATCCTGGCCTTCCTCAATCCCTGGGAAGACCCGACCAATACGGGCTTCCAGATCATTCAGAGCTGGATCGCCATCGGTCTCGGCGGAGTGTTCGGCCAGGGGCTGGGGGAGGGGAAACAGAAGCTGTTCTACCTGCCCGAGGCCCACACCGACTTCATCCTCTCGGTGCTCGGGGAGGAACTCGGCTTCGTCGGCATCTTCGTGGTGGCCGCGCTGTTCCTGGTGCTGACCATGCGGGGTATTCGCATTGCCCTGGGAGCCCCGGACGATTTCGGCCGGCATCTGGCCTTCGGCATCACCCTGCTGCTGGGGCTCGAAGCCTTCGTCAATATGACCGTGGTGATGGGGATGGTGCCGACCAAAGGGCTGGCGCTCCGCTTCCTCTCCTACGGCGGAACCAGCATCATCACCACCCTGGCGGCCATCGGCATTCTGCTCAACATTTCCCGCCAGGTGAAGGGAGAGGGGAAATGAGACTGCTGCTGGCCGGCGGAGGCACCGGCGGACATCTCTTCCCGGCTGTGGCCCTGGCCCAGCGGCTGCTGGCCACCGACGCCGAGGCGCAGGTGCAGTTTGTCGGCACCGCCAAGGGGATCGAGTCCCGGGTGCTGCCCCAATTGAATCTGCCGCTGGAAACCATCCAGATCAGCGGCTTTGTGGGCAAGGGGTGGGGGGGCAAGCTGGCCCTGGCCCCCCAACTGGTAGGGAGTTTCAACCAGTCGCTGCGGATTCTCGACCGTTTCCGCCCCGACGTGGTGGTGGGCGTCGGCGGCTATGCCTCCGCACCGGCGCTGCTGGCGGCCAAGTGGCGCCGACTGCCGACCCTGATCCATGAGCAGAACGCCTGCCCGGGCCTGACCAATCGGCTGCTCGGAGGCTGGGTCGACCGGGTCTGCCTGAGTTTCGCCGAATCGGACTGCGCCTTCCATCGTGGGCGCACGGTACTCACCGGCAACCCTCTGCGCCCGGGCATGGAGGATTGCCCCCCGCCCGGCGGCGACCAGCCGACCTTGCTGGTGTTCGGCGGCAGCCGCGGCGCCCGGGCCATCAATGACGCCATGCTGGCGGCCCTGCCGGCGCTGCTCCCCCTGCAGCCGCTGCGCATCGTGCACCAGACCGGCGCCGAGGATTTGGAACGGGTCCGCCAGGGCTACGGGGAGGCGGGCTGGGAGAATGCGGAGATTCTCCCTTTCATCGAAGACATGGTCTCGGCCTACGCCGAGGCGCACCTGGTGATCTGCCGCGCCGGGGCCACCACCCTGGCCGAGCTCACCGCCTGTGGCCGGCCGGCGATCCTGATTCCCTACCCCTACGCGGCGGCGGATCACCAGACCGCCAACGCCCGGGCCCTGGCCCGCAAGGGGGCCGGGCTGCTGCTGGCGCAGCCGGAGCTGAGCGGGGAGCGGTTGGCGCGGCTGGCGGGGGATCTGCTGCAGGACCGGGAGCGGCTGCAGACCATGGCGGCGGCGGCACGGATGCTGGCCAAAAAGGGTGCTGCCGATCTGATACTTCAGGAATGCCGGATTATCGCCGGCGCGAAATAGAGGGGATTCATGTACGGACGGATTCGCAAAATTCATTTCATCGGCATCGGTGGCATCGGCATGAGCGGCATTGCCGAGGTGCTGCTCAACCTCGGCTACGGGGTCTCCGGCTCCGATCTCAAGGAGACCGAGATCACCCAGCGCCTGACCAGCCTCGGCGGCGAGATCGCTTACGGCCACCGGGCCGAAAACGTGCAAGATGCCGACGTGGTGGTCACCTCCACAGCGGTGCGGGCCAGCAACCCCGAGGTTGTGGAGGCCCACCGCCGCCTGATCCCCGTCATCCCCCGGGCGGAGATGCTGGCCGAGCTGATGCGGATGAAGTACGGCATCGCCGTGGCCGGCACCCACGGCAAGACCACCACCACCTCCATGGTGGCCACCATCCTCTCCCACGGGGGCATCGACCCCACCGCGGTCATCGGCGGCCGCCTCGATTCCCTCGGCTCCAACGCCAAACTCGGGCAGGGGAAGTTTCTGGTGGCCGAGGCGGACGAGTCCGACGGCTCCTTCCTCAAGCTGTCGCCGACCATCGCCGTGGTCACCAATGTCGATGCCGACCATCTCGACTACTACCGCGACCTCGACCAGATCAAGGAGACCTTCGTCGATTTCATCAACAAGGTGCCCTTTTTCGGCCTGGCGGTGCTGTGCCTCGACGACCCCAACATCCAGGCCTTCATCCCCCAGGTGAAAAAACGCTTCGTCACCTACGGCCTGGCCACCCAGGCGGACTTCAACGCCACCGACATCGAGTACCGCGGCGACCGCACCTCCTTTGATGTCCATCATCGGGGCGAGCGTCTCGGGCGCCTCTCCTTCCGCATGCCCGGGCGCCACAACGTCCTCAACGCCCTGGCGGCCGTGGCGGTGGCCATGGAACTGGAAATCCCCGTCGCCACCATTGTCGAGGGGATGCGGGAGTTCGGCGGGGTCCAGCGGCGCTTCCAGATCAAGTCCGAGGCCGGCAACATCATGGTCGTGGATGACTACGGTCATCACCCGGCCGAGGTCAAGGCCACCCTGGCCGCGGCCCGCTCCGGCTGGGACCGGCGGCTGGTGGTCGTTTTCCAGCCTCACCGCTACAGCCGCACCCAGGCCCTGTTCGAGGAGTTCGTCACCGCCTTCTACCAGGCGGACCACCTGGTGGTGATGGATGTCTATGCTGCCGGCGAGGATCCCATCCCGGGGGTCGACGCCGCCTCCCTGGCGGCGGGGATTTCCGGCCACGGCCACAAGGACGCCCGCCACATCGCCGACCGCGACGGGGTGGTGGCGCACCTGATGGGAGTGGTTCGCCCCGGCGACACCGTCATCACCCTCGGTGCCGGCAACGTCTGGCAGGTGGGGGAGCAGCTGATCGCCCGCTTGCAGGAAAAAGCTGAGTAGGGGAGTGTCCATGACCCGCGAGGAACTGAAAAATAAAACCATCGGGGTGCTGCTGGGGGGGCTGTCGGCTGAGCGGGAGATCTCCCTGCGCACCGGCCGGGCCGTGGTCAAGGCCCTGACCGAAACCGGCTACCGGGTGGCGGCCATCGATGCCGGGCGCGACCTGGCCGAACAGCTCAAGGCCGCCGGGGTGGAGGTCGCCTTCATCGCCCTGCACGGGCGCTTCGGCGAGGACGGCACCGTCCAGGGACTGCTGGAGATGCTCCATATCCCCTACACCGGCAGCGGCGTGCTCGCTTCCAGCGTGGCCATGGACAAGGTCACCACCAAGAAGCTGCTCCTTTATCACGAACTGCCGACCCCGGCCTTCGCCGTCTACCGGCGCGGGGAGGACCTTGAGGCCCTGGTGGAGCGCTGCCGGCATTTTCCGCTGGTGGTCAAGCCTGCGCACGAAGGTTCCACCATCGGCCTGAGCGTCGTGCGCAGCGCCGCCGAGCTGCGCACCGGCATCGAACAGGCGTTGGAGTTCGACGGCGACGTGCTCATCGAAGACTTCATCCAGGGGGCGGAGGTGACGGTGGCGGTGCTCAACGGCACGGCCCTGCCCATCATCCAGATCGTCCCCAAGGGGGGGCTTTACGACTACCATGCCAAGTACACCGCCGGCCAGACCGAGTACCTGCTGCCGGCGCCCCTCGAACCCATCGTGTACCAGCGCATCCAGGAAGCGGCGGTGGCGGCCTGTGCGGTGCTCGGCTGCAGCGGTGCGGCCCGGGTCGATTTCATGGTGCGGGACCGGGAGTTCTTCTGTCTGGAAGTCAACACCATCCCCGGAATGACCGAGACCAGCCTGCTGCCCAAGGCGGCGGCCCAGGCCGGGCTCTCTTTCGGGGAACTGGCGCAGCGCATATTGGAAGGGGCAGGGCTGGGCAAATAACCGGCAGCATCGGACGCAGGAAGACGGAGAGGCGGCATGCAGGATTTCAAAGCCCCCAGAGCCAGCAAGGTCAATGGGAACCGGCGCACAAAACCGAAAAAAGCGCCCCGCGACTGGAAGAAATTCTTCCACCGGGCGCTGCGGTTGGTGTTGTTCGTCGGCAGTGCCGCACTGCTGGTCGGGGGGGGCGGATTGGCCGTCAATCTTATTTCCACCTCCGGCTTCTTCCATGTTGACAGCGTGCGTGTGGTCAACCAGAATCGGGTTTCTGAAGAGGATGTCCTGGCCCGTTCCGACATCAAGCTGGGGACCAGCATTTTCAGTCTCGACCTCGCTATGATCGGCCGCAAGATAGCGGAAAACCCATGGATCGCCAGTGCCCGGGTGGAAAGGGTCTTCCCCCGCGAGGTGATCATCCGGGTGGAGGAACACGAGCCCCGGGCCATCGTCCATGTCGGCTATCTCTACTACATGGATGCCGCCGGGGAGGTCTTCAAAATCCTCGAACCGGAGGACAGCCTGAACCTGCCGCTGATCACCGGCCTCGACCGTCAGCAACTGCTGGACAAGCCGACGGAGGTTCAGGGGCTGTTGCAGGAGGCTCTGCACCTCATCGGCGAGCTGGAACGGCGCCAGATCTTCAACATGGAGGATGTCTCCGAGGTCAACATCGATCCGGTCGACGGCTTCGCCCTCTATACCTACCGCAGCGGCGTGCCGGTGCGCCTGGGTTTTGGCAACTTCGCCGGCAAGCTCGACCGGCTGGAACAGATTTATGCGGAACTGGAGCCCCGGCTGCCGGTTCTCAAATATATTGATCTCAACGTCATGGAACGCGTCATCGTCAAGGTCGACAAGCCCAGGCCCACCGGCAAGGGGTAAGGCGGCCGCCGCGAAAAGGGGAGAGTGATGAGCAATCGTAGGGACAACCTGATCGTCGGGCTGGATATCGGCACCACCAAGATCTGCGCCATTGTCGGCAACCTCACCGAGGACGGCATCGACATCGTCGGCATCGGCACCAGCCCCTCCCGGGGGCTGCGCAAAGGGGTGGTGATCAATATCGAGAGCACCGTCGGCGCCATCCAGAAGGCGCTGCGGGAGGCCGAGCTGATGGCCGGCTGCGAGATCAAGACGGTCTTCGCCGGCATCGCCGGGGGGCACATCAAGGGTTTCAACTCCCAGGGGGTGATCGCGATCAAGAATCGCGAGGTCAACAACGAGGACGTGCGCCGGGTCATCGATGCCGCCAAGGCCATCGCCATCCCCATGGACCGCGAGGTGATCCATATCCTCCCCCAGGAATTCATCATCGACGACCAGGACGGCATCAAGGAGCCTCTGGGGATGAACGGGGTGCGGCTGGAGGCCAAGGTGCACATCGTCACCGGTGCCGTGGCCAGCGCCCAGAACATCATCAAGAGCTGCAACCGGGCCGGGGTCGACGTGGCCGACATCGTGCTGGAGCAGCTGGCTTCCTCGGAGGCGGTGCTGTCGGCCGACGAGAAGGAACTCGGTGTCGCCCTGGTGGACATCGGCGGCGGCACTACCGACCTGGCCATCTACGTCGACGGCGCCATCAAGCACACCGCGGTTCTGTCCCTCGGCGGAAACCACCTGACCAACGACATCGCCGTCGGCCTGCGCACCCCCATGGCCGAGGCCGAAAAGATCAAGCACACCTACGGCTGCTGCCTGACCTCCCGGGTCGGCAAGGACGAGACCATCGAGGTTCCTTCGGTGGGCGGGCGGGAGCCCCGCATCCTCTCCCGCCAGCTGCTGGCCGAAATCCTCGAGCCGCGGGTGGAGGAGATCTTCACCCTGGTCAACCGGGAGATCGTCAAGAGCGGTTTCGAGGACCTGATCGCCTCCGGGGTGGTCATCACCGGCGGTACCTGCATCCTCGACGGCATGCCGGAGCTGGCGGAACAGATCTTCAACCTGCCGGTGCGCCGCGGCGTGCCCCGGGACATCGGCGGCCTGGTCGACGTGGTCAACTCCCCGATCTATGCCACCGGGGTCGGCCTGGTCAAGTACGGCAGCCGCAACATGCAGGTGAAGAATTTCAAGGTCGGCAACGAGGAAGGGACCTTCGACAAAGTCATCCGCCGGATGAAGGAATGGTTCGGCGAGTTTTTCTGATCCACCGAGGCTAAGGGCTGGGACATCAACCGGCCGCGGGTGCGGAGAACCTGCGGTCCACTTGCACACTGGAGGGAGTCATGTTCGAATTCGATGAAAGTATCGACCAGACGGCAAAAATCAAGGTGATCGGCGTAGGTGGCGGCGGCGGCAACGCGGTCAACACCATGATCGACTCGCACCTCGTCGGGGTGGAGTTCTACGCCGCCAACACCGACGCCCAGGCGCTCAAGCGCAACCTGGCGCCGATGAAGCTGCAACTCGGCGGCAAGCTGACCAAGGGCCTCGGCGCCGGCGCCAACCCGGAGGTCGGCCGGGAGGCGGCCCTGGAGGACCGCGCCCGCATCGCCGAGGTCCTCGACGGCGCCGACATGGTCTTCATCGCCGCCGGCCTCGGCGGCGGCACCGGCACCGGCGCCGCCCCGATCATCGCCGAGGTGGCCAAGGAGATCGGTGCCCTGACCGTCGGCGTGGTGACCAAGCCCTTTACCCGGGAAGGCAAGCAGCGCCTCGGCAAGGCCGACGACGGCGTCGAGCGGCTCAAGGCGGTGGTCGACTCGCTGATCGTCATTCCCAATGACCGGCTGCTCGGCCTGGCCGGCAAGAACATGAGCATTCTCGATGCCTTCAAGCCCGCCGACGACGTGCTGCGGCAGGCGGTGCAGGGGATTTCCGACCTGATCACCACCGAGGGGATGATCAACGTCGACTTTGCCGACGTCAAGGCGATCATGAGCGAGCGCGGCATGGCGATGATGGGGATCGGCATGGCCGACGGGGAGAAGCGCGCCGCCCTGGCCGCCCAGCAGGCGATCAGCAGCCCGCTGCTGGAGGACATCGACATCTCCGGCGCCAAGGGGGTGCTGGTCAACATCACCGGTTCCTCGAGCATGACCATGGAGGACTTCGACGAAGTCTCCCGCATCATCCACGAGAAGGTTCACGACGAGGCCAACATCATCATCGGCCTGGTGATCAACGAGGACATGGGCGACCGCCTCAAGGTGACCGCCATCGCCACCGGTTTCGGCAGCAGCTTCGAGAAGGACCGCCGCTCGGTGGACCGCCTCAAGACCGCCGCTCTGGCCCAGCAGCAGACCAAGATCGACCGCGACGTGCCGACTTACCTGCGTGAGCGCCAACAGCAGCAGCCCCCCCGCAGCCATCGTTCCCTTGGCGGCGACGATCAGGAATACGATATCCCCACCTTCCTGCGCAAGCGGGTCGACTAATCACGGGCCCACGGCCGCCGCTGTCCTGACAAGTACGCGGCGGCCGGAGCAGGGGCCCAGCGGATTTGAAATGCTTGTCACCCTCCGTGCCGGTTCTCCGCCCGGCGCATACGGTGAGGTGTCTGAACTGCGTTGCATGCAGATGGATGACTCCCCCATCCGCGGGGACCGCTTCGGTGGTCCCCTTTTCTTTTGCATAATCCGTGGCTTGGCCGTTAAAATGGCCTTTCCGCCCTGCGCTGTTGGTGGCGTTTCCTTCTTTCACAGAGGATTTCCGTGTCCCGCAAGCTGATCGACAAGGCCCGCCGCCGGCTGGCCGCCGAATCCGGGTGCCGCGCCAACCCCTGGGGGGGACGGCTGAGCCTGGCCCTGGTCTACCCCAACACCTACCACCAGGCCATGAGCAACCTCGGCTTCCTCTCCGTCTATCACCTGCTCAACAGCCGGGAGGATTGCCTCTGCGAGCGCTTCTTCCTCCCCGACCCGGAGGATTTGGCGGAGCACCGCAAGACCGGTTACCCCCTGTTCTCCCTGGAGACGGGGCGGCCGCTGCGGGATTTCGACCTGGTGGCCTTCTCCATCTCCTTCGAAAACGACTACCTGAACCTGCCGACCTTGTTCGAACTCGGCCGGTTGCAGCTGTTTGCTGCAGACCGGGGCGTGGATGATCCGCTGCTGCTGTGCGGCGGGGTCTGCGCCTTTCTCAACCCGGAACCGCTGGCCGAGATCATGGACCTGTTCGCCGTCGGCGAGGGGGAGGCGCTGCTGCCGGGGTTGCTGGATGCTTTGGTGGCCGGGGGAGAGCGGCAGGCGTTGCTCGGCAGCCTGGCGCACCTGCCGGGTATTTACGTACCAGGCTGCTACCAGCCCCTCTACCATCCGGACGGGACCCTGGCGGGAATGGAACGGACGGATGATGCCCCGGCGCAGGTGCGGCGCCAATGGCTGGCCGACCTGGACCGCGCCGCCAGCCGCTCCTTCATCCTCACCGAAGGGACGGAATTCGGCGACATGGCTCTCACCGAGGTTTCCCGGGGCTGCTCCCGGGGCTGCCGTTTCTGCGCCGCCGGATTTCTCTACCTCCCTCCCCGGGAACGGAGCCTGGAAAACCTGCTCGGCCAGATCGACGTCGGCCTCTGCGAGCGGACCAAGGTCGGCCTGGTGGGGGCAGCCGTTTCCGATTACCCGGAGATCGAACCCCTCAACCAGGCGATCCTGGAGCGGGGCGGCAAGATCTCCGTCGCCAGCCTGCGCATCGACGCCCTGAGCGCGGCGGAAGTGGAAGCGCTGCGGGCGTCGGGGCATCGCACCGTGGCCCTGGCGCCGGAGGCGGGAAGCCAGCGGCTGCGGGACCTCATCAACAAAAACCTCGACACCGGGCAGATCCTGCAGGCGGTGGAACTGCTCGCGCAGGGGGGCATCCCCAACCTCAAGCTCTATTTCCTCATCGGCCTGCCCACGGAAACCTCCGCCGACCTGGACGAACTGCTGGAGCTGGTGACCCGCATCCGGGAGGTCTGGCTGGCGGAGGGGAAACGCCGCGGTCGCCTTGGCAGTATCACCCTGTCCGTCAATCCGTTCATCCCCAAGCCCTTCACCCCCTTCCAGTGGGCACCCATGGATGGGGAGAAATCCCTCGGCGCCAAGGTGCAGCGGCTGCGCAGCGCGGTGGCCCGCCTCGGCAACACCGAGCTGATCTGCGAATCCCTGCGGGCGGCCCAGCTGCAGGCCCTGCTCGCCCGGGGAGACCGGCGGCTGGCACGGCTGCTGCCGGAGCTGGCCGGGGGGAAAAACCTCAAGTCCGCCTGCCGCAGCCTGGGCCTGTCCCCCGACTTCTACATCACCCGCGAACGGCGACCCGAGGAGATGTTCCCCTGGGAGATCCTCGACAGCGGAGTCTCCCGCGACCACCTCTGGGCCGAGTACCGGCGCGGCCTGACCGGGAAGCTTTCCCCCCGCTGCCAGCCGGGTTGCCACCGCTGCGGCGTCTGCGGCTGATCCTTCCGCAAATTCCAAGAAATTTTTCATCCTCCTCTTGTCTTCCCTCGATTGCCTGTTACGGTTTTCGGCATGGCTTCGAATTTCGGGGCAGTCGGTGGATTGCGCAGAGGAGGCGCCGATGAGGGGATGGAATGGAGCGACGGTGCGGCACCTGGGGCGGGGAATCGCCTTCGGGCTGGCGCTGCTGATTTGCGGGCCGGTCAGTGGCTGGGGAGCGCAGTTACAGTTGGCCTCGGATACCCTGCTGCGGGTGTTCGACCGCGAACTGCCCGGCAGCAGCAGCGACCTGGCGGTGCCGGCCTACGAATACCTGCAGGTCGATGCCGGCCAACTCAACCAGCACGGGCTCTCCTTCCACCTCTACGCCTGGGGGCGGGCCGACCTGGCCGGCAGCGACTTCTTCCAGAAGGATACGGCCGGGGAACTGCTTTACGGCTACCTGGAATACACCCGCGCTTTCAGCAACCTCAACCTGCGCCTGGGGCGCCAGGCCATCTTCGAGGGGGTGGCCAACGAAAGCCTCGACGGCCTGCGGGTCAGCGGCGATCTCGGGCGCTGGATCGCCATCTCCCTCTATGGTGGTCAGCCGGTGGCCCTCGATGCCAAGAACGGCCGGGATGGCGATCTCATCTGGGGGGGGCGGGTTTCCCACCATTTGGGAAGCAAGTACGCTGTCGGGGTGTCCTACCAGGAAATCCAGAATGACGGCGACACTGCCGAGGAGCGGTTGGGCATCGACGGGTCGCTGACGGTGCTGGACGGCATCGGAATCTTCGGCTCCTCGGTCCTGAATCTCGATACCGATGGCTGGGCCGAGCATGCCTGGGAGCTGCGCTGGGACATCGCGGAGTTCCACCTGCGCCCCTTCTACCGCCAGGTGCAGTACGAGGATTTCTTCAACGCCGGGGTGCATAGCGCCAACCCCTTCCGTTTCCTGCAGCAGACCGGTGAAACTCTGACCAGTTACGGCGCCGAGGGGAGCTGGCGACCCTCGGCCAGTTGGGAGTTGGGCATCACCGCCAAGGCCTACGACTACGATCGGGCCAAGGGGAAGCCGGCCTACCTGGCCGGGTTGCTGAGCTGGCACGGCGAGGGATTGACCCAGGTCGGCGGCGAGCTCGGCTTCATGGAAGGGGACGACGTCACCAGCAACTATTTCCTCAGCCGCATCTACGGATACCTTGACCAGATCGCGCTGCTCGGGGGTGGGTATGTCAGCGGCGACCTCATGTACGTCAACTACGACCGGCCGGTGTTCGGGCGGGATTATTCCCTCTTCGCCTCCCTCGGCGCCGGGCGCCCCTTTCTGGATCGGGCCCTGACCCTGGCCCTGAGCCTCGATTACAGCCAGGATCCCTTTTTCGACAATGACCTGCGCGGCATGGTGGTCGCCAAGTACCGTTTCGCCCGCTGACCAACCCCTCGATCTGCCAGGAGCGCTCTCATGCTGACCCGTTCCCGTCTTGCCAAACTCGCTCTTCCCCTGGTCGTCGCGGCCCTGGCGGCCTGCGCCGGCCTGCAGGGGGATGACAAGCTGCCGCCGGGGCACCCGGCCGAGGCCGACCTGGGCGGTCGACCCCCCATCTGTTCCGACTGCCACCAGACCGCGGCCAAGGGGCTGGTCTACAGCCGTTACGACCACACGGCGGTTTTCGCCGGCAATCACCGGCAGGAGGCCTACCAGAACGAGCGGGTCTGCACCCTCTGCCATCAACCCAGCTTCTGCAACGATTGCCACGCCACCCGGGTCGAGCTCAAGCCGTCGCTGAAAAACCAGGGGGAGACCTACCGCAAGTCCCCCCACCGGGGGGATTACCTGACCCGCCACCGGTTTGACGGGCGGGTCGACCCGACCGCCTGCTTCCGTTGCCACGGCAACCCCAAGACCGCCAAAACCTGCGTGGCCTGCCATCGCTGAGCCCGGCGCCGAAGGAGGGACGCATGCTTCGAATTGTTCTGCTCATGGTCAGCCTGACGGTGTCTGCGCTGGTTTTTGGCTGTGCCGACCAAAACGACACCTCCTCGCCCCCCGGCGCCGTGCACCCCCTCGACTGGGGACGCACCCACGCCACCCAGGCCCAGGACCTGCGGGGCTGTCAGGGGTGCCATGGGGCCGATCTGGCCGGGGGGAGCAGCGGCGTGAGTTGCTTCCTCTGCCATTCCTCCGGCCCGCCGTTCCTCATCCATCCGGCCGATTGGATTGACGTGGTCGCGGCCCACCAGGACTTCCCCCGCAGTCTGAGCTGGACCACCTGTGCCACCGCCGCCTGCCATGGCCCCGCCCTGGCCGGGGGGCTGGCCGGCCCGAGTTGCTTCAACCTCAGCGCCGCCTGCCATGCGGCGACCCAGGGAGATCCGCCGGCACCGGCCAGTCACGCCGTGGCCCCCTTTACTGCACCTGCCAACCATGGCGCCCTGGCCAAGGCCGACCAGACCTTCTGCCGCAACTGCCACGGCCGCCCCCCGAATCTCTTCGATGGCGGGTTCGTATCCGACCCGACCATTCTCAACAACCTGCGCTTCGACGGGACGGCGGTCAGCGGCAACTGCTCTGTTTGCCATCCGGTCGCCATGGCCCATCCGCAGAACTGGGACGGGCCGGGACCGGTCACCCACCGGGGGACCAATACGCCGGCCTGCGCCCTCTGCCATGCGACCCAGAGCGCCGGACCCAGCCCGCTCCCCGCCGCGCCGGGTTGTTTCGTCGCCGCCCATGCGGATGGGGCTACCAACGTGGCCGCCGCCTGCCACGGCAGTCCGGCCGTCGGAGCTTTCGCCGAGCCAGGCGGGTCACGCTGATGGGGGTATGGTTTCAGGGGGACGCTGTGCGTGGCCGGACCGGCTCGTTGGGTCTCTTTGCATCAGGAATTTTCTGCTTGTGGCACCCGCGGACTTGACACCCCGTCGACAGCCGCTAGAATTGTGACCGTTTGACTAACCTATTACACAGAGGAGCGAGCTTCCATGTCCCAGGAGAGAACCGGCGTTATCACTTTCAAAGGCAATCCCATGACCCTGCTCGGCCCCGACATCAAGGTCGGTGATGCCGCCCCCGAATTCCGCGTCGTCGACAACGGCCTGCAGCCGGTGACCCTGGCCAGTTCCGCCGGCAAGGTGCGCCTGATCACCGTGGTTCCCTCCATCGACACCCCGGTGTGCGACACCATGACCCGCAAGTTCAACGAGGAGGCGTCCAAACTCCCCGAGGCGGTGGTCAACTACACCGTCAGCCTTGACCTCCCCTTCGCCCAGAAGCGCTGGTGCGGCGCCGCCGGCATCGAGCGGGTCAAGACCCTTTCCGACTACCAGGACCGCTCCTTCGGCCAGGCCTACGGCCTGCTGATCAAGGAACTGAAGCTGCTGGCCCGGGCGGTCTACGTCATCGATGCCAACGGCAAGGTCGCCTACCGGGAGATCGTCAAGGAGGTCACCGCCGAGCCCGACTACGCCGCGGCGCTGGCGGCGGCGAAGAAGCTGGTCTGAGCCGCCTGGTTCTGAGCACAAAAAAGCCCCCGTCCAGGCGACGGGGGCTTTTTTTCAGGGAAGGGGGGGCTTCAGCGCAGCAGCCGCTCGAGCAGGCCGCGCAGGCTGAGCAGCCCCCCCCAGCGGGCCTTGGCCTGGTCGGCCTGGCGCTTGTAGCGTACGCCGGTGCCGAGAATCCGCCCGGCCCGGGAGGCGCCGAACAGCACCACCAGCAGACCGACCACCAGCAGAATTTCCATCAGGCCGAAGCCGAACATCGGGCATCCTTTCCGTAACGGGTATTTCGGCATCCTACCCCGGGGCAGGGCGCAAAGCAAGCCCTGGGGGGATGGACTTGGGCCCGGCCTCCGGAGTATGCTGAAAACCGTTTCGCTTATCCCTATCGTGCCGAAGGATGGAAGAGTCCATGAACGTCGAACAGATGAAAACGGTGCTGGCGGAAATCCTCACCAAGACCGATTTGACTCCCTGCGTGGTCGGCCACCGCGGGGTCGGCAAAACCGCCGGTATCATCCAGGTCTGTCGTGACCTGGGCAAGCGCTACATGCCGCTGCGGCTCGGGCAGATGGAGGTCGGCGACCTGGTCGGCATCCCCTACAGAGAAGGAGACGTGATGCACTGGTCACGCCCCTCCTGGTGGCCCGACGCCGACGACACCCCCACGGTGGTGCACTGCGACGAGCTCAACCGCGCCCAGCAGGAGGACACCCTGCAGGCGATCTTCCAGTTCGTCGAGCCGCCGGTGGAAGGGCGTTGGCGGGCCCTGCACACCCATCAGCTCGCCCCCCGGCACAAGGTGGTGGTATCCATCAACCCCCCCGACGGCAGCTACCAGGTGGCGACCCTCGACCGCGCCCTCATCGACCGCATGGTGATGATCTACGTGGAAACCGACCATGCCTGCTGGGCTCGCTACGCCAAGGCCAAGGGGTTCGACCCCTCGGTGCAGCAGTTCCTGGCCGGCAACCCGCACCTGCTGGCCAAACAGGGCAGCCCCCTGGACATGCAGATGGAGCCGAGCGAACGGGCCTGGGAGATGGTCAGCACCCTGCGCAAGCACTGCCGGTTCCCTGCGGAACTGGAGATGGAGGTCTACGCCGGCATTGTCGGCCAGGAGGCGGCGGTGGTGTTTCTGCGCTGGTGCGCCGAGCAGCAGGGGCGGCCGGTGACCGCCCGCGAGGTCCTCGACAGCTGGGCGGCCGTGGCGCAGCGGGTCGAGGCCCAGCGCGACGACCAGCAGGCGGCGACTCTCAACGATATCGTCACCACCCTGCAACTCGACCCGGCCCTGAGCCCCGCACAGGAGTCGAACCTGGTGGCCTACATCGGCGTGCTCCCCCGCGACCTGCGCTTCGGCCTGGTCAAGGCGCTGCTGCAGATCCCCAGGGTGGCGGCGGTGCTGAGCAAGGACGAGCACGACGCGGTGATCTTCGAGGCCATCAGCGAAATCAGCCGCGAGGCCAGCTGAGGCGGTCATGGTCTGCCGGGAACTGGAAAACGCCGTGGTGCGGCTGCTCAAGCACCGTCCCTTCTACGGCCATCTGCTGCTTGGCTTCCGCCGCCGCCTCGGCCCCGGGCGCTATCCCCTGGGGGTGACCCTGCGGGACGGGGTGCCGACCCTGGAGGTCGATCCCGAGCGCTTCGCCGCCCAGGAGCCGACGGTCCAGACGGCGCTCCTCGAACACGGCCTCAAGCACATCCTGCACCTGCACCCGGTGCGCCGCAAGGGGCGCCACGGCCACGACTGGGATATCGCCTGCGACCTGGCCATCAACCCGGGCATCGCCGATCTCCCCCCCGGCGCCGCCCTCCCCGGGCGGCTGCGGCTGGAGGAAGGGCTGGCCGCGGAGGAATACTACCGCCTGCTGGCCCCCCCCTTCGACACCGGCAACCTCGAAGGGCAGGGGCTCGGCAACGCCAGCCCCGACCAGGGGGGGCAGGTGGAGCAGGGAGCAGAGGAGCAGCTCCGGAAGGCGGCGGCCGAACTCGCCACCGTCGACGAGCACGCCAGCTGGCAGGAGGCGGACAGCACCCCGGAACGGCTGGCGGAAGAGGTGGTGCGGACCCTGGTGCGGGAGGCCCACCGCAAGAGCCACGGGGAGGTCCCCGGCGATCTGCGCGCCCTGGTGGCGGGATTGCTGGCGCCGCCGGCCATCCCCTGGAAAATGGTCCTGCGCCAGTTTGTCGCCACCGCCGGGCGCATCGGCCGGCAGAGCACCTGGAAGCGGGAGCATCGCCGCTTCGGCCACCTGACCCCGGGGCAGCGCAAGGAGCGGCGGCTCAACCTGCTGGTCGGCATCGACGTCAGCGACTCCACCAACCAGGCCCCCCTGCGCGAGGCCTTTGCCCGCGAGCTGCTGCAGATCGCCCGCGGCCGCGACAGCCAGATCACGGTCCTCTACGCCGGCAGCCGCATCCAGCGCATCGACACCCTGCGCGGCGCCCCCGGCGTGGTCGAGGCCTACCACGGCGGCGGCTTCACCGATCTGCGGCCGGTCTTCGAGTACGCCCGCACCCTGCATCCCCGCCCCGCCGCCGTCATCTACCTCACCGACGGCTACGGCCCGGCCCCCGAGACCATGGAGTTCCCTACCCTCTGGGTGTTGACCAGGGAAGGGAGCAAACCGGTGGAGTGGGGGGTGGAGCTGCGGCTGGATGCCTGAAACGAGAGGAGTAGAGGATGGACCAATCCCAACCGATGACCGTCGACAGCGTCCGCGCACTGCTCGAAGCGGCCGGCGCCAAGGTCATGGCCCGCTCCGGCCGCAGCGAACATTACGGTGCGCCGCGGGAGTTCAGCTTCGAGGTCAAGGGCGTCTTCGCCAACGGCCTCTGCCTGCACGTGGTGGCCCGGCAGTTCAATTACCGCGACCCCTGGGAGGCGAGCGGCCGGGTCAACGACCTGGTGGACGTGGCCCTGCTGCAGGGGGGTAACTACACGCCGCTGCCCAAGGGGCAGGCCTGGTTCCAGGGGCGGGATGAGGAGACCGGGGTGGATGCGGCGGGGCTGCAGGAGATCATCGCCGCGGTCTCCGGCCTGAACCCGAAAATCCTCGCCCTGCAAAAGCTCACCGGGGATCTCTAGCCGTCATGGCCGCCGCCCCGCTACTGCGCCTCGAACAGCTGAGCAAGAGCTACCGCGAGGGGGAGAGCCGCCGCAGCATCTTCGCCGGCCTCGACCTCAGCCTGGCCGCCGGGGAGAAGGTCGCCCTGCTGGGGCGCAGCGGCTCGGGCAAATCGACCCTGCTCAACCTCATCAGCGGCATCGACCAGCCCGACAGCGGCGAGGTGTGCATCGACGGCGTCCGTCTCAACCGCCTCAGCGAGCATGACCGCACCCTGTTCCGCCGCCGCCACATCGGCTTCGTCTTCCAGTTCTTCAACCTCATCCCCACCCTCACGGTCTTGGAAAATCTGCTGCTCCCCCTGGAGCTGCAGGGGCGTCTCGACCCCGGGGCCACCGAACAGGCCCGGCAGCTGCTGGGGGAGGTCGGTCTGCTGGAGCGGGCGGGCAGCTTCCCCGACCGCCTCTCCGGCGGCGAGCAGCAGCGCATCGCCATCGCCCGCGCCCTGATCCATCGCCCCAAGCTGCTGCTGGCCGATGAGCCGACCGGCAACCTCGATGCCGATACCGGCCGCCGGGTCCTCGACCTGCTCGAAGGGATGCTGGCGCAGGTGGGGGGCACCCTGCTGCTGGTCACGCACAGCGCCGAGGTGGCCCGCCGCGCCGACCGGGTACTGACCATCCGCGACGGCCGGCTGCTGGAGGGGGCCGACGAGGTTCGGCCATGATCCTGCGGCGCGCCCTCTGGCGCAGCGTGCGCCGCCATCCGCTGCAGTTGCTGCTGGCGGTGCTCGGGGTGGCCCTCGGGGTCGCGGTGGTGATCGGCATCGACCTGGCCAACGGCAGCGCGGCCAAGGCCTTCCGCCTTTCCGCCGCCACCCTCGCCGGCCAGGCCACCCACCAGATCGTCGGCGGGCCCCAGGGGCTGGAGGAATCGTTCTATGCCCGCCTGCGGCTGGAACTCGGCCTGCGCCAGAGTGCCCCGGTGGTGGAGGGCTACGCCACCCTGCCGGATTATGGCGGGCGGACGGTGCAGCTGCTGGGGGTCGATCCCTTCTCCGAAGGGGCCTTCCGCAACTACAGCCCGGGCCCCGGAAGTGGCGGGGAGGTGGGGAGGCTGCTCACCGAGCCGGTCTCCGCGTTGCTGTCCGCGGAGAATGCCCGTCGGTTGGGGCTGGCGCCGGGGGATGCGCTGTGCCTGGACCTGGGCGGCCGCCCGGTGGAGTTACGTCTGGCCGGGCTGCTCGCCCCCCGCGATCCCCTGGCCGCCGAGGCCCTGGAGAGCCTGGTGGTCGTCGATATCGCCAGCGCCCAGGAGCTCCTCGAGCAGGTCGGCCGGCTCACCCGCATCGACCTGATCCTCCCCGAAGGGGGGGCGGGGGAGGCCCAGCGGCAAGCCATCGAAGCCCTGCTCCCGCCGACCGCCGCCATCCTCCCCGCCTCGGCCCGGGGGGAGGTGATGGCGCAGATGACCCGGGCCTTCCAGCTCAACCTCACCGCCCTCAGCCTGCTGGCCCTGGTGGTCGGCATGTTCCTGATCTACAACACCCTGACCTTCGCGGTGCTGCGCCGCCGCCCCCTGCTCGGCACCCTGCGCACCCTCGGCGTCGGCCGCCGCCAGCTCTTCGCCCTGGTGCTGGGGGAGGCGCTGGCCATCGGCGCCGCCGGCACCCTGCTCGGCCTGCTGCTCGGCTACGCCCTGGGGGAGGGGCTGCTGGCCCTGGTCAGCCGAACCATCAACGACCTCTATTTCGTCCTCAGCGTCCGCCAGCTGGAGCTCAGCCCCTGGTCCCTGGCCAAGGGGGTGTTGCTCGGCCTTGGCGCCACCCTTGCCGCGGCCCTGCTCCCCGCCTGGGAGGCGGCCCGCACCCCGCCCCGCACCGTGCAGGTGCGCAGCAGCCTCGAGGGGCGCCAGCGGCGCCTCGTGCCTCTGGCCGCCCTGGCCGGCGCCCTGCTGATGGCCCTGGGGGGCGTCGCCCTGGCCCTGCCGAGCCGCAGCCTCCCCCTGGCCTTCGCCGCCCTCTTCGCCCTGATCGCCGGCTACGCCCTGGCGGTGCCCTGGGCAACGGTGCTGCTGCTGCGCGGCCTGCAGGCCCCCTTGGGCTGCTGCGCCGGCTCCCTCGGCCGCATGGCCGCCCGCGACCTCTGCGCCGCCCTCAGCCGCACCGGCGTCGCCACCGCCGCCCTGGTGGTGGCGGTCTCGGCCACCGTCGGCGTCGGCATCATGATCGGCAGTTTCCGCCTCACCGTCGAGCAGTGGCTGCAGAGCTACCTGCGGGCCGATATCTACCTCACCTCCCCCAGCGCCGGCTTCGAGCGGGCCCGCACCCCCCTCGACCCGGACCTGGTCGGGCGCATCGCCGCCACCCCCGGCGTCGACCTCACTACCCGCGCCCGCCACCTTATGCTGAGCGGCGAGGCAGAGCCCTTCGAGCTGTTCGTGGCGGAGATCCCCCGGGAGAGTTTCGACGGCTACTGGTTCGCGGAAGGGGAACGGGAGGAGATCTGGCGGGCCTTCAGCACCCAGGCGGCGGTCATCGTCTCCGAACCCTTCGCCTACCACCGCGGCCTGCGCCGGGGGAACTCCCTGACCCTGCGCACCGACCGCGGGCCGGTGGAGTTCCGCATCGCCGGGGTCTTCACCGACTACAGCTCCGACCGTGGCCGGGTAACCCTCAACCGCGCCATCTACGAGCGTTACTGGGATGACCCCGACAGCGACGCCCTCGGCCTCTATCTCGCCCCCGGCGCCGACCTCGACGCCGTCGCCGAGGCGGTGCGGGCCGAAGCCGGCGGCGAGCAGCTGCTGGTCTACTCCAATCGCGCCCTGCGGGAGCGTTCCCTGGCCACCTTCGACCGCACCTTCGCCATCACCGCGGTGTTGCGGCTGCTGGCGGTGGTGGTGGCCTTCGTCGGCATCCTCAGCGCCCTGATGGCCATGCAGATCGAGCGGGCCCGGGAACTGGCGGTGCTGCGCGCCCAGGGGCTCACCCCCAGGCAGCTCTGGCTGCTGGTCAGCGGCGAAACCGGGCTGATCGGCCTGAGCGCCGGCCTGCTCGCCCTGCCCCTCGGCATCCTGCAGGCGCTGGTGCTGATCCTGGTCATCAACCGTCGCTCCTTCGGCTGGACCATGCAAACCGTGCTCACCCCCGAGGTGCTGCTGCAGGCGTTGCTGCTGGCCCTGGCCGCCGCCCTGCTGGCCGGCCTCTACCCGGCCTGGCGCATGGCCGGCACCAGCCCGGCCCTGGCCCTGCGGGAGGAATGACCATGCCGCTGCGCCTGCTTGCCATCCTCCTGCTCATGCTGTTCGCCGCCTGTTCCGACCCGGCACCCCCACCCCGGCAGGCCCCCCAGCTCAGCGTCAGCGAAACCCTCGGCGCCGACCCCGATGCCGGCTATGCCCGGGCCTTGGCGCCGCGCCCCTTCGTCTTTCCCGCCGACCACGGCCCCCATCCGGAGTTCAAGACCGAGTGGTGGTACTACACCGGCAACCTCGCCGCCGCCGACGGTCGCCGCTTCGGCTACCAGCTCACCTTCTTCCGCATCGCCCTCGCCCCCGACATGCCCCCCCGCGCCTCCCGCTGGGCCAGCCGCCAGCTCAGCATGGCCCACTTCGCTCTCAGCGATCCCGCAGGGCAGCGTTTCCACAGCGCCGAGCGTTTCGCCCGCAACGCCCTCGGCCTCGCCGGCGCCCAGGCCGCCCCCTTCCGGGTCTGGCTCGAGGATTGGCAGGCCGCCGGGCCGGAGCAGACCTTTCCCATGCGGCTGCAGGCCGCCGACGGCGCGGTCGCCATCGACCTGCTCCTCGAGGCCGGCAAGCCCCTGGTGCTGCAGGGGGAGCAGGGTTTGAGCCGCAAGAGCGCCGCCCCCGGCAACGCCAGCTACTACTACTCCTTCACCCGCCTGCCCACCCAGGGCCGCCTGCGCCTGGGGGGTAAGGAGTTCCAGGTGAGCGGCCACAGCTGGCTCGACCGCGAATGGAGCACCAGCGCCCTCGCCCCTGACCAGGCCGGCTGGGACTGGTTCGCCCTGCAGCTCGACGACGGCCACGAGCTGATGTACTACCAGCTGCGGCGCAAGGACGGCACCGCCGACCCCGCCAGCGCCGGCGTCTGGGTCCTGCCCGACGGCAGCAGTCGCCCCCTCGCCCGGCAGGATCTGCAACTCGATCCCACCGCCACCTGGGCCAGCCCCCGCGGCGGCCGCTACCCCTCCGCCTGGCGCCTGCGCCTCCCGGATGAACAGCTCGACCTGCGCATCGAGCCACTCCTCGCCGACCAGGAACTCGCCGTCACCATCCGCTACTGGGAAGGGGCGGTGCGGGTGACCGGCGAGCGCGCGGGGAAGCCGGTGAGCGGCTATGGCTATGTGGAGTTGACGGGGTATGCGGAGGGGGGAGGGGGGTAGGAGTCAAACATTGCTCTCCGTTCGCCACTGAACTTAACACTGCCATACCGTTCACGACTAAAAGAACCTCATTGGACTTTTTGCTTGAGGATCTCCGTAAGTGAATGTTAAAAAAGATTTTCTTCGGTGTGTTATCGACTGGGGGGCCAATGCAAAACCAGGGTCCAACTTCACCCGCCAATTCCGAATGGCTCACCCGCCGCAAGCTGATCGATCCCCAACTCAGGGCGGCCGGGTGGAGGATTGTCGAGCAGGGGAAGTACAATCCCTCCGCCTTCGGCACGCTCGACCGCTGCGCCCTGGTCGAATATCCTACCGAAAACGGTCCAGCCGACTACGCCCTGTGCGTCGGCGGCCGGCTGCTTGGGGTGGTCGAAGCCAAAAAACTTTCCATCGGACCTCAAAACGTCCTCACCCAGGCCGAACGCTACTCCCGCGGCGCGACCACCAATCCCCTCAATTTCGGCGGCTGCCGGGTGCCGTTCCTTTACGCCACCAACGGTGAAGTATTTTGGCACCAGGACGTCCGCAACCCGCTCAACCGGTCCCGCCAGATATATTCCTTTCACACTCCTTCGGCTCTGGAAGAGAAACTGGCAGAGGGTTACCAGACCTCCCGCAGCATCTTGCAGGCCCTGCCCAACGACCACGCCAGACTGCGCCCCTACCAGATCGAGTGCAACGCGGCGACCGAGAAGGCCATCGGCGATTGCCGGCGTCAGATGCTGGTGGCCATGGCCACCGGCACGGGCAAGACCTTCACCATGGTCAACCAGGTTTACCGGCTGCTGAAGTCCGGGATGGGCAAACGCATCCTCTTTCTGGTCGACCGGCGCGCCCTGGCGGCCCAGGCGGTACGGGCCTTTGCCGCTTTCGAGCCGGAGGCGGGGCTCAAGTTCGACAAAATCTACGAGGTCTACAGCCAACGCTTTCAGGCTGAGGATTTCGGTGACGAGGAGAAGTTCGACCCCAAGGTCCTCCCCAACAAGTACCTGACCGATCCGCAGCCCGGCCACACCTTCGTCTACGTCAGCACCATCCAGCGCATGACCATCAACCTCTTCGGCAAAGGGGCGACCTTCGGCGGCGAGGAAACAGACGAGGAAACAGACGCCGGCCAACTCGCCATTCCCAACCATGCCTTCGACATCATCATCGCCGACGAATGCCACCGGGGCTACACCTCCTCGGAACTGGCCATCTGGCGGGCGACCCTCGACCACTTTGACGCTATCAAGATCGGCCTGACCGCCACCCCTGCCGCCCACACCAAAACCTATTTCCGCGATGTGGTTTTCCGCTACGAATACGAACGGGCGGTGCGCGAGGGGTTTCTGGTCGACTACGATGTGGTCCGCATCAAGTCAAGCGTGCGCATGGAGGGGGCTTTTCTGAAAGAGGGAGAGCTGGTCGGCATCGTCGACACCAAGACCGGCTCCGAGCGGATGGACTACCTGGAGGATGACCGGGGCTACCAGGCGGGGGATCTCGAAACGCTGGTGACCGTCCCCGACTCGAACCAGAAAATCCTTGGGGAGGTCCACAAATATGCCCTGGAGCATGAGGCCCGCTATGGCCGCCTGCCCAAAATCCTGATCTTCGCCGCCAACGACCTGCAGCACACATCCCACGCCGATCAGTTGGTCGAGGCGGCAAGGGACATCTTCGGCCAGGGGGAGAAATTCGTCACCAAAATCACCGGTCGGGTCGACCGCCCCCTGCAGCGCATCCGCGAATTCCGCAACCGGCCCGAACCGGGCATCGCCGTCACCGTCGACCTGCTCTCCACCGGGGTCGACATTCCCGACCTGGAGTTCATCGTCTTTCTGCGCCCGGTCAAGTCGCGCATCCTCTTCGAGCAGATGCTCGGCCGTGGCACCCGCAAAGGGGAGAAGTTTCCCGACAAATCGCATTTCACCGTCTTCGACTGCTTCGACGGCACCCTGCTGGAGTACTTCCGCAACGCCACCGCCATCACCGACACCAAGCCCGCTCCGCCCACGCGCACGATCCCCGAAATCATCGAAGACATCTGGCAAAACCAAGATCGGGAATACAACACCCGCTGCCTGGTCAAGCGCCTGCAGCGCATCGACAAGGAGATGGCCACCGGCAAGGGACGCACAGCCTTTGCTCCCTTCATCGAGGGTGGCGACCTCGGCCGCTTTGCCGCCGAGCTGCCCGAGCACCTGGAAAAAAACTTCGACGCAACCATGGAAATTCTGCGCAACTCCGCATTCCAGCAGCTTCTGGACGACTACCCGCGACCGGATCGGACCTTCGTCAAAGGCTACGAGACCGAGGACCAGGTCAGCAGCGTCTGGATGGTGCGGGACGCCGCCGGCAACGAATACAAACCGGAGGACTACCTGACCGCCTTCGCCCGCTTCATCAAGGAGAAGCGCGACGAGATCGAGGCCGTCGGCATCCTTCTCGACCACCCCCGGGACTGGCGCCCCGAGGCGCTGGTGGAACTGCGCAACAAACTGGCGGCCACCGCGCCCCTGCGCTTCGAAGAGGTGAGGCTGAGGCATGCCCACCAGCAAAAATTCCAGGTGGCCGCCGACATCATTTCCATGGTCAAGCACGCCGCGCGGGAGGAGGAATCCCTGCTGACGGCCGAACAGCGGGTGGAGCGAGCCTTCACCCGGATCAGGTCGACCCAGACCTTCACCCCCGAGCAGCAGGAATGGCTGGAGCGCATCCGTATCCACCTGGTGGAGAATCTTTCCATCGACCGCGAAGATTTTGATATCATGCCCGCCTTTAGTCACCACGGGGGCTGGAAGAGAGCGAACCGGGCCTTCGGCGGACACCTCGCGAAAATGCTCAGGCGGTTCAACGAGGAGGTCGCGGCATGACGAACAGCGATCTTTTGACCGGCCTCCTGGAGTTTTGAGGAATTCCTTTCCCTTGAGGGAGCATCGACCCGAACCCGACCAGAGTGTCGCACCTCCCACCGAATTTTTTTTACCCGCATAACAGAACGGTTAAGCATGTCCGACATCGTCAACAAACTCTGGGGCTTCTGCCACACCCTGCGCCACGACGGCATCGATTACGGCGACTATATCGAGCAGCTCACCTACCTGCTCT
>CAZYXS010000037.1:0-24359 GCA_964650955.1 uncultured Desulfuromonadales bacterium | reverse complement strand
GTGCCAACGAGAAGCCCTTCGTCAAGTACTGGATGCACAACGGCTTCGTCAACGTCAACGAGGAGAAGATGAGCAAGTCGCTGGGCAACTTCTTCACCATCCGCGACATCCTGAAAAAGTACGACGCCGAGGTGGTGCGCTTCTTCATCCTCAGCGCCCACTACCGCTCCCCCATCGACTTCTCCGACCAGAACCTCGAGGACGCCAAGGCCGGCCTCTCCCGCTTCTACGAAGCGCTGCAGGTCGGTGCCGAGGCCGTGGCCGGCTGCGAGGCGAGCGCCCCCGGGTCGCAGGAAGGGGCCAAGCTCGAAGCCGCTTTCCGCGAGGCGATGGACGACGACTTCAACACCGCCCTGGCCCTCGGCCACCTCTTCGAGGGGGTGCGGACCATGAACCGGATGAGCGCCGAGAAGAAGTTCCGCAAGAAGCCGGAACTGGTCGCCGCGGTGCGGGACCTGCACCAGACCATCCTGCGCCTGGGCGGGGTGCTCGGGCTGTTCGGGTCCGACCCGGCGGCCTGGCTGGAAAAGCAGAAACTGGCCGCCCTGGCCAATCTCGACATCTGCGCCGAGGAGATCGCGGCCCAGATCGCCGCCCGCCTCCAGGCCCGCCAGGCCAAGGACTTCGCCCGCGCCGACGCCATCCGCGATGAGCTCGCGGCCAAGGGGATCGAACTGCTCGACAGCCCGGCGGGGACGAGCTGGAAAGTGAACTAATCCCAAAATTTTTTCACCGCGGAGAACGCCGAGGGCGCAGAGAAAACCCTTCCAGGGGCTGCGCCGCTCTGCGTTTTTTCGTCTGGGGGACGGCGGCCGCTTGACAGGTTGCGCGGCCTTGTTATACATTGTTATACAGTGCTGCCGAGAGGAGGAATCATGTTGGCGATTCGCCTGGAAAAAGAGTTGGAAGAGGAGATCGATCTGCTGGCCCGGTCCCGGGGGAGCAACCGCAGCGAGGTGGTGCGCGAGGCGATCATGCGCTACCTCGAGGACAACGAGGATCTGGAACTGGCGCGGCAGGCCCTGGCCGAGGGGCGGAGCGGAAAATCCCTGCAAGAGGTGAGGCGGGACCTTGGCCTGGACGGTTGAGCTCAGCGATTTTGCCGAGCGGCAACTGCGCAAACTCGATCGTCCGGTGCAGAAGCGTTTGCTCGATTGGTTGGCGGAGCGCATCGAGGGGTGCAAAAACCCGCGCCATTTCGGGGAGCCTCTGCGCGGCGATCTCGGCGGGCTTTGGCGTTACCGGGTGGGGGACTACCGAATCCTCTGCGAAATTCAGGATGACCGGCTGGTGGTGCTGGCCCTGTCCGTCGGCCACCGGCGTGAAGTCTACGCACGCAACAAATAGCTTTCTGGATCATCCGCAGGACCCATTTCCCCCTCACCCTGGCCCGCTCCCTCAGGGAGAGGGGACTGGTGGGCTCTGACTCTGTTTTGCCGTTCAGCATCGCAGTTCTCTCCGCCGCTGCGTTGAAAAAGACAATCCATGGCCAAATTCGTCCTCACCTCCGAATACCAGCCCCGCGGCGACCAGCCCCAGGCCATCGTCGAACTGGTCGAGGGGCTGCGGCGCGACGACCGGCACCAGGTGCTGCTCGGCGTCACCGGCTCGGGCAAGACCTTCACCATGGCCAACGTGGTCGCCCAGGTGCAGCGGCCGACCCTGGTGCTGGCCCACAACAAAACCCTGGCGGCCCAGCTCTACGGCGAGTTCAAGGAGCTCTTCCCCGACAACGCCGTCGAGTACTTCGTTTCCTACTACGACTACTACCAGCCCGAAGCCTACGTCCCGGTCACCGACACCTTCATCGAAAAGGACTCCTCCATCAACGAGGAGATCGACAAGTTGCGCCACAGCGCCACCCGCTCGCTGCTGTCGCGGCGGGACGTGCTGATCGTCGCCTCCGTCTCCTGCATCTACGGCCTCGGCTCCCCCGAGGCCTACTACGGCATGCTGGTGCGCCTGGAGGAGGGGATGGAACTGGAGCGGGACAAGCTGCTCAAGCGCCTGGTGGAGATCCAGTACCAGCGCAACGACGTCGACTTCCACCGCGGCACCTTCCGGGTGCGGGGCGACAGCGTCGAGATCTTCCCCGCCTACGAGGAGGATCGGGCGATCCGCGTCGAATTCTTCGGCGACGAGGTCGAGGCGGTGAGCGAAATCGACCCGTTGCGGGGCAAGGTCATCGACCGCATCGGGCGCACCGCCATCTTCCCCGCCAGCCATTACGTCGCCACCCAGCCGACCCTGGAGCGGGCCATCAAGGAGATCCAGGACGAACTGATGCATCGCATCCAGTATTTCCGCGAGCGCAATATGCTGCTCGAGGCCCAGCGCATCGAGCAGCGCACCCTCTTCGACATCGAGATGATGGAGGAGATGGGCTACTGCCAGGGGATCGAGAACTACTCCCGCTTTCTCGACGGCCGGGCGGTGGGGGCGCCGCCGGCGACGCTCTTCGACTACTTTCCCGAGGACGCCCTGCTGATCATCGACGAGAGCCACGTCACCGTCTCCCAGGTCGGCGCCATGTACCGCGGCGACCGCTCCCGCAAGGAGACCCTGGTCAACTACGGCTTCCGCCTCCCCTCGGCCCTCGACAACCGCCCCCTGACCTTCGAGGAGTTCGAGGGGAAAAACCTGCAGACCATCTACGTCTCCGCCACTCCCGCCGACTACGAGCTGCAGAAGGCGCAAGGGGTGGTGGTGGAGCAGGTGGTGCGCCCCACCGGCCTGGTCGACCCCCCCATCGAGGTGCGGCCGGCCCGGGAGCAGGTCGACGACCTGATCCACGAAGTCCGCGCCACCGTCGCCAAGGGGGACCGGGTGCTGGTCACTACCCTGACCAAGCGCATGGCCGAGGACCTGACCGGCTACCTCGGCGAACTGGGAATAAGGGTGCGCTACATGCACTCGGACATCGACACGGTGCAGCGCATGGAGATCCTGCGCGACCTGCGCAAGGGGGAGTTCGACGTGCTGGTGGGAATCAACCTGCTGCGCGAGGGGCTCGACATCCCCGAGGTGTCGCTGGTGGCGATCCTCGACGCCGACAAGGAGGGGTTCCTGCGCTCGACCCGCTCCCTGATCCAGACCTGCGGCCGCGCCGCCCGCAACGTCGCCGGCCGGGTGATCATGTACGCCGACCAGGTGACCAGGTCGATGCGGGGCTGCATCGAGGAGACCGAACGCCGCCGCGCCGCCCAGCTCGCCTACAACGCCGAGCACGGCATCACCCCGGAGACGGTGAAGAAGAGCCTGCGCACCATCCTCGAGGACATCGCCGAGAAGGACTATGTGGAGCTCCCTCTCGCCGCCGAGGAGCAGGAGGAGTACCGCACCCCGGCCCAGCTGCGCAAGGAGATCGCCCGTCTCAAGGCCGAGATGCTCCAAGCCGCCAAGGAGTTGGAGTTCGAGAAGGCCGCCGAGCTGCGGGACCGGATGCTGGCGCTGGAAAAGCGGGAGTTGGGGGTGGGGTAGGGGAAGGTGAGGAGTTCGAGGCAGAGAGCGTGGCCATTGCCACGCTCTCTGCCTCGAAGGGATCAGGGATATACTGGATTCAAGAAAAATGCGCGCTTGTGACTGTTGATGGTAATCGAATTGCCAATGATCTGGCCCACAGCGTTGATGGCAACCCCGCGACTGATCGGGTATGGGGGTACAAAAAAGAAGTCATAAAAGTCGTTGTGGGTTCCAAGGTCGTACATGACACCGTTATTCCACGAAAAGGCCCGCTGTACGCCGAGCCTGGTGCCGTTTTCTTCGTAGGTTTCCCCCGTGTCGGAGTACCCGGTGACAATACCTTGGTCGTTGATGTCCACCGCAAAACTATTCAGGCCGCCCAGAGTTCCAAGGTCCTGAATCGTCGCTTTTTTTGTGGTGGTGTTGAACTTCCATAAGACCGCGTGGGTGGAGCCATTGGTCAGGGTTGAGGTCCCGACCACCCAGTCATTGTTGTTAATGGCAAGGGCCTCACTTGTTCCACCACTCAAACTGCCCAGCGGGTACATGGCGCCGCCATCCCAGAAGAAGGCTTGCCCCCCGGAAGAGCCGACCACGAACCCCTTGTCGTTTATGGCCTTCGCCTTGGCTTCCGTGGCACCTGGAAGGGTGTTGAGAATCGCAAATGGGGTGCCAGGGACTCCAAAATCGCTAAATGTCGGAATGGTGCCGCAGTTGGCAATGGCTTGACTGCGTTCGTTGATGGCGACGGCTTCACAGCTGGATTGTCCGACCACAGCATAGAGGCTAGAGTAGTCTGGTGAAACAACGTCAGGCAGGGGATCGTTCTGGGAATCAAAAATATTCCCCAGGATCTCAAAGGAGACCCCGTCCCAGAAGTAGGCGTAGATTCCGTCTGTGACCTCGCGGGTCAGGACAACCTCCCCCTTATTGTTGATGTCGACGACTTTGGTCAAGGATTTGAAAGTTCGCCTGCCTTGGCTGTCTATCGAGGAGCCGGGAACCAGATCGATATAGGTGGCAGGAGGCTGAAATACGAAACCGCGGGTTTCCTCCAGGCGACTGGCACTGGAATTCCCGATTATGGTTCCGGCATTATTGATGTCGACGGCTATGCCGCGGCGGAAAAAGTTTGTTGAAGGGGAAGCCGACTGACCATAGAAGTCATCATAGAGGCCAGGATGGAAATCCAATGCGGACATCGTTTTAGTGACAGAGTCCCAGAGGATGGGGGTATCAATATTCCTACCGACAACCCTTCCATGATCGTTGATGGCCATAGGTTCGGTGAGATACCAGTTGCCGCCGGTTGGGTAAAGGTCCCCCATATCGACCAACGCACCCAACTGTCCAGGAGTTGTTGTTGGCGGCGGGGTGGTTCCGCCACCGCCACCACCACCTCCGGTACCCCCTCCGCCAGTACCACCACCCGTGCTTCCACTACCCGTTCCGGTAATGGGGGCATTATCACTTCCTCCGCCGCCACCACAGCCGGTCGTGGCAAGTAGTGCCAGCAGCAGGGCTGCAACCAATTTCTGCTTTTTCATCCAGTGCCCCCTTTTCCCTTTTTAAGCTTTTGAATCTCCTCGAGACTGCTAGAAAACAAATTGAACCGATCCACCGACGGAAGCCTTGGTTTTCAACTGGCCTTCCAGTTCGATATTGATCCTGTCCAGAAGTGGCCAACGGATACCGACGAAGCCACCGACATTTCCTTGTTCCTCAACGGTACTGGTGGTGCCGCCGACCTTGACATCACCTTCCCGGGTATAGAAAAACGGACCGCCATAAAGCAATGCGCCTTCGATGGTTGTCTGCAGGGCGATGCCGCCGCTGATTTCATAGGCTTGTTCGAATTCGACCTTAGTGTTGGGAATGTTGTTGAACGGTCCTTTGTCTTCATAGGTGTCAAAGAAGGTTCCTTGGGCGAATACACCCATCGAGATGGGTTGGCGGTCCGTAAGGAGCGCTCGGAAACCAAGGCTTCCGAAAGGGCGAAACCCATCTTTGAAATCATCGCCGTCAAAGACTTTTTCAACTTCCAGATCGGCGGCGCCGAACTGGCCATAAAGTTCGACTTTGTCGGTAATTCCGAAGCCAGCCTGAGCAAAGACCTGGGATTGCTTGGATTTTACATCGCCGTCCCATTCGCCGTTGTAGAGCAAAAAACCTGGGCCAAGGGAGAACTGCCCCTGCTTTATTCCAGGTTGGGCTGGACCGAACGGCCCGGCCAAGGCGATGTTGCTGCAACAGATGAAGGTAACCGTAAGCAGAGTCAAAAGTTTTTTCATGTCACGCTCCTTGTTTGATTCGATTTAATGATCCAGAAGTCATTATCATAAACACTGTTCCAAGGCAATCCTTTTGCCTGGATGTTTGGATGGGCGATAACACACTCCCAGGAAAGCCATTTTTTTAAGCAATTATTGCGCCGAAATTTTTCCCGCAGGAAAAGTGTTTTTCCCTTCGCCCGTGGAAACAACTTTGTTCCAAATCCCTGTTATTCTTGTGCGGTAGGCAAAACGGTGGCGAAGGAGAGAGCGTGGGGGGTAGCCAGTGCAGGAAATCGAGAAACCACCTGGCCGAGGAGTGTAGGTTGTGAGTCAATTCCATGACGTGGTCATTCTCGGTTCGGGTACCACCGCCTTTGCCGCCGCCCGGGTGATTGCCGACCAGGGGGGGCGGGTGCTGATGGTGGAGCAGAGCCACCTGGGCGGAACCTGCGTGAACTGGGGGTGCGTGCCGAGCAAGACCCTGATCCACCAGGCCGAGGCCTATTTCGGGGCCCGGCGGGGGGAGGCCTTCGGCTTGAACCTGGCGGCGAGATTTCCCAATTGCGGCCTGCTGATGGCGGAAAAGCGCAAGGCGGTGGAGACGGTGCGGCGGGAGCATTACCAACGGGTGCTCGAGGCCAACGAGCGCATCGACGTGCTGCGGGGGCATGGGCGGTTCCTGTCGGCGCGGGAGCTGCAGGTGGGGGCCGAGGTGGTGCGCAGCGAACGTTTTCTCATCGCCACCGGGGGCATTCCGCGGGTGGCGCGGATTCCCGGACTGACGGAAATTGACTACCTGACCAGTTATTCGGCGCTGCACCTGGCCTGCTTTCCCACGTCGATGCTCATCCTCGGTGGCGGGGTGATCGCCCTGGAAATGGGGCAGATGTTTCGCCGCTTCGGCACCGAGGTGACGGTGCTGGAACGGGGGGATAGGCTGCTCAAGGAGTTCGACCCGCGCCTGACCCGGGTGTTCCAGGAGATCCTGCAGGAGGAGGGGATGGCGCTGCGCTTCGGGGTGGAGGCGCTGCGGGTTTTCCGCGAGGGGGAGGACAGCTGCCTGGTGGCCGAGGTGGATGGAGCCGAGCAGGTGTTCCGGGCCGAGCGGCTGATGCTGGCGGTGGGGACCGCCCCGGCCTCGGAGGGTATCGGCCTGGAGTTGGCCGGGGTGCAGGTGAACGAGGGGGGCTTTATCGTCACCGACGAGGAGATGCGCACCACCGCGCCGGGGATCTGGGCCGCCGGCGACGTCACCGGCCCGCCGCTGATCGCCCCCGCCGGGGCTCGCGAAGCGGAAGTCGCGGCCATCAACATGCTCGACTCCGAGGCCCACCGGCGCATCACCCATCGCCACACGCCGATGGCGGTCTTCGTCGACCCGGAGCTGGCCAGCGTCGGCATCTCCCCCGAAGAGGCTCGTCAGGAGGGGCGGGAGGTGGTGGAGACCTGTTTCGACCTCGACCATGTGGCCAAGGCCCACGTCATGGGGGGGCGGCGGGGGCAACTGCTGCTGGTGGCGGAGCGGGGTTCGGGGCGGCTGCTGGGTGTCCAGTTGTTGACACCGCGGGCGGCCGACATCATCCACGAGGCGACCCTGGCGGTGCGCTTCGGTCTGAGCGTCTACGACCTGGCGGAGACCATCCACGTCTACCCGAGCATCAGCGACGGCCTGCGGCTGGCGGCGCTGGAAAACATCCGCCAGCAGCAGAATTTCTCAGGCTGAGGGCGAGATCGGGGCGCCGGGGTGCATCGGCTTGTTTTCCATGAGGAAGATCCAGCCCTTGATCACCCGGTAGAGCAGCCAGATGCCGGCGGCGATGAGGATGAAATAGCCGATGATCGCCAGCAGCAGCAGGATGCCCAGGCTCAGCCACAGCAGGGTGTACCAGAAGGTGCGGATCTGCCAGCGGAAGTGGGATTCCAGCCAGGTCCCCCGGACGTCGTCCCCCTTGATGTAGTTGACCATCACCCCCGCGATCAGGCAGATGGGGGAGGTGACGATCAGTACACTGGCGGCCTGCAGGGCGTAGATGACCATGGTCATCTGCTTGAGGGAGCGCAGACGGTCGGCTTCGCTGGGACTGGGCAAGGCGGGGGGCTGGGGAGCCATCCGGTGCTCCTTGGGCTGCGGGACAATGGGCAGGGCAATCCCAGGTTGTATTCCCGGGGCGCTTTGGTTACTATGCCATACCCGGCTGGTCGGGTAAAGGACGAGGCATCCCAATGGGTTATCGAAATCTGCAGGAATGCGTGCGTGACTTGGAGGCCCACGGCCAACTGCGGCGCATCGAGCAGCCGGTCAGCGCCGACATCGAGGTCGGCGCCATCCAGCGCCGGGTCTACCAGGCCGGCGGGCCGGCGCTGCTCTTCACCAACGTGCAGGGCTGCCGCTTCCCCATGCTCGGCAACCTCTTCGGCACCCTGGAGCGGGCCCGCTTCATCTTCCGCGACACCCTCGAGATGGTGCAGCGGCTGGTGGCCCTCAAGGTCAACCCGGCCGCCGCCCTGCGCGACCCGCTGGGCACCCTCAAGGCCCCCCTGGGGGCCCTGCACCTGCTCCCCCGGCGGGTCTCCGGCGGTCCGATCCTCGCCCATACCACCCGCATCGACCAGCTTCCCCAGCTCAAATCCTGGCCCGACGACGGGGGTGCCTTCGTCACCCTGCCCCAGGTCTATTCGGAAAGCCTGAGCCGCCCGGGGCTGCGCCACTCCAACCTGGGGATGTACCGGGTGCAGCTCTCCGGCAACCAGTACCAGCCGAACCGCGAGGTGGGGGTGCATTACCAGATCCACCGCGGCCTCGGCGTCCACCATGCCGAGGCGGTGGCCGCCGGGGTGCCGCTGAGGGTCAGTGTCTTCGTCGGTGGGCCCCCGGCCCTGACGGTGGCGGCGGTCATGCCTTTGCCCGAGGGGATGCCGGAGCTTTCCTTCGCCGGCCTGCTTGGTGGCCGGCGGCTGCGCATGGTCGACTCCCGGGAGGGGCTGCCGATGCCGGCGGAGGCGGATTTCGTCATCACCGGCACCATCGATCCCCGCCGGACCAAACCGGAGGGGCCCTTCGGCGATCACCTCGGCTACTACAGCCTGGTGCACGAGTTCCCGGTGCTGCAGGTGGAGCAGGTCTACCACCGCCCCGGCGCGATCTGGCCTTTCACCAGCGTCGGCCGTCCGCCCCAGGAGGATACCACCTTCGGCGCCTTCATCCACGAGCTGACCGGCCCACTGATCCCGACGGTCCTCCCCGGCGTCCACGCCGTGCACGCGGTGGATGCCGCCGGGGTGCACCCGCTGCTGCTGGCCCTGGGGAGTGAGCGCTACGTCCCCTACGCCGCCGAGCGCCTGCCCCAGGAGCTGCTCACCCTGGCCAACGCCATCCTCGGCCAAGGGCAGCTCTCTTTGGCCAAGTACCTCTTCATCGCCGCCGCCGAGGATGCGCCGGGGCTCGACATCCATCATATCGACGAGATGCTGCAGCATGTGCTGGAGCGGGTCGACTGGCGCCGGGATCTGCACTTCCAGACCCGCACCACCATCGACACCCTCGACTACTCGGGGAGCGGCTTCAACGAGGGCTCCAAGGTGGTGATCGCCGCCGCCGGGCCGAAGCGCCGCACCCTGCCCACCGAGCTCCCCGCCGACCTGCGCCTGCCGCCGGGCTTTTCCGCGCCGCGGGTGGCGCTGCCGGGGATACTGACCATCCAGGGCCCCCCCTGCGGCAGTGGCCGCGGCGAGGCCGACCCGGCCATGGAGGCCTTCTGCGCCGCCATCCCGGAAAGCGACCCGATCAACGCCTTCCCGCTGCTGGTGGTGAGCGACGACAGCGAGTTCGCCGCCCGCACCCTCAACAACTTCGTCTGGACCACCTTCACCCGCTCCGACCCGGCCGGCGACATCTACGGCATCGGCGCCGAAACCCACTGCAAGCATTGGGGCTGCCGCGGCGCCTTGGTCATCGACGCCCGTCGCAAGCCCCACCACGCGCCGCCGCTGCTGGAGGTGCCGGAAGTGGAGCAGCGGGTCGATGCCCTCGGCGCCCCGGGCGGGCCGCTGCACGGCATCATCTGATCGGGAGGCAAGCTATGGCCTGGAAATTCCTCGGCAAGTATCGCGATTTCGGCCTGCTGCTGTTGCGCCTTGGGATCGGCGCCATGTTCGTTCTGCACGGCCTGCCCAAATTGCAGGGGGGGCCGGAGAAGTGGACCCAGCTCGGGGGGGCGATGCAGTACCTGGGCATCGGTTTCATGCCCCTGGCCTGGGGGCTGGCGGCGGCTCTGAGCGAGTTTCTCGGCGGCATCCTGCTGGTGCTCGGGGTGCTGTTCCGCCCGGCCTGCCTGTTTCTGACCGCGACCATGGCGGTGGCGGCGACCATGCACCTGGGCAAGGGGGATGGGCTGATGGGTGCCTCCCACGCCATCGAACTGGGGATCCTGTTCCTCTCCCTGCTGTTCATCGGCCCGGGGCGCTACAGTATCGACCGCAGCTAAAGAAGGCCGGCACCCCTGGCCGGCCGAGGTATCCGATGGCTCTTCCGGAACTGCTGAGACGCTCCGCCGAGCGCCAGCTCGAAAAATACTGCGCCGAGCGCATCCCTCCCTGTGCCCGCGACCAGGTGCGCCTCAGCTACCGGGTGCAGGGTGATGCCATCACCCTCTACGAAGAACGGGCCCTGTACAGCGACCCGCACAAGTGGCTGGCCCAGGCCATCGCCCAGTTCCGCTTCAACCAAGAGCTCAACCAGTGGACGCTGCATTACTGCGATCGCAGCAACCGCTGGCATTTCTACCTCAATGCCGCCCCCTCCCTCGATTTCGGCAAACAGCTGGCGGCCCTGGACAGCGATCCGCTGCGCCTGTTCTGGGGCTGAGGGGAAATCAGAAGATCGCCGCGAGCCGCTCGTAGGCCTTGCGCAGGCGGGTGGAGACGGCCAGCAGCATCCCCTTGAGCAGGGCCACCCCCTGGTCCGGATGCTCCCGCAGCAGCCGTTCGAAGTTGTCGCGGCTGAGCAGCAGCAGTTCGGCGTCCTCGAGGGCCACCACCGTCACCGCCCGCGGCCGCCCATCAAGGAAGCTCAGCTCGCCGACCAGGGTGCCGGCGCTGAACACCCCCACTACCACCTCCTTGCCGGCGAATTCCGTCTGTTTTTTCGCCTCGAGGCGCCCGCTGAGGATGAACACCTCCCCCTCGTCGGCATCCCCCTCCCGCCAGAGCACCTCCCCGGCCGCCACTTGGCGGCAGCTGAAGTATTCCGCCAGGCGGCTCAGCGCCGGGCCGTCGAGAAAGCGGAAAAACCGCAGGTCCTGCTGCATGCGGCTGCAGATGTCCCCCTGAAGCTCTTTCATGCCCGGCTCTCCCGGAGCGTCCCGTCCTTAACCTCCCGCAGCTTTTCCTCCATTTTCTGCAGCAGCCCCGACATCCCTTCGCGCCGGACGATCTCGCCGTAGGTGGAGCGGTAGTTGCTGACGAAGCTCACCCCCTCGATCACCACGTCGTAGACCAGCCAGCGCTCGCCGGCCCGCTGCAGGCGGTAGGCGATGGGAATTTCGGCGCTGGCGGTGACGATGGCGGTGTCGATGGAGGCGCGGTCGCCGATGATCTGTTCACTCAGGTAGCGCACCGTCTCGTTGGTGTAGGCCTCGATCTTGCTGGTGTAGTTGGCCTCGAGCAGATCGCTGAACAGGGTGACGAACCGTTGCTGTTCCTGGGGGCTGGCGCTGCGCCAGTGGGTGGCGAGAATGCGCTGGGACATGTTCTGGAAGTCGAAGCGGCTGCGGATCAGCCGGGTCAGCTGGCTGCGGCGGGTGCCCTGGTCGAGGTTCGTGTCCCGCAGCAGCGCCAGCACCGCGTCGACGGTGGAGCGCACCTCCTCCAGGGGGGTGACGGGGGCTGCCAGGGCCGGTTGGGTGACCAGGCCGAGGCAGATCAGCAGCAATATCAAGCAGCGTCCTGGACGCATGGGTTCCTCCGAAAGCGAGTCTGGTCAGCGCCGCACCTGGGCGGCCCGGCGCTGGGCGTAGGCGTTACGGATGAACAGGTAGGGGTCGAGTTCCTGTTCCTTGATCCCCTCGTAGGTGTCCTTGTCGAGGGAGAGGCGGTTTTCCTGCTCCACCAACCGGCCGATCAGCAGTTCGGTGTCGTCCACATAGTGGGGGAGGGGATCGAGGAAATAATCCCCGGCCCGGCCGATCCCGTCCCGCAGGGTGGTCGGCCCCAGCACCGGCAGCACCAGGTAGAAGCCCTGGCCGATGCCGTAGTGGCCGAGGGTCTGGCCGAAGTCCTCCTCCTTGCGCTCCCAGCCGGCGCAACTCTTGGCCGGGTCGAACAGTCCGGCGACTCCCAGGGTGCTGTTGATCAGGAAGCGCCCCAGTTCCGTGCCGGCATCGGCGAACCTGAGCTGCAGCAGGGAGTTGGCGAAGCGCACCGGGGTCCCCAGGTTGTGAAAGAAGTTGCCGAGGGAAACCCGCGCCGGTTCCGGCACCACCCGGAAGCCCTTGGCCACCGGCTTGAACAGGTAGGTGTAGAGCTTGTCGTTGACCCAGAACATCCCCCGGTTCACCGGCTCCAGGGGGTCGGCCAGGGTCGCCGGGGGCCCAGCGGCGACGAAGGGGTCGTCAAAGGAATCCGGCTCTTCTCTGGCGCCGGTGATGCCGGCGTCGCCGGGCGCCAGGGGCGCCTCCACCGGCGCAGTCAGGGGGGAAGAATCGAGCCCCCAGGCCGGCAGGGTGCAGGTTCCGAGCAGGACCAGCAGCGTCAGCAACATGCGCATGGGTATCCTCATTTCTTCTCGAAAATATACTTGCTGACCAGTTCTTCCAGGTTGATGGCCGATTCGGTTTCGAGGATTTCGCCACCGGCGGGGATCCGCTGGTCGCTACCGCCGGGGGCGATGTTGACGTAGCGGTCGCCGATGATGCCGGCGGTGCGGATCGAGGCGATGCTGTCTTCCTGCAGTTCCAGCCCCTGGACCAGGGACATCTCCACGATCGCCTGGTAGCTCTGCGGGTCGAGGCGGATCGCGGACACCGTGCCGATGCGCACCCCGGCCAGTTCCACCGTGGCCCCTTCCTTGAGGCCGGAGATGGAGCCGAAGCGGGCCTGCACCTGGTAGCTGCGGGCGCCGAACAGGTCGACGTCGCCAAGCTCGACCGCCAGCCAGGCAAAACTGAGAAAGCCGAGTACCATGAAGATGCCCACGCCCGTTTCCACATTAAATTTTTTCATAGAATCCCACCTCCTCCTGCTGGCTGCTGTAGAGGGGCCCCATGGTCTCCTCGACAAAGGTGCGGATCAGCGGCTGGGACGACAGCTGGAACTGCTCGGGGGTGAGACAGTCCTGGATCACCCCCTCGGCCAGCAGGGCCACCGCATCGGCCAGCTTGAAGATTTTCGGCACGTCATGACTGACGATCACCGCCGTGTACCCCAGCTGCTGCTGGGTCTTGTAAAACAGCCGGTAGATTTCGTTGCTCTTGCTCACATCCAGGCCGGTGGTCGGCTCGTCGAAGAAGACCACCTTGGGGTTGAGAACCAGCGCCCGCGCCAGTCCCACCCGCTTGCGCATGCCGCCGCTGAGCTGGGCTGGGAACTTCTCCTCCGCGCCGCCCAGGTCGAGCAGCTCCAGCCGGTCGTGGACGATGCGGGCGATCTCCTGTTCGTTCTTGCCGGTGCGCTCCCGCAGCGGCAGGGCGATGTTGTCGAAGACCGTCATCGAATCGAACAGGGCGGCGTTCTGGAACAACACCCCGAACTGCATGCGCACCTCGTTCAGCTCCCGCTTCTTCAGTCGCGCCAGGTCCCGGCCGAACACCAGCACCTGCCCCCGGTCGGGCTGGAGCAGGCCGAGCATGTGCTTGAGGATGATGCTCTTGCCCTGGCCGCTGGCGCCGACGATGACCGTGGTCTTGCCTTCGGGGATGCGCAGGTCGATTCCCCTGAGCACCTGCTGGGGACCGAAGGATTTTTCCACCCCGATCAGCTCGATGGCCATCGGGGCTGCACTGTCGCCCACATTCGCCTCCCCTAGAGCATGATGGCACTGATCAGATAGTCCCAGACCAGGATGGCCACGGAGGAGAGCACCACCGCGTCGGTGGTGGTGCGGCTCACCCCTTCGGCGCCGAAGCCGCCGTCCCGTTCCAGGTGCAGGTAGAATCCCTTGGCTGCAGCGATCCAGATGATCAGCAGGCCGAAAACCAGCGACTTGACGATCCCCATTTCCAGGTCGGCCCACTCGACGCTGTCGTACATCCCCTGGAAATAGGTGCCGGCGTTGACTCCAAGCAGGCTTACGCCGATCAGGTAACCGCCGAAGATGCCGATAACGTCGAACAGGCAGGTCAGCAGTGGCAGCGAGCCGATGCCGGCGATGAACTTGGGTACCATCAGGTAGCGCAGCGGGTCGATGGCCATGCACTCCAGCGCATCGATCTGCTCCGAGTTGCGCATGATGCCGATTTCGGCGCAGATCGCCGAGCCGGCCCGCCCCACCACCATCAGCGCCGTCAGCACCGGTCCCAGTTCCCGCAGCAGGCTCAGGGCCACCGCCGAGCCGAGCAGCCCCTCCGAGCCGAACTTGCGCAGGGTGTAGTAGCCCTGCAGCCCCAGCACCATGCCGGTGAAGGCCCCGGTGAACAGGATGACGAAAATCGAGCGGGCGCCGATGAAGTGGAACTGCCGCAGGATCCGGCCGAAGGGGTAGGGGGGGCGCATTATCTGGAGCAGGCAGGCGCCGAGGAACATCCCCATGCGTCCCGCCTGTTCCAGCAGATAGAGGGTGCGGTCTCCGAGGTTTTCCAGTTGTTGCCGCATGGGCCAAACTCCCCTCAGGAAGGCTGACTGCGCCAGTCCCTATTAAAGATAGAGGATATTCGATCAAGCGCAAGCGCAAGCGCCCCGCTCATCCCGCCGGCAGAGTCCCCCTTCGCCTGGGTTATCGCATATAATTTGGCATACTTGGGGAACTCATCCGGCTGCCGGCAGGGCCTCAAACCCGGCCTTTCCTGGCGTTCCGATGCGGCGGTGTCCGTTGCTGCTTTGCGGGTTGTGGAGCCTGGCGCTCCCCTTGCCCCTGCGGGCCGAGGATGCGGCTGCCAGGCCCATGGTCACCTATTCCGGCATCGCCGACGTAGCACCCGGCCCGTCGTTGGTGGCTGAAAGCGCCACCCAGCTGGCGGCCCGGCTGCCCCAGCGCAAAGACCTGCGGCAGTTTGACGAAACCTTCAGCTCCCCTCGCAACCGCCAGGAGGAACTCGGCCGCCGCATGACTGCGCTGGGAGATATGCGGGGGTGGAGTTGCAAGCGGTTGGTGGAAATCAAGGGGGCCCTCTCCGAGTAGGCCAGCTGAAAAAACACCAGGAAATGCTTTCGGCACGCCGGGCCGAGTTGGATGTCATGGGAGGGAAATGGCTGGCCCGCCCCGACCACTGGCAGAGCTAAGAACTGTCCCTGGCCGAGCCGCCTCAAGGGATTGTTCCAACTCCTGGTGATTCCTTACGCCCTGGCGGTTCTGCTGGAGGTCTGGGGGGGGCCTCGGCCAGGCCTGGTCGGCGCTCATGGCCTTCCAGGGCACTGGCGGCGAGGTTAACAGCACCATGGAGATGCTGGTGCGGGCCGTGGTCGTGCTCTATGCCATCTCCTGGGTGCTGCGCGGTCTGCTCGAAAGCGAAGTCTTCCCCCCGCCAGGGGGGGGCGGGGGGGATTCGATCAAAAAGCAACTCCACGACGTTCTGCGCCTGGGTGGCCCCCCGCAGCAATCTGGGGATGGAGATCGGACCGCCGCTTCCGCGAAGCGAACATCGAAAGCCCCTTTCCGCAACGGGATCTGCACCTGCGTTCCATCGACCCGGCCGTCGCCGGGAACCTCAGACCACCCACAACGCCGGCCGGATGAGAACTGGCCAGCTAGGCTATTTCCACAACCGCGACAGGCGCTGCCGTTGTTTTTCCAGAGCCTTTTCCCCGCGATCCAGGCTGTGCAGGAAACTGTCGCGCCACTCCGTTGCCACATCCTCGCCGTGGTCGATCAATTCGGAGGTTTTCGACGAAAGGTCCTCCACCAGATCCTGCACCGACTCCTTGGCCTGGCCCACCAGTTCCTCGGCACTGGAACGCACCTTGCGGGCATAACGGCCGATGTCGCGGCGGGTCCGCGTCCCTGACTGGGGGGCCAGCAGCAATGCCACTCCGGCGCCGATCAAACCACCTACCAACAGCATTGAGGCTGCAAGCACCGTCCGATCCCGACCTTCCATGAGCACCTCCCGAAAATGTTAAGTTTTGCATAAGGTCTAGCATAAATCCCTGTGGCGACAAGTGCCTCTGCGGCTTGAGCCCGGAGTCGTCTTCATGGTAGGCTGTGGGCCTGCCTCTGAAAGGGAGGAAGCCGGAAAGGATATCTGTATGCAGCCCACCCACATGATTCTCGGCTCCGGACACGCCGTTCCCGAGCAGGTACTCACCAACGCCGACCTCGAAAAGCTGGTCAACACCTCCGATCAATGGATCATTGAGCGTACCGGCATCCGCCAACGGCATATCGCCCCCCCCGGCAGCGCACTTTCCGACCTGGCCGCCACCGCCGCTCGAGCCGCCCTGCAGGATGCCGGCCTGGGCCCCGGCGACATCGACCTGATCGTTCTCGGTACCGTCAGCGGCGACATGAGGTTTCCCGCCACCGCCTGTTTCGTCCAGGATAAAATCGGTGCCACCGGGGCCGTCGCCTTCGATGTCTCAGCCGCTTGCAGCGGTTTCCTCTACAGCCTCCAGGTAGCCGCCGGCCTGTTGCAGACCGGTTCCTATCGGCATGCCCTGGTGATCGGCGGAGAAATTCTCTCGGCTCTGGTCAATTGGGAAGACCGGGATACCTGCGTGCTGTTCGGCGACGGCGCCGGCGCCGTCGTGCTCGGGCCGGCCCGTGACGGTCGGGGGCTGCTCGGAGCCTGCATGACCACCGATGGGAGGCACACCCAGTTGCTGCACAGCCCCGGCGGAGGCAGCCAGCATCCCGCCAATGCCGAAACGGTGGCTGCCGGCCTGCATTTCATTCGCATGGAGGGGCGGGAGGTTTTCCGCCATGCGGTCCTCTCCATGGAGCAGGCCCTGCAGCGGGCCCTGCAGCAGGCAGGCGTCGCTGTGCAGGACCTGACCCTGCTGATCCCCCACCAGGCTAACCTGCGGATCATCGAGGCGGTGGGCAAGCGCTTCGATTTCCCTGCCGAGCGCACCTTTGTCAATGTCGACCGTTTTGGCAATACCTCTGCCGCCTCCATTCCCATCGCCCTCGACGAAGCTCGCCGCAGCGGCCGTATCCGCCCGGGGGATCTGGTCGGCCTCGTGACTTTCGGCGCCGGCTTCACCGCTGCGGCCGCAGTGGTGCGGATCTGAGCGCCCAGGAAAATTTTTCATCTTCCCTTGCCAACGAGAAAAATGGGGGTACAGTGAAAACAAAGGCACGTTGCAGGAAGGAGGTTCGGCACTGATCGAGACTCAAAACGCGACATAGCCCGACCTTACCCCTGAACAAGGGGAGCCATCGCCCCGCCCCGCCGGGCGATACCATCGAAGGCACCAATCTTCGATGCAAAGAGAAAAGCCCTCGACCTTGGAAGATCGAGGGCTTTTCTGCGTTAAAGCGCGACCCGGCAACCGGCCGGGTCGCTTGAGATGAGGCGGAGTTACTCGCGGATGGTCTGCAGAATCGCCGGCTCCTGCTCATCCTCGGCCAGGATCACGTGGCAGAGGTTGCAATCCATGGAAATCGATTCACCGGCTTCGCTGGTGTGGCTTTCGTCATGGCAGCGGAAGCAACCGGTATCGTCGTTGTGACCGAGGTGGTTGGTGTAGGTTCCCCACTGCAGGTTCATCTCCGGGAAGACGTTCTCGGCATAGGCGGCCTGCACGCCGGCGATGGCCCGGGTCAGCAACTCGGGGTTTTGCGCCATCAGGTCAGCGTAGTTCTTGTTGTACCAGGCATTGAGCTCGGTGGCGATGGCGGCCTTGCCTTCAGCTTGGGTTTTGTACTCGGGACTGACCACTTCCAGGGCCATCTTCTTGATGAAGGGGAGTTCCCGGGGGATGGCCCCTTCGAGCAGCTTGTTGTTCAGCGCCACATCGGCCGACAGGAAGGTGTGGGAGGGGCGGTTGTGGCAGTCGATGCAATCGAATTCGCGAGTTTCAGCCTTGGCGCCAGCCTCCGCCAGCACCGTTTCGGCATCGTCGGTTCGGTAGATCACCTTGGTGCCGTCCTTGCGGGTGAGGGTAACTTCCGGAATGATCATGCGCGAGTGGTCGGTGGAGCGGTAATCGATCTTGTTGTCCTGGGAAACATGCCAGTGGATGCCGTGGGGGCTGGTGGTGCGGTCGCCGGCGGAACCGATCTTCATCAGCAGCACGGTCTTGACGTTGGTGTTCTGTTCATCGTCAAGGAACTTCTCCTTCACCAGCAGGCGGTCGCCGTGAAAGATTTCCGGACGATGACAGGCCTCGCAGGTGTCGCGAGCGGGGCGCAGGCCGTGAACCGGGGTGACAATGGGGCGGGGGTAGGTGTCGAGGGCGACGGCAAAGAGCTGACGAGCACCGGAAATTTTGGATTTCACGAACCAGGTGGCCCCGGAGCCGATGTGACAGTCGACGCAGGGAACGCGGCTGTGGGGGGACTTTATGTAAGCGGTGTGCTCAGGATTCATGACCGTATGGCAGAACTGCCCGCAGAAACTCACCGAGTCCATGTAGTGGTAACCGCGATAGGCTAGCAGGCCGAAAATGAAGATGTTGATGCCGCTCAGGAAAACCGCGAAGAAGACCAGCTTGCGCATCCTGCTGAACTTGGTCGGGTCGGTGAAGTAACCCCTCAGGTATTCAAGGGTGAAGAGCCGGACTTCCTCCTTCCCCTTGAAAAAGAACAGCCCCACGAAGACCATGACCAGGCCGACAATAAAGCCGGGCCCGAGCAGCATGTAAATGAATGCCGCCACGTAGGTGTTGCTGATGTGCCAGACCATGTCATACAGGATCGCCCCGACCAGGAACGGAGTGATGACGGTGACGATCATGGCCCCCAGCAGCGATACCCGGCTGCGGGCAATCCCCCTGGAGAAGGCTGCGAGAACTTCCACTACGGTTTTCATGTGCGACTGCCCCTTCTTTATGGTTGACGGATGGTCGGTCGACCCGGAGAACTTGTGACAGGCCGAATCGACACGGTCGGTGAGTGATTAAAAGCCCAGTCCGCGACCGGCGGAATCCGCAACAACTAGCATTAAAGGGGGGCGCTGTCAACGGGCAAAAAGCAGTTTTAGCGAGGAAGGGGGGAGAAACTCCCCGGGAATGGAAAATTCCCGGGGAGGGTTTGAAGCGGTGGAAGGGTTGGTTGAGCCTGCGCAACAGCGGGCTGCCCGAAAGCAGCCCGCTGTCTTTCAACCTCAGATGTGATGACCGCCGGCCAGGAAGGCGTAGATCATCAGGCCCAGCAGGATCAGGCCGGTGAACAGGGCCAGGAATCCAAAGCCCTTGAGGAAGAAGTCGTAAATGACTCCGCTGGTCTTCTTGCAGGCAAATTCCTCGGTAATGCCCAGCTTCTCGTAGCGGGCCCACTGGTCGGCGCGCTCCTCCATGAACTCATGCTTGGACATCTGGCCATTGAAGATGACGAAGTCCATGGGGAACTTCTCCGGCCGTCCGTGGGTGTTGAAGAAGTGGACAGTGAAGATGAACCCAGTGGCCAGCAACGCTTCGTCCGAATGGACGATGGTGGCCACGTTGAACATCCAGCCCGGCAGGAAGGTGCCGAAGAACTCGGGGAACCAGAGCATCAGACCGCTGCCGCCGATGGCGAACATACCCCAGAAGACCGCGATGAAATCGAATTTCTCCCAGTAGGTCCAGCGCTCGAAAGTCGGTTTCGGACCGCGGAAGAAGAACCAGCGGACCATGCCGGCCACGTCGCGGATGTCCCGGAAGTTGGGCATCAGCGAGTCGGGTCCGAACAGGCGGACGAAGAAGCTCCCCTGAGCCTTGGTGCTGAAGAACAGGAAGTGGATGCTCAGGCCGATGGCCGCGGCGAAGTAGCCGAAGGTGATGATGGCACAGACGCGATGGATCAGGGCCGCGTTTTGAGCCCCGCCCATCCAGTCCATCAGGATCCGAGCCCACTGCTGGTCAGCGAATTTCAGCGGCAGGCCGGTAATGGAAAGGCCGAGGAAGCTGACGATGACCAGCAGGTGCAGGACGATGTGGCGCCGTTGAAAGCGGCGGTACTGCTTGTGGCCGTCGGCGGCTACCACATGGCAGTGCCCTTCGTGCATGGCCCGCTGGATCTCCCGGTTTTCGACAAAACCACGGAACATCCAGAGCAGGGTGTGCACCCAGAAGACCGCGAAGGTCGACAGCAGCAGCCCGGTCATGCAGACGAAGGTCCAGTACAGGATCGGGTACTTCTCCCGGTCGTGCTCCCCGTGGGAATAAAACTGGGCGAAGAGCGGGGTCGCCTTGGGATGGCAGGCGGCGCAGGTTTTCACCAGGTTGTCGGGGTGGGTGCTCGAGCGTTCATCCGTGTGGGGAAGGATCGAGTGGCTGGTGTGACAGTCCGAACAGCCGGCCACCCCCTCGGGAAAGCCGAGGCGGAAGTTCTTGCCGTGGTAGCTTGCCATGTAGGTCTTGACCGCCACGGTGAAGACGCCGTTACGCTCCATCATCGCGGCGTCGCTGTGACAGGACATGCAGACCTTGGTGTGGAAATTGGCGTATTCGAAGGTGCCGGGATCCCCGAGGGGCTTGACTTCATGCAGGTTGTGGCAGTCGTGGCAGGCAGCGGAATCGGCGTTGCCCTCGGCCACCGCGAGGCCGTGCACCGAATCCTGGTAGCTGGAAATGTCGTGGCAGCCGGAGCATTTCTCGACAACCTTGCGTTTGTCCTTTTCCCAGGGGGTGTGCTTGTGAACGTCGGAATGGCAGTCGCTGCACTTCACCTCGTTGAGCATGTGCACGCTGGCATAGTGCTCGCCCGTCTCCTTCTTGTGGCAGCGCACGCAGCTGACCGGGCCGGGCATCTGCTCGCCGCTGGCATGCTTGTCGAGGTCGGTGATTTCGATGTGGCAGCTGGTGCAGGCGTTCGTGCCATGAACCGAGGCCCCGTATTCGGCCGGGGCGACGACGTCCTCATGGCATTCGAGGCAGGCCATCGGATCGATGGCCAGGCCGTTTGCGGCCCAGGCTGGCAGTGCCCAGACCCAAAGCAGGCCAAGCAGGCAGACGAGACGTGCGACCTTGTGTGACATTCAAGCTCCTCCTCAATTGTTTCTCCCTGTTTCTTCTATTGCCCGGCAACCGGCACGTGGCAGTCCGGCGGCGGGCGTCCCTGGGGGTGTTTTCCCCCGAATTGATGATCGTGACAGTATAATTAAAAGTGTATATTTTTTTTATACGGATTTGTGATTAACATAGGGATATGGCAAAGTCAATCGTGAAACGACGCTTAGGTAATCTTTTCCATAAAAAGCATGAAAATGGTTTTAATAGAACGATGTTTTTTTGTAACATGGCGTAAACGCATTGTTTGTTTGAATGGGAGGGGTTTCTTAATCGTGCCTTGAAAGAGGTTGCCTCGCAGGAGGTGCCGGTATAGAATGCCATCCTGTTTGAAATCCAACATTAGAAACTCGGAGAATGTTAATGAAAAAGAAAAAGCAGGGAGTCGGCCTGGCTATGGTCGCTTTCGGCCTGTATATCAGTGGGGGGCTCGGGACTTTTGGCGGCATTTATCTGATCGGATTCATGTCGAGCCAGGATGTGCTGGGGCTGGGAACCGGGCGAGGGCTGGGGTATTTGTGCCTGTGTGTGGGGCTCTGTCTGTCGATTCTCGGGGTGCTGCTGATGCGGATTTTCCGCAATCGTGGATTTTCCTGAAGGAACCAAGGACTTGGGTTGAAAAGCCAAGGGGGGAGCGGCCTGACCGCTCCCCCCTTGGCTTTTTGCCTGCAACCGGGGAATTAGCGGGTGGCGAGCTGCATCACCTGCTCGGTGAAGGGGTTGGCGAAGAGGATGATCATCGCCACGACGAACACGTAGATGGCCAGCGACTCGATCATGGCCAGACCGATCATCATGGTGGTCAGGATTTTGCCGCTGGCGCCGGGGTTGCGGGCCACGCCTTCAACGGCGCTCTTGATAGCGATACCCTGGCCAAGCCCGGTACCGAAAGCGCCGATAGCCATGCCGAAGCCTGCTGCGATCATACACCAAGTGAAAAATTCCATGTTACGACTCCTTTTCCTGCGTTGGTAATGGATTGTTCCTATACGTTATAGGACCGTAAATTCGCCGTGGCGAAAGGAAATACTCAATGCGCCTCTTCGAGGGCGCCGGCGATGTAGATCATGGCCAGCAGGGTGAAAACGAAGGTCTGGATGAAGGCGACCAGGACCCCCATCAGCATCATCGGGATCGGCAGCAGGAAGGGCACCAGGGCGAAGAAGATCATGAGGACGATCTCGTGACCGTACATGTTGCCGAAAAGACGCAGCGAGAGCGACAGTGGGCGGGCCAGGTGGCCGATGATCTCGATGATGAACATCAGTGGTGCGAGGAGCAGGATCGGTCCCATGAAGTGTTTAAGGTAGCTGATCCCGTGTTCTTTGAAACCGACGATGTGGGTCATGGCAAACACCGACAGGGCCAAGGCGGCGTTGGTGTTGAGGTTGGCCGTGGGGGGATAGAAGCCTGGAATCAGCGCGATCAGGTTGGAGACCAGGATGAACAGGGCGAGGGTGGCGATCAGGGGGAAGTAGGCACGCCCCTTGTGGCCCATGGTTTCGTCGATGAGGTTCTCGACCCCGGAAATCACGACTTCCATGAAGTTCTGCAGGCCCGAGGGGATGGTCTTCAGGGACCGGGAGGCGAGGAAAGCCAGCCCGATCAGGACCAGCATCACGAACCAGGTGTAGGTGACGTGAATGCCAAGGTGGGTGTGGAGCTGCTGCTCCAGCCACTCGAGAATGAGAAAAGGATGGGTCATGGAAAAACGGCCTCCTCGTTCAGAACGCTCGTTTAAGAGTCGTCCAGAGTATATTCAGCAGCACCACCGACAAGCCCAGCACCAGGCCGACCGGGTGGACCTTGACAATGGCCACGAGCAGGTAGAGGGCGGCGGCGAGAAAGGTCAACCGCACCACATATCCTGCCTGAAATCCTTTGGTCGAACCGCCCCCCGTTTGCCTGAGCATTTTGTTGAGGGAGCGATGCAGCCAGCGGTAACCCGCTACGGCCACCAATCCACCACTGAGAACCCCGAGAGAAAAGGCGGGGTTGCGCAGCAACAGGCTGCCTGTCAGCAGCAAAGCAAGTATGATCCAGTTGCGCCGGGCCAACTCACCAAGCAGGTCGGTCTCTTCAGTCATCGCCCTGTTTCGGCTGCTCCTGCTTCCCCTCCCGAGCTTGTCTCTTGAGTTCCCGCTCGGTCAGGATAAAGATGTTGCGGAATCCCGAGACGATGCCGAAACCGAGAAAGATCAGGGTCATCCAGGGGCTGGTTGCAAGCCATTTGTCCAGATAGTATCCCATGGCCAGGCCGATGAAGGTCGCGGCCACCATGGAGATCCCGACGCTGGAAAGAAACCCCAGAGATTTGATGAGTTGCCGTTTGTCGTCGGCCATCGCTCGTGTATACAGAATACATGGTCGGGGTAAAGCCCACACTTGATAGCACAGGGGATGGGGGTTGTCAACCGTCTTTGTGCTGGTTTTTCGAGGGGGCGCTGCGCTTGCGCCCCTGCCAGTCGCGGGCGCTCCAGTCGATCTGGCTCCACATGCCCCGCAACAGTTCCAGTTCCCGCTCATCCAGCTGGGCCCGCTGGAAAATCCGGCGCAGACTGTTCATGACTCCGGCCGGGGCAGCGGGATTGAGGAAGGCGATGCGCTCCAGCGTCCCTTCCATCTGGGTGAACAGGCCCTCGAGCCGACCAAGGGGGAGTTCGCCGGGGAGTCCGGTTGCCTGGGGCGACTCGGGCTGGGCCGGGTTGCGGCTGAGTTCATAGAGGAACACGATGACCGCCTGGGCCAGATTGAGGGAGCCGAAGGCGGCGGTGGCGATGCTCACGGCATGGGTGCACTGGGCCACTTCCTCGCTGGTGAGGCCTGAATCCTCGCGGCCGAACACCAGGGCGATGCGGCTTCCGGCCGGATAGGCGGTTAACCGCTGGGGAAGGGCGGTCAGGTCGGTGAGTTCCCCCCGCAGGCGGCCGGGGCGGCGGGTGGCGGCCATGGCTCCCTGGCAGTCGGCCAGGGAGCTGGCCAGGTCGGGGAAGATTTCCGCCTGGCCGAGCAGGTCGGCGGCGGAGACGGCGAACTTGCGGGCTTCAGGGTGCAGGTGCTGGCAGGGATTGACCAGGCGCAGGCTGGTGCAGCCGAAATTGGCCATGGCCCGGCAGACCATGCCGATATTGCCGGGACTCTGCGGTTCCACCAGGACGATGGTCAATTCGAGGGAATGGGGGGCGGTCATGCCGGCTCCTGGAAAGCGAACCGGCAGTCCCCGGGGGTGACTGCCGGCTGGCGCTGGTATGCGATCGGTTTCAGAGTGCGCGGAAGGAGCGGCGCGCGGCCTCGATGGTTCGGTCGAGGTCGTCCTGGCTGTGG
>CAZYXS010000036.1:21310-24725 GCA_964650955.1 uncultured Desulfuromonadales bacterium | reverse complement strand
ATCGACCGCTTCATCGTGCGAGCGGCGTAAGCACTTTTGCGAGGGCATCAAGGATGACAGCTTGGACAACCTGGATGAGCTGCCGCCACCGGATGTGCTGCAGCAGGAGATCATTGAGCATCTGGAGGCGGCGCTGGCTTCTTTCCGCGATGTGGCGGTCGGGTTGCCGCGGACGTAATACGAGACGCGGGCGAACCGACGAATTTCCCTTGGTAGTTGCTCCATGACCCCAAACGCCTGCTCGCAGCAACCGCGCCAGTGCTCATCCGTTCGCGCAGATGTAATTATGCCCCCTCCAAGGGGCCTTGCCAGGGGAGACCGCCTGGGGTATCGTTCTAAATCGCCGCCGGCGGCGGCGAAGGCAGGTTCAGAATCGCAAAAGAAAGGGCAATTGCTATGGCCGAAATCATCGAGCTGGTCCCCGGCATTCACTGGGTCGGAGCGCGGCATCCCGAACTGCGCATGTTCGACGAACTGCTTCCCACCCAGTTCGGCACCACCTACAATTCCTACCTGATCCGGGGGCGGGACAAGATCGCGCTGATCGACACGGTCAAGGCCCCCTTTACCGAACAGTTCCTGGCCAAGCTGCAGACCCTGGTGTCGTTGGACAAGATCGACCTGGTGGTGGTCAATCACACCGAACCCGACCATTCCGGGGCACTGGAACGATTGCTCGAGCTCAACCCGCGCATCACCGTTTGCTGTACCCGTCCGGGGGAGAACTTCCTCAAACAACTGATCGAGACCCCCTTCCAGGCCCGGGTGGTGGCGGACGGCGAGGAGATCGACCTGGGGGGCCGTACCCTGCGTTTTATCATGGCGCCCTACCTGCACTGGCCCGACACCATGTTCACCTACCTGCCGGAGGAGCGGCTGCTCTTTTCCTGCGATGCCTTCGGCGCCCACTTCTGCCCGGAGGAGGGGCTCTACGACGACGAGGTGCGGGATTTCTCCTACGATTACCGCCACTATTTCGACGGCATCATGCGCCCCTTCAAGGACAAGATCCGCGAGGCGGTGGCCAAGGTGGAGGAACTTCCCCTGGCGCTGATCTGCCCCTCCCACGGCCCGATCCTGCGTCGCAACCCCAGGGCGGCCATCCGCGGCTACAAGGACATGGCGGCGGTCCCCGCCGGCGACAAGCCGCGGGCCCTGCTGCTGACCCTCTCCCCTCACGGCAGCACCCGCACCATGGGCAAGGCGGTGCGGGAAGGGCTGGAGCGGGCCGGACTGGAGGTGGCCGAGCGGGCGGTGGTGGAAATGGAGCCGGCCGCCCTGCGGGACGAACTGGAACGGGCCGACTTGCTGCTGATCGGCACCCCGACCATCAACCGCGACGCGCCGCCGCCGGTCTGGGGGGCGCTGGCGCTGCTCTCCACCATTCACCCCAAGGGGAAACTGGCGGCGGTGTTCGGCTCCTACGGCTGGAGCGGCGAGGCGGTGAAACTGGTGGAAGGGCGCCTCACCGGCCTCAAGTACACTCTGGCGGCCCCCGGACTCTGCTTCCGCTTCAAGCCCACCGCCGCCGATATCGATGCCTGCCGGGAGTTCGGCAAAACCGTCGCCGCGGCCTTGTCCCAGGCCTGACCGTCCTTCTTCTGTCTAACAGCAAGGGCCGACCGGCACGGTCGGCCCTTGCTGTTGGACCCTTCCATCCGGAGTTCATCGTCCGTGTCCACCCCGCTGGTCGCCCTGGTCGCCGTCGCCGCCCCCATCGACCGGCCCCTCTCCTACCTGCTGCCCCCTGAGCTGCAGGGGCGGGCGGTGGTCGGCATGCGCCTGCGGGTTCCCCTGGGGCGGCGCAGTACCGTCGGCTTCCTGCTCGAGGTGGCGCCGGGAGAGACGACCGGGCTCAAGCCCGTGGCCGAGGTGCTCGACGCCGAGCCGCTGTTTTCCGCCGACCTGGTCCCCTTCTTCCGCTGGGCTGCCGACTATTATCAGCACCCCATCGGCGAGGTGATCCGCACTGCTCTGCCCGCCGGTCTGGCCGGGCGGGGGCAGGCCGCCCCGATCCTGCGGGAGAAGTTCTACCGAGTCACTCCCTCGGCCACTCCACCCAAGGGGGCGCGGCAGTTGGAGGTCTGGGAGTATGTCCGGCAGCGGGGGGAGGTCGGCCTGAGTGAGCTGCGGGAGGCTTTCGCCGCCCCCCATGCCCCGCTGGCGCGGCTGCTGGAGCTCGCGGCCCTGGAGGTGCGGGAGGCCGAGCGGCTGCGGGATCCCTTCTTCGCTCTGGAGCCCCCCGCCGACCGGCCGGTGATCCCGACGGCGGAACAGGCGACCGCCCTCGGCCAGCTGTTGGCGGCCCTGGAGGGGGCATCCTTCGCCCCCTTCCTGCTCCACGGCGTCACCGGCGCAGGCAAGACCGAGGTCTACCTGCGGGCCATCGCCGCCTGCCTGGAGCGGGGGCGCCAGGCCCTGGTGCTGGTGCCTGAAATCGCCCTGACTCCGCAACTGGTGGGGCGCTTCCGCGCCCGCTTCGGCAGTGACGCCCGCCTGGCGGTACTCCATTCGGGCCTCTCCGACGGGGAGCGTGCGGACGCGTGGCGCCTGCTCCGTCGGGGAGAGCGGAGGGTCGCGGTGGGCGCGCGCTCCGCGGTCTTCGCACCGGTGCAGAATCTCGGCATGATCGTGTTGGACGAGGAGCACGAGGCGAGCTACAAGCAGGGAGAGGGGTTCCGTTACCACGCCCGCGACCTGGCCCTGCTGCGGGGGCAGATGGCGGGGGCCGTCGTCCTTTTGGGCAGCGCCACCCCGGCCATCACCAGCTTCGAGCGGGCCCGCGGCGGCCAGACCGGTTACCTGCAGCTCAGCGCCCGGGCCGAAGCGCGCCCCCTGCCGGCGGTGGAGCTGGTCGACCTGCGCACCGTCCCCTATGGCGAGGCCCTCTCGCCGGCCCTGGTCGCCGCCCTCGACCAGACTCTGGCGGCAGGGGAGCAGGCGGTGCTGCTGCTCAACCGCCGCGGCTTCGCCCCCTACCTGCTGTGCGCCGAATGCGGCGCCACCTTCCGCTGCCCCAACTGCGAAATCACCCTCACCTTCCACCAGGGGCGGCGTCAGCTGCGCTGCCACTACTGCGACTACCAGCAGCCCCCCCCCGAGCTCTGCCCGGCCTGCTTCGGCGGCAACATCCAGCCGGAGGGGATGGGGACCGAACGGCTCGAGGAGAGCCTGCAGAACCTCTTCCCCGCGGCCCGCATCGGCCGTATGGACCGGGACACTACCGGTCGCAAGGGGGCGCACCAGGAGTTGGTGGCGGCCATGGAGCGGCGCGAGCTCGATCTGCTGGTCGGCACCCAGATGGTGGCCAAGGGGCACGACTTCCCCGGGGTCGTGCTGAGCGTGATGCTCGACGCGGACGCGTCGCTTCGTTTCCCTGACTCCCTGGGGCACCCCATCCCACCACCCGCTTTCG
>CAZYXS010000036.1:1114-21300 GCA_964650955.1 uncultured Desulfuromonadales bacterium | reverse complement strand
TCGGCACCCAGATGGTGGCCAAGGGGCACGATTTCCCCGGAGTCACCCTGGTTGGAGTGATCAACGCCGACACCACCCTCAACTTCCCCGACTTTCGCGCCGCCGAGCGCACCTTTGCCCTGCTCACCCAGGTGGCCGGCCGCGCCGGTCGGGGCGACCGCCCGGGCCGGGTGCTGATCCAGACCTTCGGCCCCGAACACTACGCCCTCGACTGCGCCAGCCGCCACGACTACCAGGGCTTCTACCGGCAGGAGATCGCCTTCCGTCGCGAACTCGGCTATCCCCCCTACGGCTTCCTGGTCAACCTGGTGCTGGCCGGCAACGACCCGACCAAGGTCGGGGAGGCCGCCGCCAACCTCGCTGCCGCTCTCGAGCCCTGCACCGGCGGGGTCGAAGTGCTCGGTCCCGCCCCCTGCCCCCTCGCCCGACTGCGGGGCAAGACCCGCCTGCAGATCCTCCTCAAGAGCCCCAGTCGCCCCGCCCTGCGCCGTTTGTTGCAACAACTCCCCCCCCTGCGCCGCCAGGTCGGCGCCGGCGTGACCCTCAGTGTCGACGTCGATCCCGTCGACATGTTCTGATTTTCGCGCCTCCCCGCCCTATTGTCTGAGCACACGCAGAGTGCTCGATTGTGTTTCTTGGGTGCTCGAATATTTCCGGGCCGGGCCGGCGAAGTATGGGAATTTTTTCCTGCACAAAAAAAAGACACAGACGGATGGCGTAGTTGGCCGAGGCGGAAAAATATTAAGACATGTTGGCATTAAACCTGCTCAGAGCTCCCCGTCTGCAATGCATTTGCTGAAAAAGGCAACATGCATGATGAATAGTTAGGCAATCTAAGGGCGCGGGGCGCCGAGGGAGACAGCAATGACCATTCAACTCGACGAAAAGGTAGAACCGATCTTTCAGGAAGTGCTCGCCCGCAACCCGGGGGAGGTTGAGTTCCATCAGGCGGTGCGGGAAGTGCTCGAGTCCCTCGGGCCGGTGCTGGTGAAGCACCCCGAGTACATGGAGCGCAAGATCATCGAGCGCATCTGCGAACCGGAGCGGCAGATCATCTTCCGGGTGCCCTGGCAGGACGACAAGGGAACGGTGCACATCAACCGCGGGTTCCGCGTCGAGTTCAACTCCGCCCTCGGCCCCTACAAGGGAGGGCTGCGTTTCCACCCCTCGGTCTACCTCGGCATCATCAAATTCCTCGGCTTCGAGCAGATTTTCAAGAACTCCCTGACCGGCATGCCCATCGGCGGCGGCAAGGGGGGCTCCGACTTCGACCCCAAGGGAAAATCCGACGACGAAATCATGCGTTTCTGCCAGAGCTTCATGACCGAACTCTTCCGCCACATCGGCGAGCACACCGACGTCCCTGCAGGGGATATCGGGGTCGGCGGGCGCGAGATCGGCTACATGTTCGGCCAGTACAAGCGCATTACCAACCGCTGGGAAGCCGGAGTGCTCACCGGCAAAGGGCTCAAGTGGGGGGGCTCGCTGGTGCGCCCCGAGGCGACCGGTTACGGTGCCACCTTCTTCATCGACGAGGCCCTCAAGGTCCGCAAGGACAGTTTCGCCGGCAAGACCTGCCTGGTCTCCGGCTCGGGCAACGTCGCCATCTACACCATCGAGAAGATTCACCAGCTCGGCGGCAAGTGCGTGGCCTGCTCCGACTCCAACGGCGTCATCTACCACGAGAAGGGGCTCGACCTGGCCCTGATCCAGCAGCTCAAGGAAGTGGAGCGCCGCCGCATCGAGGATTACACCAAGTATCACAAGGACGCGGTCTACAAGAAAAACGGCAACATCTGGGAAATCCCCTGCCAGGTCGCCATGCCCTCGGCCACCCAGAACGAAATCAACGGCAAGGATGCCGCCATCCTGGTGAAAAACGGCTGCATCGCTGTCGGCGAAGGGGCCAACATGCCGACCACTCCGGAAGGGGTCAAGGTGTTCCTCGACGCCAAGATCGCCTACGGCCCGGGCAAGGCCGCCAATGCCGGCGGGGTCGCCACCTCGGCGCTGGAAATGCAGCAGAACGCCCAACGCGACTCCTGGACCTTCGAAGACACCGAGATGAAACTGCAGAAGATCATGCAGAACATCCATGAGCTCTGCTGGGAGACCGCCGAGGAATACGGTGCGCCCGGGAACTATGTCCTTGGCGCCAACATCGCCGGCTTCATCAAGGTCGCCGACGCCATGGTTGCACACGGCCTGGTGTAAGGGGCGGCGAGTACCTGATCCGAGCGTTCCAGAAAAAGCCAAGGGCCCGGCAGTGCTGCCGGGCCCTTGGCTTTTTCGGTATCGAGATCCAGACTACCGCTCCTCGCCGGCGCTGAAGCAGAGCATCTGCTGGCTCACCAGGTCGGCCATGAGCTGGACCTGGCCGGGGGGGAGCTGAATGACCTTGACCACTTTTTTGTACTTGGCGCTGGCGGGCATCAGCCCTTCGAGGGCGTTGGGCTGGCGGTCGAGCCAGGCGCGGTTGAATTGGCAACTGGGGTCTTCGGGGAACAGGGCGAGGTAGAAGATGTCCGTCTCCACCAGGTCCTGGAAGAAGTGGGAGCCGAAGGAGAGTTCGGGCATGAGGTTGCCGCTGGTGAAGGCGACCTCGGCCAGGGCGGCCATGTGGTTGATCTCGGAGAAGGTGATCGGCACTCCCAGGGAGGGGGTGGAGGTCCCCCAGCGTCCCGGGCCCATGAGCAGGGTCGGCAGTTCCTCGCGGTTGGGGGTGCGTTTGTTGAGACGGCCGATGAGGCGGGCGATTTCGTACTTGTCCGGCTGCGGCAGGGCGCTGTATTCCTGCGGGTCGACCCAGATGATGCGCCGCAGGGGTTGGGCGATGCTCCCGCCCATGAAATGCCCTTCGCTGCGGAAGAAGGTGCGCTCCTCCGGCACCCAGCGGGGCAGGGCGATGCGCACCTGCTCCCCCTTGGTCTGCAGGGGGCGGCATTGCACCAGGCTGATTTTCGGTGTGCCGGCGGGGGTGAAGTTGATGGTGAACTCCACGTCCACCGGGTAGGCATAGACCCGCTCCAGGGTTTTGAGCAGCCGTTGCAGCAGGCCGGTGAAGGCGCCGTCGGCCAGCAGTTTGTCGAAGGTGAGCAACCAGAGGTCACCAGCCTTGCGCCCCCGTTCCTCCAGTCGGCGCACGGTCTCGAGGTCGCGCACCCCGTAGCGCTCCATCGGCAGGCCGAGATCCTGCTGGGTGAGTTGCAGCAGCGGCACGGTCTGCAGGCTGTTGGCGGAAACGTTGATGACGTCCACATCTCGCTGGGAGAAGCGGCGCACATCCTCCATCCCCTTGTGCGGGCGCTTGAGGGGGGCGTCGAGGGCGACGATGCGGGGGTAGTCCCCTTCCACCCGGTCGACGGCGCGGGTGCCGAGGCCGAGCACCAGGCGGAGCATGCCGGCCTTGGGGTCCATCTGGCGGTCCCAGACGAAGGTGTTGTAGGAGACGCCGACCCCGGCGAGATCGGGAAAATAATAGTGCTGGCGGTAGCAGCCGGAGACCCGCTGCACGAGCAGGGCCATCTGCTCCTCGAGTTGGTCGAGGCCGCGCTGGCGGCGGTAGGTGAGGGCATCCTCGCTCATGGCGCTGGCAAAGACTTTGCGGATCGCCTCTTCCAATTCCTGGTAGCGCTCCTCGGGGGAGCCCTGATTGGCCAGGAAGAAGCTGTCGTACTTGCCGGCGAAGGCGTTGCCGAAGCCGTCCTCGAGCAGGGTGCTGGAGCGCACGATGATCGGGTACTGGCCGTAATATTCCAGCATCTTCTGCAAGTCGTCCCGCACCGTGTCGGGGAAGGTGCCGTGGAGCATTTTCTTGCGCAGTTCGGCCGCGGCGCCGAAGTAGCCCCCCGGCGTCTTGTGCTGCATGAACAGCTTCCACCAGCCGTTGTGGACGAGGTAGGAATAAAAGACGTTGGAGCCGATGAAGTAGGAGTCGTGGGGTTCGAGATAATCGGCCCAGGGATAGCTCGGGTCTTTGCGCAGGATCTGCCGGGCCAGCAGCATCCCCACCGCCTTGCCGCCGATGAAGCCGTTGCCGATCATCCGCGCCTTGATCGCCAGCAGGTCCTCGAGGCTGAAATAACGGTGGGCCAGCACCAGGATGCGCTCGTCACGGCCGATCAGGTGGTGGCAGAGGTGGCGCACCATCTTCCCCTGCTCTTCACCGGCCTCCGGGTCGGCGGCCAGTTCCTCGGCCTGCAGGAACAGCCGGTGCCAGTGATCGAGGTGGCGGCGGGCGCTGGCCATCTCCCGGCGGGCGAAGTCGGTCAGCAGGGTGGTGGCTTCGTAGCTGTTGGCCACCGGCAGGAACTGCTCCCCCTCGCGGCGGTGGGGGAGAAACATGGTGGGGGAGTGGCGCTGCCAGACCTTCAAGGGCTGCACGTAGCTGCCGTCGGGCAGGGCGTGGACGTCGAGGAGCAACTGGGTGGTTTCGCGGATGCGGGCGATGGTCTTGAAGGAGTGGTTGCCGCGAACCAGGGCGAAGTAGGCGACGGTGTCGAGCTCGAACAGGTAGGGGCAGGTGACGCGGAAGAAGTTGCCGATCATCTGGTCGGTGGCCCAGGCCGAGAGCAGGTCGGAGAGGCTGTCGAAGACGTAGAAGGCGCCGCGGCCGGCTTCGGTGATGATGGTATGGATGCGGCAGGCAAAAGATTCGAAGCCGAGCCGGGGGTCGAGCTCGTAAGTGGTCAGCGGCAGGTAGTCGGGGACCACCGGGTCATGCTGACCGAAGCGCAGGTAAACCACCCGCTCGCCGGCTACCAGGGCGCTGCGGACGAAGGGCTCGACAAACTGCCGGTAATCGGCCAACTCGTCGAGATGCCAAACCACGTTGTCCCCCAGGCGCAGACCGTCCAGAATGGTGTCAAGTCCTTTGAGACCGGTCGTTACCCGATCTTGAGCTCCGATCACTCTCTCTTCTCCCCGGCACTTGCTGGGCGGACTACCTTAGGACCCCTTTGTCAGGGGGGGGCAAATTTGGCAATAGGTCATGTGTTTTCAAGGAATTCGAGAGGCGTATCGCAGCAAGTCGTCGGCTGAAATGCTAGCCGCTTGTACGAGTTTGTAATGCCTTTCGTCGACAACTTTAATGTCGCCGTCATATACGGCGAGTTCAAACATTGCAATGCGTTCTTCGCTCATGAATTGCGCCGAAACTGCACGGCAAATCAAGTGAGGAAACTTCTCCGCGCAACACAGAATGTCTTGTTGCGTTTGAACGACGCCATGTTTGTCGCTACCCCCCTTAGCCTGGACAGGGACAACGAATTGCCGCCCGTGGCGGTCGATGCCGACATAAATTTCGTCGATTTCGATTTGCCCTACTTTTTTCACGGTTGTGCGGAGATGATTTTGTAGCGAAAACGCCGTAATTCCTAAGAATACGTCGACCAATCGGTTGTAGCGGACTTTTGCCAGGAGAGCTTGCTCGTCGCTTAACGCGTACGCGACAATAATTTCAGGTGTTGCGTCAGGAACCTTGATGGTGATCAGCTCTTCGCGAGGAACGATCCTGTTTAAGCGCACTTGCTTGAATCTATAGTGGGAGCGGCCGGCACCTTCGATGATCCATTCGCGGCCGGCATCGGCCGTATTGCGAATGATCTCTGGCAATTCGTTTCGATAACGGAACGAGTAAATCACGTCGCCGACGTTTTTTGGCAGGGCGATCCCAAGTGCTTTTGCGATGGCAACGAACTCGTCTCGGGTGAATTCGAATTCTGTCACGCCGGCCGCGTGATGGTCGGCGAATACCCGAGCAATTGTTGCTTGATAACGGTTTAGCGGTCGCCCTGTAGTTTCGCTAGCCATGTGCTTCTTCCCAAAGGTTTAGTTGATTCGAATCTTTCTTTCGGCTGCGTTGTGCAATTGTGTCGCGCGGAACGCAAAAATGCTGGGCTGCCTCGCCCATATTGAAAAACAATAAGTCGGGCTCGCCGGGTTGAAGAACCAATTCCGGTTTCATCGGTTTTATCCCAAGCGCATTTAAGATTTCGTTTGCGACAGCGCGCCCCAACAAGGGAGGTACACTGTTGCCGATCTGGCGAAAGCCATGCCATTTGGTGGTATGGAACCGGAACCAGTCCGGGTATGAGTGTAAACGCGCAGCCTCACGCACAGTGATAACTCGCGGGCGAAATGGGTGAATTGGACGTGGCGATGTGAATGCGCCCCGTGCACTATCCGTGCCTGCACGAAGCGTATTGCAAAGCCCATCTGGGGGGAGCTTGCGAAAGCGGCTGATGGGTTCGGTCTTTCCGTGTTCAGTGGTCAAAAATCTGGTACGAGATTGCTCGGTGTGCTCGGTTCGAAGGCTAGATGTGAGCAGATTTTGGTCGTTTTTTCTGTTGTAACCGAAATTCTTAGGATCTGGCTCCAGCCCTCTCAAGCGCCGGGCATAGACTCCTTCAGTAGCCCACACGGCGTCAACCGAATCCGTCGTAACCAATTCTTCGAAACCGTCTGCGTCAGGCAAGTCCCCGATAGCATCCCAAACAGTCGTTCGCTGTCCGTATGCTTTGGGATAATTGGGCAAAGACAAACCGCGTCGTGCCCCCACGAGAAACAGCCGGTGTCGGTCTTGAGGTACGCCGAAGTCGGCGGCGTTAAGTACTCGATAAGGCAGCACGACCTCATACCCAGTGGTCCTCAGGGCATCGATCAATTCCTGGAGAAATTTTGCGTGCTTGCCGAGGGTTAGCCCTTTTACGTTTTCAAATACGAAATATTTCGGCCGTAATTCGGCTACAAGGCGAACATAATGAAAAACGAGGCGATTCCTTGGGTCGTCGAAAGCACGCTTGCCGATAAGGGAGAAGCCCTGACAAGGCGCGCCACCGAACACCACATCGATTTCGGCATTGCCAAGATGGGCTCTCCGGCGAATATCGTCACCCGTTACATCGACGACGCTCGCACAGAGCGCTTTCGAGTAGGGGAAATTATATTCATGGGTAGCGCAGTGAATCGGGTCGATTTCCACTGCCGCGGCAATATCGAATCCGGCTTGTTCGAACCCTAACGACAGGCCGCCCGCACCCGCGAAGAGGTCTATTCCAATAGGACGCTGTTTATTTGTGTTCGAGGAAGGCATAAAGTTTTTCCACCAATGTCTCGATGTTCTTTAGCTCGCATTGCCAGATGGTAAGCACCTTCCAGCTAGAGGTTTCGAGAAGTGCAATATTTTTTCGATCTCTTGCCTGGTTTTTCTCGATCTTCGTCCGCCAGAAAGTCACCCGTGTTTTTGGAAGGCGGGCATATCGACAACCTTCATGTCCATGCCAAAAGCATCCATTGATGAAAATTATTTTCCTGCGGCCGGAAAATACCAAGTCGGGTGTTCCAGGCAATCCTTTTTTGTGAAGCCGATAGCGATACCCCATGCGGAAAACCAGTTGGCGTACCGTTATTTCCGGGGTAGTGTTTTTGGATTTTACATGGCTCATTAACCAGCCGCGACGCGCGGGACTCAACCTATCCATGTTTTGCCCACAGTCCTCGTCCTTCGGGCGCCAAACTCGGTTATTCATAGCATGAAAGCAGCCTTTGGCCCAACAGTTTTGCATTGGAAATGTGTCCTTCGCAGCGACTCCGAGCCGTGTTAAGATACCCCCCTTCCATGCCTGCCTCTGAACCCGGCTTCACTCTTTTCGCCACGGATGGTTCCGATGTTCCCAAACACCCCTGTCTGCCTTCTGCTTCTGCTTGCCCTGCTCTCCGCCTGCGCCAAGCCGGTCTGTCCGCCGCCGGTCTGCCCGGAACCCCCGCCCCCCACCGTTTGCCCCGAACCGCCGCCGCCGGTGGTGCCGGAACCGCCGGTGGTCAAGGTGCCGCAACTGACCCCCGTGGGCTGGGAAACTGTGGAAGGATGGGGGATGGACGACCAGCGCGAGGCTTTCGCCACTTTTCGCAAGAGCTGCAGCGCGGTAGCCAAGCGCGCCGAATGGAAACTGGTTTGCGCCGACGCCACGCTGGTGGACGCCGCCAATCCTATGGCGGTGCGCAGCTTTTTCGAATCCCGCTTCATTCCCTACCGGGTCAACAGCAGCGAGGGGAAGGAGACCGGCCTGATCACCGGCTACTACGCCCCCGACCTGCAGGGGAGCCGTCAGCCCGATCAGCGCTTTCGCTTCCCCCTGTACGCCGTGCCCGACGACCTGCTGGTCATCGACCTGCGCAGCGTCTATCCCGACCTGGCCAACTACCGCCTGCGGGGACGGATCGAGGGGAAGAAGGTGGTTCCCTACTGGAGCCGGGCCGACATCGACGCCGGCAAGGCACCGGTTCTCGGTAACGAGCTGTTCTGGGTGGAAGATCCCGTGGAGCTGTTCTTCCTGCAGATCCAGGGCTCGGGGCGGATTTCCACCTCGAACGGCGAACGGGTGATGGTCGGATTCGCCGAGCAGAACGGCCACCCCTACCGCTCCATCGGCAAGTTGCTGATTGACCGGGGGGCGATGACCAGGGACCAGATGTCCATGCAGAATATCAAGGCCTGGGCCCGGGCCAATCCCGACCAGGTCGGACAGTTGCTGGCGGAAAACCCCAGCTACGTCTTTTTCCGGGAACTCGACCCGGCTCTGGAAACCCCTGTCGGGGCCCTTGGCGTGGCCCTGACCCCGGAGCGCAGCATCGCCGTCGATCCCCGCACCATTCCCCTGGGGGCGCCGGTGTTTCTCTCCACCACCCTGCCGCTGAGCGAGACACCCCTGCAGCGCCTGGTGGTGGCGCAGGACACCGGCGGTGCCATCAAGGGGGCGGTGCGGGCCGATTTCTTCTGGGGGATGGGGAACGACGCCGGCGCCCAGGCCGGCCGGATGAAGCAGCAGGGCCGCATGTGGCTGCTCTGGCCCAACGACGCGTCCCCGCCGGAGGCGAGCAAGCTGCCCGCGGGGAAATAAGGCAAGGCAGCAAGACAAAGACGCCGAGAACATGCAGAGAGGCGGAGAGTTTTGGCCTTAACCGGGCTTTACTCTTCGCCTCTCTGCGTTACCTCTGCGCCTCTGCGTTAAAATTTGGCCCCGGTAGCAGCGGTGTCAAACGCTCCACCAAGTCCGTCACCACCTGCTCGAGGGTCTTGCCGCCGACCTCCACCACCTGGTCGGCGTAGCGCTGGTAGAGGGGCTGGCGTTCGGTGTAGAGGCTGGCGAAGGAGACCCCCGGTTCGATCACCACCCCGCGGGCGGCGAGGTCGCCGATGCGCTGCTCAAGTTCGGTCAGGGGGAGCTTGAGCCAGACGAGGTGGGCCTGGCGGGCGAGGGCGGCCATGCCGGCAGGGCCGTAGACCACCGAGCCGCCGGTGGCGATGACACTGTGAGGGGCCTGCAACTGCAGCAGCACCCCTTCCTCCCGCGCCCGGAAACCGGCCAGCCCCTCGGTGGCCAGGATCTGCTGCAGGCGGCCGCCGGCGCTGCGTTGCAGCAGCAGGTCGGTGTCGACGAAATCGAGGCCGAGGCGCTTGGCCAGCACCACCCCGACGGTGCTCTTGCCGGCGCCGGGCATGCCGATCAGGGCGACGCTGGATTTAGTCATGGTCCGTCCGCTCTTTGCGTTTGGCCAGGGTGCGCAGGTAGCGGGCCTTGAGCTCGGCGTTGCGCTGCGCCACCTCGGGGTCGCCGGCGCACCAGGGGGGGAGGTCGTCGTAGTCGGGCACGCCGTCGTCGATGAGGTAGCGGGCCCCGGGGTCCTTGGGATAGCCCGCCGGCACCCCGCCGGCGCAGATGATGCGCAGCGGTTCGCTGCCGCCGTTGTGCAGCGCCCGCTTTGAGGCCGGGTCGACCCGCACCATGTCGCCGGGGGCCAGCGGCACCGCCTCGCCGTCGACCAGCAGGGTGCCGCCGCCGGCCAGGACCATGTAGACTTCTTCCTGTTCGCGATGGCTGTGGGTAAAGGTGTAGCCTTCGCCCGGCGGCAGGTTGATCAGCCCCAGGGCGACGCCGGTGAGGCCGAGCTGGCGGCGGGGAGAGGTGAGGGGGGGGAGCTGGTCCCAGTCGAAGTGGGCTTTGTGGTACATGGCGGGGCAGAATCCAGGAGTCAGAATTCAGAAGGGGCGCCGCAGTCGGCACCCCTCCTCTGCTGATATCAGCTGATTTTCAGCACGATCTTGCCGAAGTGCTTGTCCTCTTCCATCATCTGGTGGGCCGCCTTGACCTCCTCGATGGGGAAGACCTGCTCGATCAGCGGCACGATGCTGCGGTCGGCGAACTTGGGCAGGGCCCGGCGAGTGAACTCGGCGACGATCTCCGCCTTCTCCGGAACGGGGCGGGAGCGCAGCACCGAGCCGATGATCTGCTGGCGCTTGACCATCATCAGGGCCAGGTTGAGCTCGGCCTTGATGCCGCTGATGACGCCGATGATCACCAGCCTCCCCTTGTAGGCCAGGGAGTTCATGTTGGGGCCGAGGTACTTGGCGCCCACATGGTCGAGGATGACGTCGACCCCCTTCTTGTTGGTGAACTCCTTGACGGCGTCGCTGAAGTCGGGGGTGGTGGTGAAGTCGATCACCAGGTCGGCTCCCAGGGCCTTGACCCGCTCGAGCTTGCTCGGATGGGCGGTGACGATGAGCTTGGCCTTGGGGGTCAGGGCCTTGCACAGCTGGATGGCCGCGGTGTTGACCCCGCCGCCGCCGCCGTGAAGAATGGCGGTCTGGCCGTCCTGAAGGTCGCCGATCATGAAGACGTTGAGGAAGGCGGTGATGTAGGATTCGCAGATGCAGGCCGCCTCTTCGAAGCTCAGGGTGTCGGGGATGCGCATCAGGTGGCTGGCGTAGGCCAGGGCGTATTCGGCGTAACCGCCGCCACCCACCAGGGTAATGACCCGGTCGCCGACCTGCCAGCCGCTCACGCCGGCGCCGAGCTCGGCGATGGTGCCGGCGACCTCGAGGCCGAGGATGTCCGAGTCGCCGGGGGGCGGCGGGTATTTCCCTTCGCGCTGCACCAGGTCGGGGCGGTTGATGGAGGAAGCGACGACCTTGATCAGGACCTCGCCTTCCTTGGGAGCGGGTTTGGGAATCTCGCCGACCTTGAGGACATCCAGGCCGCCGAAACCGTCGAGCAGAACTGCTTTCATGGCATCTCTCTCCTTCATCTGCAAATCGCTTGGGAAATCCGGTCACCCGGGAGGCGATGTGGAACGGAAGGAATGATTATAGGGGATCCAGGCAACCATGCAACCGGAAAAAGCCCGGTTTGGTCTTGTCGACAAGGGGTTTCGGCGGTGGTTTGGGGGTTGACAACGGCGGGCCGCCGGGGTAGAAATTGCGCTTTGAACCGGCCTTAATCTCTCTTTGTGCCAATGGCCCCGCGGGGCCCTGACCCTTCCGGAGATCCACCGATGAAACAGGATATCGACAGCAAAGGCGCCATCATCCAGCGCGACCGGGAAACCTACGCCATCGCCCCGCATATCCCCGGCGGCATCACCACCCCGGCGACCCTGCGCAAGATTGCCGATGTGGCCGACAAATACCAGGCCCAGGCCCTGAAGCTGACCAGCGCCCAACGCATCGCCATCGTTGGCCTGCCCGAGGAGAAACTGGACGAGATCTGGGCCGAACTGGGGGAAAAACCCGGTGCCGCCATTGGTATGTGCGTGCGTTCGGTGAAAATCTGCCCCGGCACCACCTACTGCAAGAGGGGGCAGCAGGATTCGGTGACCGTCGGCCTGGAATTGGATGCCAAGTACCATGGCCTGGAGTTGCCCTGGAAGTTCAAGATGGGAGTTTCCGGCTGCATCAACGACTGCGCCGAAGGCTGCATCAAGGACGTGGCCCTGATCGGCACTCCCAAGGGCTGGCACGTGCTGGTGGGGGGCAACGGCGGCGCCCAGCCCCGGCTTTCGCACAAACTCTACGAAAACGTCCCGACCCAGGCCGAGACCCTGGCCATCGTCGACCACCTGGTGCAATGGTTCAAGGCCCAGAACCGCCGCTGCCGGCTCGGCAAGTTTGTCGACGAGATGGGGCTTGAGGCTTTCCGCGAAGCCGCCATGGCGGGTTTTGTCGCCCCGAAGTAGGGTAGGAAAATCAGTCGCCGTCCCGGCCGTTGCGAAGGAAACGGTAGCCGCGGCCGCGGACGGTGATGAAATGGGCCGGATTGGTGGGGTCGGCCTCGAAATACTTGCGCAAGCGCACCAGGAAGTTGTCCAGGGTGCGGGTTTCCGTTTCCGGGGAGATCCCCCAGGCCGCCTCCAGCAGCTCCGCCCGTTCCAGCACCTCCCCTTCCCGCTCGAAAAAACAGCGCAACATCCGCACCTCCAGTTCCGTGAGGGAGATCTCTCCCCGCTCCGTCCAGGCCCGTTGCCGTTGCAGATCGACCTCGTTGCAGCCGAAGCGGTAGCGGTCGTTGGCCCGGGGTTGGGGACGGTACCAGCGGGAGCGCCGCAGCATCCCCTGCACCCGCAACAGGAACTCGCCCAGGCTGAAGGGCTTGGTCAGGTAGTCGTCGGCTCCCGCTGTCAGCCCCTTGACCCGGTCCCGCTCCTTGCCCATGGCGGTCAGCATCAGGATCGGCACGCGCTGATCCCGCTGCCGCAACTCCTGGCAGACCTCCAGACCGCTGATGCCCGGGAGCATCAGGTCGAGAATCACCAGGTCGAAGGAGGCCCGGTCGAATTGTTCCAGCGCCAATTCCCCCTGCTCCACGTGGACTACCTCGAAGCCTTCCTGCTCCAGGTTGAAGACGAGACCGCGGGCAATATGCTGTTCGTCTTCCACCAGCAGAATCCGCGGCGCACTCATGCCGGTACCCTCTCTTCCCGTCGGGCGATGCGCGGCAGCAGGATATGAAAAGTCGTCCCCTGGCCGGGCCCGGCGCTCTCCAGCCAGACCTTCCCCTTGTGGCGCAGCACCATCGCCCGCACGATGAACAGCCCCAGCCCGGTGCCGCGGATGGTCTCGCCGCTGCGACGCACCCGGTAGAAGATCCGGAACACCTTCTTCTGCTCCCGGAGCTCGACCCCACGTCCCTGGTCGGCGAAGGTCAGGTGGCAATGGCGTCCCTCGCCCCAGAGGCGCACCCGCACCCGGGGTGGCCCGTCGGCATAGAGGATGGCGTTTTCCAGCAGGTTGCGCAGCACCATGTCGAAGGATTCGGTTTCGATGGGAGCGACCAGTCCCGCCTCGATATCCAGCTCCAGGCTCCCATCCGCCGGAAAGCCGGCGCGACGCTGTTCCAAATAGTCGGCGACATACGCGGAAAAATCGCAGGGGCGCAGGGTCAGGCGCAGCCCCTTCTGGTCGAGACGGTTGGCGGAAAGCAGGTTGTCGATCAGGCCCCGCAGGCGGTCGGTATCCTCCAGCATGGTCTGGACGAACCCTTCCAGTTGCGCCGGTTCGGGGCGGCGCAACTGCAGGGTCTCCAGGTGCAGTTGCAGCGAAGCCAGGGGGGATTTGAGCTCGTGGGTCATCTGAGCGATGAAGTCCCGCTGCGCCCGGTAGAGGTGGACCTGGCGGTTCCAGTAGAGGAACAGCACGTAGACCCCCGCCAGGATCAACACCAGCAGGATCAGCCCCTCCACCAGGATGATCAAGTCGCGCCCCCCCTGCAGCAGTTCCGGACTGTAGCGCTCCGCCACCGCCCTCAGCTTGCGGTGACTGCCGAGGAACCAGTAGAGCCAGAAGCCCACCACCAGCAGCCAGGCGAGCTGGATGCCGATGAGGGCGACCAGGGGATTGAGGAGACGGCCGAAGAATTTCATCCTGTCTGTTTAACACCCCCAGATGAGGTCGACAAGGGGAATCTCCTTGGGGTTTTACAGAATTATTACAATTGGCGGACAAATGTTTTGTTAAACTGTAAAACTGTATCGGCGGCCAAGGTCGTCCGCCTCCCCAAGGAGTTTCCGATGATCCGCTCTCTCAAGATAGGCAAGCACGCCGCCCGCTTTCCCCTGATCCAGGGAGGGATGGGGGTGCGCGTCTCCGCCGCCGGACTCGCCGGTCACGTCGCCCGCTGCGGCGGCATCGGCATTGTCGCCACGGCCGGTCTGGCCCTCAACAGCCCCCGGTACGACGGCAGCAACTTCTTCGCCGCCGACAGCGCCGCTCTCAAGGACGAACTGGCCAAGGCCTACGCCATTGCTCCCGGCGGCATCATCGGCACCAACTGCATGGTGGCGGTGACCAACTACGACGATATCGTGCGGGCCTCCTGCGAAGGGGGGGCCAAGATCATCATCTCCGGAGCCGGGTTGCCGTTGAACCTGCCGGGGTTGACCGCCGATTTTCCCGATGTCGCCCTGGTTCCCATCGTCTCTTCGGTCAAGGCGGCGGAACTGATTGCCAGGAAGTGGCATAAGGGCTTCAACCGCCTCCCCGACGCGGTTGTGGTAGAGGACCCCGACACCGCCGGCGGCCACCTCGGGGAGAAACTGGAGAACATCGGCACCGGCGAATACGACCAGTATGCCACGGTGCGGGGAGTCAAGGAGTACTTCCGCCAGGAGTGGCAGCTCGACATTCCGGTGATCGCCGCCGGCGGCATCTGGGACCGCGCTGATCTCCACCACGCCCTCGACGAGGGGGCCGACGGCGTGCAGATGGCCAGCCGCTTCGTCTGCACCGAGGAATGCGACGCCTCCCCCGCCTTCAAGCAGGCCTATCTCGACTGCACCCCCGAGGACATCGGCCTGATCATGAGCCCCGCCGGCCTGCCCGGCCGGGCCCTCAAGGGGAACATCGAGCAGGTGCGCCAGCACGATATCGACCGCGCCATCATCTGCCCCTCCGGCTGCCTGAAGAAATGCGCCTACAAGGCCGGGCAGGAGCGCTTCTGCATCGTCCACGCCCTCGATCGCGCTCAACGCGGCGACATGGAGACCGGCCTGATCTTCTGCGGCTCCAATGCCTGGAAGGCCGATCGCATCACCACCGTGCAGGCGATCTTCGACGAACTGTTCGATCTGGTCGACGGCGTCCCCCGGGAGCAGGCCGGCAACGGCTGAGAACCCATCCCTGGCGCAGCATTCGGGGCGGATCTCCTCGCGGGGTCCGCCTTTTTATATGACCCGGCGCCATTCCCTGAAAAGCTTGTCACTCCGCAGGCCTCTAGTGTAGGATGGGTGGGCTAAGGGAAAACTCCGGCCCCGATACCGAAAGGACCTCCCGCATGACTGCCAGCAAGGGTACCACCGAGTATATCCCCAAATGGATCGCCTGGGAAAGCACCCAGCGCTGCAACCTCAGTTGCGTCCATTGCCGCTGTTCCTCCGACATGCTCTCCTCCGAGGGGGATTTCACCACCGCGGAGGCCTTCAAGCTCATCGACGACATCTGCGAAGTCTCCCAACCGGTCATGGTCCTCTCCGGGGGCGAGCCGCTGATGCGCAAGGACATCTTCGAGATTGCCCGGTACGGCACCTCCAAGGGGCTGCGCATGTGCATGGCCACCAACGGCACCCTGATCACCGACGAGGTCTGCGCCAGGATGAAGGAGGCCGACATCAAGATGGTCTCCCTGTCGCTGGACGGCTCCACGGCCGCCATCCACGACGACTTCCGTTCCTGCCCCGGCGCCTTCGACGGGGTGATCCGCGGCGCCGAGACCCTCAAGCGCAACGGCATCAAGTTCCTGATCAATTCATCCTTCACCAAGCGCAACCAGCAGGACATCGGCGCCACCTTCAAGGTCGCCAAGGGACTGGGGGCCACCGCCTGGTACATGTTCATGATCGTCCCCACCGGCCGCGGCGAGGAGATCATGAACGAGTTGATTTCCAAGGAGGATTACGAGGAGATCCTGGCCTGGCACTACCAGCAGGAGAAGCAGGAGAGCGATATCCTCATGCGCCCCACCTGCGCCCCCCATTACTACCGCATCGTGCCGCAGATGGCCAAAGCCGAAGGGGTCGATTTCCAGCGCCGCTCCCTGACTTTTTCCACCGGCGGCGGCAAGGGGTGCATCGCCGCCCAGACCATCTGCCTGATCGACTGCTTCGGCAACCTCAAGCCCTGCTCCTACTTCCATTCGAGCGTCGGCAACGTCAAGCAGATGAAGTTCAAAGACCTCTGGTACAACTCCCAGGTCTTCAACGACCTGCGGGACAACAAGAAGTACAAGGGCAAATGCGGCGAGTGCGAGTTCATCAATGTCTGCGGCGGCTGTCGGGCCCGGGCCGACGCCGTCTACGGCGACTACATGGCCGAGGAGCCCTTCTGCAACTACATCCCCCACCGCACCCGCAAGCGGCTGGAGGCCGAAGCCGCGCAGAACGCGCCGAAATGATGTAGGGGCGCGGTTTCCGCGCCCTGGACCGGGAACCCCGGGCAGGGGAACCTGGGCAGGGGAACCCTGCCCCTACGATGCGAATCAAAATTCCACAGGAGGCAATAAACCCATGACCACCGAATACAACTTCCTCAAGGCCTGCTGGGGCCAGCCCGTCGACCGCACCCCCGTCTGGCTGATGCGCCAGGCCGGCCGCTACCTCCCCGAGTACATGCGGGTGCGCTCCAAGGTAACCTTCCTGGAGCTGTGCAAGACCCCGGAACTGGCCGCGGAAGTGACCATTCAGCCCATCGACATCCTCGGCGTCGATGCCGCCATCCTCTTCTCCGACATCCTCACCCCCGTCGAGCCCATGGGGCTCAAGCTCGACTTCGTGCCGGGTCCGGTATTCGAGAAGCCGGTGCGCACCCAGGCCGACGTCGACGCCCTGCGCATTCCGGTGATGGAAGAGGACGTCCCCTACGTGCTCGAAACCATCAAAATTCTGCGCCGCGAGTTCGAAGGGCGGGTGCCGCTGATCGGTTTCGGCGGCGCCCCCTTCACCCTGGCCTGCTACATGGTCGAAGGCAAGGGGAGCAAGGATTTCGCCACCATCAAGAAGATGATGTATTCCGAGCCGGCCCTGTTTGCCGCGCTGATGGAGAAGGTGACGGAAATGGACCGGCAGTACCTCAACGCCCAGATTGCCGCCGGCGCCCAGGCCATCCAGATCTTCGACACCTGGGGGGGCATCGTCTCCCCCCTCGACTACGAGCGCTACATCCTCCCCTACACCACCAAGCTGATCAACGGCCTCAACCGCAGCGGCATCCCCATCATCCACTTCGTCAAAGGGGCCGGGACCATGCTGGAGAGCGTCAAGAAGGCCGGTTCCGACGTGGTCGGCCTCGACTGGCACATCGGCCTGGGGCAGGCCCGCGACATGCTCGGCCCGCAGGTGGCGGTGCAGGGGAACCTCGACCCCACCATCCTCTATGCCCCCAAGGCGCACATCGAGGCGGAGGTCAAGCGGATTTTGGAGGAGAACGGCGACCGCCCCGGCCACATCTTCAACCTCGGCCACGGCATCCTGCCCAACGTGCCGCCGGAAAACGCCATCCACATGGTCGAGTGCGTCCATAGGCTGAGCCAGAAGTAGGACGCCAGAATTCAGAATCCAGGAGTCAGGAGACAGGAGAAAATCAGCACCCATGAATCCTGAAAAACCGATCGGCCTGGTGCTGCTCAACATGGGAGGGCCCGACGCGCTGGATGCGGTCGAGCCCTTTCTCTACAACCTGTTTTCCGACCGGGAGCTGATCCAGTTGCCTCTGGGGGGGCTGCTGCAGAAGCCCTTCGCCCGGCTGATCTCCCATTTCCGGGCCAAGAGCGTGCGGCAGAACTACCAAGCCATCGGCGGCGCTTCGCCGTTGCTCGACTGGACCCGGCGCCAGGCCGCAGGCATTGCCGATGAGTTAGGGCCCCATTGGCGTCCCTATGTGGTCATGCGCTACTGGGCGCCGCGGGCCGAGGAAGCCCTGCGGCAGATGGCCCTCGACGGGGTGGAGCAGGCGGTGGTGCTCTCCATGTACCCCCATTACACCGGGGCCACCACCGGCAGCAGCGTCAACGACTTCCGCCGCACCGCCGCCAGGGTGCACCCGAATCTGCGTTACCGGGTCATCGAAAGCTGGCACGACTGGCCGGGCTATGTCTCGGCCCTGGCCGGGCGGGTGCGGGCGGGGCTGGAAACCTTCCACGAACTGGTGCGGGACGAGGTGCAGATCCTCTTTTCCGCCCATGCCCTGCCGCAGAAATTCATCGACCGCGGCGACCCCTACCTCGACCATGTGCTGGCGACGGTGCGGGGAGTGATGGCCGAGCTCGGGGAGCGCCCCTGGCACCTGGGGTTCCAGAGCCGCAGCGGGCCGGTGGAATGGATGTCGCCCGACACCCTCGAGGTGATGGACCAACTGGCCGCCGAAGGGCAGCATGCGGTGCTGATCGTGCCGGTCTCCTTCGTTTCCGACCACATCGAGACCCTGTTCGAGATCGACATGGAGTACCGCGACCATGCCCAGGACTGCGGCCTCGGCAGTTTCGCCCGCGCCCCCTCCCTGAACGCCCAACCCGATTTCCTGCGCGCCCTGGCCGACCTGGTGCGCAGCGGAGAAACCCCATGATTGCCTGCAAGGTCTGCCAGCAACTCTTCGAACCCGAGCAGCCGCCGGTTACCCCCGACCAGGAGGCTGGAGCCTTTCTCGCCGTGGAACTCTACGGCGACTCCGGGCAGCTCTGCCTCGACTGCCTGGCCAACCGGGGCAGGCTGGGGATGATGTATTGCACCGAATTCTACGGTTGACCCTGATTTGCGGACGAAAACAAAACGGCCACCCTGGCACTCTGGGGTGGCCGTTTTGCGTCATTGAGATGGCGGTTACAGCCCTTCTGCCTGCAACTTCTCCAGCAGTTTGCGCTGGGCGGGGCTCAGGTGGGTGGGGACGGCCACGGTGATCACCGCGTACAGGTCTCCCCGGGATTTGCTCCCCCGCATGGGGATGCCGAAGCCGGGCAGGCGGATTTTGCGGCCGCCGCCGATGCCGGGGGGAATCTTGATGCGCTTGGGGCCGTCGAGGGTCGGCACCTCGGCGCTGGTGCCGAGGCAGGCGCCGCTGAAGGGGACCTCCACCGTCACCAGCAGGTCGTCCCCCTCCCGGCGGAACAGGGGGTCCTGGTCGATGCCGATTTCCAGCAGCAGGTCGCCGGGGGGGCCGCCGCCGAGGCCGTGTCCCCCCTTGCCGGTGACCCGCAGCTTCTGCCCCTGCTCCACCCCGGCGGGGATGCGCACGGTGAGCTGCTCCACCTGGTTGTCCCGGCGGTAGTCGACCCGGGTCTCGCCGCCGAGGATGGCGGTGCGGAAGGGGATATTCAGGTGCATCAGGTAGTCCTGCCCCTGCATCACCCGCCCGCGGCCACCGGGGTGCACCCGGCCGCGTCCGCCGCCGAAGAGCTGGCTGAAAAGGTCGTCCCCGCCGAAGCCGAACTCCCGGAAGATGGAGTTGAAATCGGCGCCGCGGAAGATGTCCTCCTGGCTGAAGCGCTGATGAAAGCCGCTGTCGCCGAACTGGTCGTATTGCCGCCGCTTGTCCGGGTCGGAGAGGACCGCATAGGCCTCGGAGATCTCCTTGAACTTCTCCTCCGCCTGGCTGTTGCCCGGGTTCTTGTCGGGGTGGTATTTGAGCGCCAGCTTGCGATACGCCTTTTTGATCCCGTCGGCGGACGCGTCCTTGGCGACGCCGAGCACGGCGTAATAATCCTTGGCCATGTAAACTCCTGCGCTAAGTCGGCTGCATGCCGGCACTGACAATATAATGAGGGGTGCGGGGATCGTCAAGAGAAGGAGGGGTGCAAACCAACGGCCGCCGGATTCGCTTGCGAGCCAACCATCTCTCGGGTAAACTCCTTGGACATACTGCCCTTTTTCCTGCAGGAGGATGCCCATGCGCAGCTCACGTCCCTGGATTCTCAACCTGGCCTTCGGCTGGGTGGTGCTGATCGCCTTCAGTGCCCTGGCCCTGTTCCCCGCCCAGAGCCGTGCCGCCCTGGTGGAAAGCCGGCTGGCCGACGGCGGGCTGGCCTCGGCCCGGGCCGCGGAGGTTGAAACCATCCGCCTGACCCTGGAGAAGGAGGTCGTCGCCCAGCGTCTGGCTGATTATGGGATCTCCACCGCCGAGGTGATGGCCAAGCTGCCGACTCTGAGCGACGAGCAGATCCATCAGCTCGCCGGCCTCTCCGACGACCTCGCCGCCGGCGGGGTGCTGGGCGAGGTCATCGCCGTGCTGCTGATCATCCTGCTGGTGGTGGTGATCCTGCGGGTGATGGACAAGAAGATCATCATCCGCTGACCATGACGCGCTGGCTGTTGCTGCTGGCCCTGCTGGCCCTGGCCGGCGGCTGCTCTCCCTTCCGTCCCCCCCCCCCCCC
>CAZYXS010000036.1:0-1104 GCA_964650955.1 uncultured Desulfuromonadales bacterium | reverse complement strand
GGGGGGGGGGGCCTGCAGACCATCGCCAATGTCCCCTTCCGTGCCCAGCAGAGCAAGGATGACTGCGGCCCCGCGGCCCTTGCCTCGCTGCTGGCGCACCGCGGCCGCGAGCTGCCGGTCGAGGAGATCACCCGGGTGGTCTACAACCCGGCGCTGGGGGGGAGCCTGCTCCCCGATCTGGAAAACTACGCCCGCAGCCTCGGGTTCGCCACCCGCTCGGGGCGCGGCGATCTCGATCTGCTGCGCAGGCAGCTGGCCGCGGGGCGACCGCTGATCATCCCGGTGCAGACCGGCTTCGGGCCCCTCTCCCGCCCCCATTACCTGGTGGTCTACGGCCAGGACGCCCATGGGTTCCTGGTGCATGCCGGCATCGAGCCCAACGTCTATATCACCGACCGGGAGTTGCTCCCCCGCTGGGAGAAACTCAACCGTCTTTATCTCTACCTGGAGTGACCCGGTGTTCCGCTTTCTCCCCGTGATGCTGCTGGTTTTTCTCCTTGGCGGCTGCAGCCTCCCCCGGATCATTGTCCTCAACGATCCCCTCGACGCCCGCCAGCACAACGATCTCGGCGTCTCCTACCAGCAGCGGGGGGATGACGACCTGGCCCTGCGGGCCTACCAGCGGGCAGCGGAACTGGACGAGGACTGGGCGCAGCCGCTGCTCAACCGCGGTAACGTCTTTGCGGCCAGGCAGGATTGGGCCGCAGCGGCCGCCGACTATCGCCGGGCGCTGCGCCGCGACCCGGAGCAGGCCGAGGCGATGAACAACCTGGCCTGGGTGCTGCTGCAGGCCGGGCAGGGGAAGGAGGCTTTGGAGTGGATCGGCCAAGCTCTGGAGCGGGAGCCGGCCCGCGCCGACTTTCTCGATACCCTCGCCGACATCCACCTGGCCGCCGGTGACACGGCGGCCGCCCGCCAGGCCCTGGACCGCGCCATGGCAGCCCACCCCGGGCCCGACCTGCGCCACGCCCTCGAAACCAAGCGCGCCCGCCTCCCCTGAAAGCCTGCCACGGCCCTCCACCCTCCATTATTCTTCGGAGCTATAACCAAAAAGAAGGTCCAGTGCCCATTCAAAGCTCATTAACGCTGAGGCGGAGAGATGGG